>JBLIKQ010000044.1:0-17830 GCA_047635475.1 Porticoccaceae bacterium
GTATGGAATTTATTAACGGTGGACAAATTAAAATCTCAAAACTTCTATTTAAGTATTGAAAATGGATCTGATAATGATTACCAAGCCTATCCTATTTTTGGAGATAATCGCTTTACAGGTACTTGGTGCACTAATTTTCAAAAAAACAAGAATCTAATATCATTTAGTGATATTAAAACTGGATTACAATTTAAAGCAGAACTCCTAGCTAATAATATTAAGTTAAGAATATTTTTGGGAAGCCATTTAATTACCCGAATAGATTTGGTAAAATCCAAAACTGATTGGGCTAGAGGTAGCTTCAATACAGAAAATAAAAAGTCAATTCTTCAACTTCCAGAGATGGAAAGCCTTATTTTAAAAGATTCATTACCTAATACACACTCTGTCTTAATTTCGAGAAGTGGCAAAGTTGTTTATGAAAAATATTTTGATGGTTATAATGCAAATATCCCACATGATATGCGTTCAGCATCAAAAAGTATTTCCTCTGCGATAGTTGGCATTGTAAAAGATAAATCATTATTCAAAAATGTTGAACAATCAATTTTTGATTTTTTGCCTTCAAAATATCAAACTCAAAAGGACAGTTTAAAAGAAAAAATAGATATTCAAAGCCTTTTAACAATGAGCTCAGGATTAGATGCAATTGACTATGGAATTAATGCCAATCCAAAATCTCCTGCAGTTGAAGATAACTATCAAATGGCAAAGGATTGGATAGCAGCAGTGCTTAGTGCTCCAATGATAAATAGTCCCAATACAAAAGCAAATTATGGCTCTGCAAACCCATATTTACTTGGAATTGCAATGGATTCTTTAGTTTCAGAACCTTTGGAGTTATTTATGGATAAAAATTTGTTTCAAAAACTAGAGATATCAAACTACATTGTACAAACTGATTTTAATGGAAATCCATATTTTGGTGGAGGAATGTATCTTACTTCTAGAGATATGTTGAAATTTGGAGAACTCTATCTTAATAAAGGAAAATGGAACTCAAAAAGAATAATCTCTGAAAAATGGATCGAAAGTTCTTTTGAAAATTATCGTGTTTTAGAAAACACAACAGATAAAAATGGCTACGGATATTTATGGTGGCATAATACATACCAAGTTCAGGGTAAAGGTATTGAAGCAATTGAAGCTAGAGGAGCTGGGGGACAATATATTTTTATTATTCCTTACTTAGAAACAGTTGTCGTTATCACATCTGGAAATTATAGAAATGGAAAAACGCAACAACCCGAAACAATTTTTGAAAAGTATATACTACCAAATCTTGAAAACTAAAGCTAAGAGATAACCACATTTATAAATAATGTTTAGATTAGATTTTATTTATTAGACTTTACTTATTTGGAGGTCAATTTGTGTGATATAAAACCCAAAAAGGGCACTCGTTTCAAATGAAACAAATGCCCTTTTTTTGAACAAAATAATTAACCAATATTTATTCTGACTTTTGGAATAACATTGCTCCCGAGTTCATGCAATAACGCAAACCTGTCGGTTTTGGTCCATCATCAAAAAGGTGTCCCAAATGCCCATCACAACGAGCACATACGATTTCTCCCCGCACCATTCCTAGGCTATTATCAACTACTTCTTCTACTCTGTTTTTATTTATTGGAGCATAAAAACTAGGCCAGCCCGTACCGGACTCAAACTTCGTCTCAGAGGAATACAAAGGCAATTTACAGCCAGCACAAAAATAGTCGCCTTTGTCATGATTGCTATTAAATTCATTTTGAAAAGGACGCTCCGTTCCTTTTTCGCGCAAAATATAATACTGATTATCAGTCAATAGCTTCTTCCATTCTGAATCTGTTTTTACGACTTTCTTCAACGTGGTATCATTTAATGACAATACCGGTTGTTGCTTGATCGATACTTGTGCTTCTGTGATTGCTTTTTCACTTTTATTACCTTGCATGCAAGCCATAACGCTAAAAGCTATTACCGGCAAGACTATTAGTTGTTTATATAATTTCATGTCCTTAAGATTTAAGTTTTAATTTTCCTTTATATGTTTTTTTAAACTTGTTGTATCGCGGTACTGAAACCCCTTTTACATAAGGTTGATTGGGGTTCTTTTTTACATAATCTTGATGATATGCTTCCGCTTCATAAAAATCAGATATTGGCTTTACTTCTGTAACAATAGGATTAGCAAACACTTTATTTGCGGTAAGCTCCTTAATTTTGTCTTCAATAATTTTTTTCTCTTCTGCATTTCTATAAAAGGCAATGGAACGATAAGAAGACCCACGATCAGGACCTTGCTGATTAGCTGTTGTGGGATCCTGCGAGGCAAAAAACACATTAACCAATTCTTTAAAAGAAACGTCTTTTGGATCATAAAAAACAGCAACTGCTTCCGCATGACCAGTTGTGTTTGAACCCACCAATTGATAACTCGGATTCTTTACATCTCCACCAGAATAGCCAGATACTGCTTCGTCTACTCCTACTACAGCTTCAAATACATGCTCAGTACACCAGAAACAACCTGAGGCAAAAACGGCAATTGCCTTATCTTTTTTTGGCTCTAATGACAATTTTTTTGTCTGTGCATTACAACTTACAATTGTAAAAAACACTACTAAGTAACTTACTAATTTCATTTTCATCTGTTGCTAATTTTTGTTTTATCAATGCTATTTATTTCACATATCCATCTTGGCTACTACAATCTTTTTAAGATATAATCGCTTGGTCGTAGCATTTTTAGTAATATACGCTGATTTCTAGACCTAGTTTTCAAACAAGTCTTAAAGTTTTGTTAGTTTTTTACACTAAGAGTCTCCAAGATCTTTTCTTCAAAACCTTGTAAGGCTCTGATGGCGTAATCCACTTTCTTTTTAGTTTTAAATTTATAAGAAACCTCCAAGAAGTTTTTAAAGGGAATAGTAGGTTGTACCCGTAGTGCATCATTATTTTTATAACTAACTTTAATAGGAATGTCTTTGTGATACGTAAAATATTCCGGATGCGTAATCACTCCTAAAGTGGAACAATCAAAAGGGATAAATCCCCTAACGCCAAAATATTTTTCGTTTTTATCCATCCAAGGTTGAACAATATCAAACAACCACTTATCAGCTTCTTCACTCATATCTAAACTAGCAAAATCAATATTCCCGATATGAGTATAGGAACTTGGCTCATATCCTGCAAACACAAGTGGTATAGCCGATTCAAGAATCACATCCATGGACTTATTGTCTAACTCATAGTTGTAATCAAAAACATTCAATTTTCCGTTTCCTGGGTTAAACAGTAATCCAGGAGTTCTCGCCGCACAGATTGATATTTTATCTATTTGCGGGATAATATCAGGATGATTCTGAATCAAAGTCGCAATATTCGTCATAGGTCCTAAAGCCAAAATAGTCAACTTATCTTTCTTTAAAGCTTCATATAATGCTCTAGTTCCGTCGTTTTCAATACCTAAATCATCTGCCTTTGGTGATCCTTTATATACTGGAATTGCAGCCCCTTTATTGTGCCATTTTAGGATCTTATTAATAATATCATAGCTGTAGTCAACATAAGTAATCGAGCTAATCCCTACAATTTTAATCTGAGGCTGTTTCAGCGCCATAATCAAGGTGATACCATCATCTACCTCGCGTGGTGTCTTGTCAGGCATCCCAATCATAATATCTGTATCAAACCAAACTTTCGTTTGAGCTTGCAATTGCGCCGAAAGCAGAAATGCGAATACGATTATTTTAATTTTCATGATATTTCGTTTATTTTAAAATTAAATCTTTAGCAAACTGTAACAGCACTGCTTTGGTTTTTAAATCCATTTTCAAAGGCAATTGTGCCAGTCCTATCAACCTTCGCATGATTTCAGCACCTATAAAACCATTTAAAATTGAAGTGTTTAACTCCCCATAAGAATGGTACTTTTCCTTTACTAATCCAATAACAGATTCCTCTTGTTGCGTCAAATACAAATGAGCAAATAGCACGCCTAAATCAAATTCGCGCAAGCCATAAAAACAAAACTCAGGATCTATGACCTTGCTTCCGTCGGATGTTTTTAACCAGCTTCCTGGATAGTAATCCCCGTGCAATAAATACTTCCCTTTTGACAAGTATAACGAGCCTAAAAGCTCAATTTTTTGTTTTAATGCTAAGTCTTTTTTGTACGGTAAAGCTAATTCTTGCAAACCCTCTTGAACCGTATCTAAATTAAATCCGTTTTCTTCTCTAAAAGGATATTCAAAAATATGTTCATAGTTCAATGTTCTCATTTCTGTGTTGGTCAATTCCCCATCAACTATCGTTTTCTGAAAACCTTGGTGCAAACTATTCAAGTAATTAACTAATTGAAGTAACTCTTCTTCCGTTATTTTTTGTTCTAAATCATACAAAACGGAATAATCATTTGTTTTCCCTAAATCTTCTAAAGCAATCAAGTTATTAACCGCATCAATACCTATGAGCACGGGCATGATACGCTGCACTTCCATAGATTTCGCTATCTTTTCGTAAAAAGCCCCTTCGGTAAGTACTCGTGCGGCAGGAGCAGCAATCTGCGGGTATTTCTCGACAAAGCCTCTGGATTGTTTAATAATAAAAGAACGTGCAGCCGTTTCTATTCGCAATACACAATTCATATTTCCCTCTCCAGGCTTAGACACTAAAACAATAGTTTCTCCGTCTTGTAACCATTTTTGCTGCTTTAAATAGTTCGCCAGTTCTTCTGGCTCGTTTGCATTTAGTATAAACATATTTTATTTTTATTTGGGCGTTCCCTCCAAAAAAAGGCGGGCGGGCTATTCGCTGTATCTTTTGTTTCGTAAACTTCACAAAAGGATGCCACTACTATCCCTAACGCAAATTAAAAAATCCTGCAAAACCAAAAGGCTTCACAGGACTTCCATTTTGTTTAGAATAAGTAGCGTACTCCAAATTGAAACTGTCTTGGTGGAGATGCATTTCTTTGTGTAAACAATCCACTAGCACTAGATCCACCCTGAATTTGGTTGCTTTGTGTAGCATTATTACTGTATCCACTTAAGTTTTCTGCATTGAAAACATTAAAAATATCAGCACGTAATTCTACTTTATTATTTCCAGAAATTGTAATCTGATGCTGCAATCCCAAATCAAACGTCGTACTCCATGGCAAACGATCATTATTTCTGCCTTCTCCCGGAAAACGGTCACTATTCCCTTGATATGCATCCGAAAAACTAGCACCATCTCCATTTAAATCTGTTGTTCCAAAACCAATAGGAATTCGGTTAATAGGTTGTCCGCTTTGCAGCAAACCGGCTAAAGTAACTGTTGTTCCTTTGAATGGATAATAACTATAAATCCCATTAATGTTATGTGTTCTGTCATTTGCTGACGGTCCCCACTCATTTGCGTAATTATTAGCATCCGATGCCCTAAAGTTAATTCCGTCTGTATCATTTTTACTTGAAGACAAGGTGTAATTCAATCGATACGTATAGTCATCAGCTCCTTTTGTTTTTTGGTAATTAAAACTCATTGCATAATACCTTGATTTTCCCTCATTCTCACTAACGATAACGTTTCTTGCAATACCGGTAACTCTTTGACCGTTTATTGTAGCACCTCCGTTAGTAATAGGGATAGGTCTTGTAGCATCGGCTTCAGCCTGTGTTCTAATTACAACATTATTAGGGTCAACTGTATACTCAGCTGCCGCATTAAGGTTTCTTAATCTGGTTAGGTTTTGGCCTCTGTTATGCACTACATCTAAAAAAAACAATCTTTCGTCAGTTAACTGCAATTGGTAGCCTAAGGCGAATTCATGAGCATAGGCATTGTTATAACCATTAGGGTTTAAAATTCTTCGCTCATTAGAGAATATATTTTCTCTTTGACCCTGCAAATCATCCGCCGAGGGTCCTTGTAAGTAATTTACTCCTGAAACAGAAGCGCCTAAGTTTCCATTGTAAGTAATCGCGTCGATATTAGTATTGGCAGGTAAAATACCTAGTTTTTTCAGCTCCTGTAATTCTAATTTATAACTTTTAGAAGTGGTGTTTTGCTGCAAAGCATCGCTATAAACTGCATAGTTGACCTTATCATATGAGATTCCGTATCCACCACGTAAACTACTTGAATTGTCCAATTTATAATTGAAATTAAAACGAGGTGCAAGGTTGTTGTAATCTCCCTTATCACTTCCTCCTTTTGATAAATTATCATAATCATAGCGTAGGCCTAAAACTAGATTCAGCCTATTAGTAACCGACCATAAATCCTCAACATAAGCAGAGTATATATCTTGATTTTTTCCAAAAGAAGCAGGACGTAATTCAACGTTATAATTTAAAACTCTTGCATCCATCGGAATATCATTTACATTCAAATCTGCCCCCACTCCACTATTTTTAATAATATCTATTTGGTTTTGATTTAGCTTTACTCTGTAATTACCTACTGGGTTTCCTCCTCCAAATAATTGATGATCTCCTCTAATAAAATTCAATCCTGCTTTAAAAGTATGACTCTCTGCATAGTACTTTACTTTCTGCTGTAACTGAACCGTGTTTTCAATAGCGTCAAAAACATAACCTGGATTACCTATTACGCCTAATGTTTCATCGTTTACACCTAAAATTGTTACTTGGGAAGTATTAGGATTAAATGGCTTTGCATAATTCCATCTAAAACGACTGTACTGCACATTAGTTTCTCCTGAAAAATCTCCTAGTTTATAGCTGTTTTTAAAAGCTAATAAAATACTATTACGCTGCTGTGCGTTTCCTGCTGATTTAAAAGTCGAACCACCGTCTAATCCACCACCTTGGCGTTCCACACTTATGACACCAACGTTTGCTCGTAGTGAAGAATTGAAATTAGGATTCCAAATTTGATCAATTTTTGACGAAAAATAATCAAAGCTATTTGTTCCTCTCACTGTCCCGGTAACGCCCAGTTGCGGCACATTTAATAAATTATCTTTTATATCTGTGGTGTGTTCAAAATTAAAATAGTAGAAAGTCTTGTCCTTCACTAAAGCACCGCCTATTCCAACACCTGTTTGATAACGGGCAAAACCATTTTTTACTTGGTTTCCTGATAAGTCTCTTTGGGCGAAACTAGATTTTCCGTCAATTGCAGGCCCTGGTCTGTTAATAAAGAAAACTTCTCCCGTAGTTTCGTTTGAACCAGAACGTGGGGTGATGTTTATGATTCCGCTTCCTGTCAAACCATATTCCGCCGAAAAATTATTAGTTAGCACCGTAATATCTTTTACGAATCCAGACGGAATAGCAAATTTTTGACCTCCAAGAAAGCGCTCATTGTTGTCTAATCCATCAATTAAGTAGGAAGTATATAAAGAGCTCGCTCCATTAATACTCACATTTGGTGCTTCTGGAAAGAAGCCTGTGGCCTGTGATACATTTGGTAATCGAAAAAGAACTCTTGTTATATCACGTCCTTCTACCGGGATTTCTTGAATTTCAGCCGCTTTCATTTCAAATGATACCTCGGCATCACGGCGATTGATTCTTGCAGTAGCTCCTTTGGTAATTATAACTTCAGTCAATTCGTTTGATTCCTTTGCTGATAAAAACAAAGTAATGCTTGCAGCTTGATTCGAGCGTACATTTATATACTCTGATTTTTGGGCTGAGTATAAAGCAGTTCCGTCAAACACAACTTGGTACCCGTCTAATGCGGGAATTCCTCTAAAAGTTACTTTACCTTCCTTATTAGAAACACGGTTTGTGCTACTATTACGAGAAATATTGACTAATAAAACTTCTAGATTAGCAATAGGTTTTTGAGTATTAAAATCTATGATGGAGACCGATAAGTCTTCTTGAGCGACAACAACTGTTGTGACACTTAATAATATAAACATGAAAAATTGTTTCATTAAAGTATGATTTTGGATAAATAATTTTAAAATAAAGTGCTGAAAATTACGCCAAAATGGGAGGTCCTTTATTAAAATTTAATCCTATAAACTCATAAGAATAGTGTTTATTTAAAAATCGGTTTAAAGGTTGCTGATGAAATAACAACGAAATTAAACTGTTTTTAAAAGTACTATAGAAAGAAAAACCCTTAAGTACATTTTTAAAATCAGCTAAAGTATTAAAATCGGCTAAAGGAGAAAGTAGTATTGAATCCTCTACATAAAGTGCTTTTAATTCGGTTACTACTTGAGTAGTACTCCAACTTATTTTTGAAAACAAGGCTGGATTAAAAACAGATTTAGAAACTCCTATTAAATAAGTACCTCCTGTACAGTCGGGTCCAAAAACCCATTTATTATTTTGAAGACCTAAACATGCATTTTGTAAATGATGTATAGTGAGTCCCGGGCTGTCATTTCCGATTATAATAACTTTTTCAAATCCTTTTTCAAAAACAACTTGTATAGCGTCACTTAACTTTTCTCCAAAGGACTCGCCGACTTGTGTGTTTTCATCTGAAATAAAATAAGGAAGGCTTGTTTTACGAATCGTCTGTAAAACTTTGATATTCATTTTTTGCCATAGCAAATCATTCTGCTTTTTTTGATAAGCAATTGGTTTCAAAGCACTTTCTATCTTATTGCTTTGTGCAAAAAGGAGTATTGCTGTCGATGAAGAATGATTTAAGTCCAAATTCATACACAATATGACGTATCGAGAATCTAATCCTGACGATAATTTTCTGTTTTTTTTTCTCACAAAAAAATATCAGGTAAAATATATCATACAAAAGTACACTTTTGCTAATAAAATAAACGGTTCAAATATCAAGCAACGTATTTCAATAAAATATAATTTATAAAATGTTATACTTAGGTTTATAATAAGAATAAACTTAGGTCAAATAATATGCTTGAATATATGTTATTGAATCTCGTTTCGCCTTAACTTTATTTTTTCTTTTCTTTTTCCCAATTTTCATAAATAAAAGTTATTTTTTTGAAGTCTCCAAACGCATGGAGGTCCTATTTACCGTCTTTAAATCAATAAAAATAAAGTCATTCGCATCTAATTTAAAATACAAAAAAAACTTATAAATCAGAATAGCTTTTATAGGGTTTTGCGTAAATTTTTATCGTTTTTCCCTCAACTTCAATATCCTAAAACAGCCTCCTGTCTTTCGTTTGTTTTAGGTCATACACTTCGGATGCATCAAGTACTGGCGAAAGACATACATCAAAAACTTTCGACTTATTAACCCACTCATCGCGCGTTTTTGTTTTAAATAAACTTTCGAGTAATCGTTTGTCAAAAACTCCAGTTACGAGATCTCCTGTTTCAACTGTTTTCCATGATGGTTGGTCGACCATGTCACAAAATGAATTCCAAAATTTCAGTTCTAAAGCCCCCAAAGCAATCCATTTGTTATCAGAGCATTCATATACGTTATAATTGACCATATGGCCACTCAAAAATGGCGTTTTATCATAATCGACTTTTCCTTGCAACATCCCATGGACTATAGCTCCAACGGCGACAGTGGCATCATACAAGGAAATATCTATGTATTGTGCTTTCTGCTGCATTCTTTGTGCAAGCAAACCGCTGCTGCAGGCAACAACAAGCATAAACGAACCAGCCGCGATATCCGCAACCTGAAATCCGGGAATTATAGGTTTTCCGTTTTCATCCCTATTCATACTAAGCAATCCTGTTTCTGCCATATAATTTAAATCATGGCCTGCAGCGCCTTTTTTATCAGCAGTTTGCCCATAACCCGTCAGCGAAACATATACAATGTTAGGATTGATTTTCTGTACCGTTTCAAACGAAAGATTAAATCCTTCCATTGCCCCAGGACGAAACTGTTCGACCAAAACATCAGCCGTTCTTATCTGTTCAATAATCGGCTGGTAGCCCTCCGGGCTTTCATAATCCACCACTATCTGCTTTTTGAAATGATTCAGTGTATGGAATAAGGTCGACACCCCATTAATCTGCGGCTGGTAAAAAACGGCTGTAATCCATCCGTTTTGGACTCTCAATTTTTATAACCTCAGCACCCATCTGACTCAGCATATGAGTGCCGAGGGGCCCAGGCAATAAACGGCTAAAATCTAAAATCTTTATTCCTTGTAATGGCAGAATTTCCTGCATAGAGTTTAAAGTAAGGGTTACAAAAAATTAAAGTCCTTCTAGTTTATTTATTTCAAGGATTAACTCTTCTGGCACAGGGATTTTTTTTTGAGTTTTATAATCAAAAGGGATTACTTCTTGTGTTTTTATGGCTACCAATTTTCCCATTTTTTCACTGTAATAAAATGACTTCAGCACGATCCTATCGGCCTTAATCTCCTCGACTTTGGTGCCAATTTGTATCGTGTCAGGATATACCACAGGTATAATATACTTAACCGACTGAAAACCTAAAATAGGAGCGAATTTAATTTTCGTTTCTTTGGGTGAAAATACCCCTAGAGCAGTAAAATATTCAATCCGAGCCATTTCACCCCATTTGACATACACCGTGTTATTGACGTGCTGCATCGCATCCATATCACCCCACTGCACCTTTGCTGTTGATACGACCTTATATTCTTTTAATAGTTCTTCCATTATTTTAACATGTCTTTAAACAACCCACGTGCTATTAGTATTTTCATTATTTCATTAGTTCCAGCATAGATACGTGCCACACGATTATCGGCATACATTCTGGCAATTGGATAATCCCACATATAACCATAACCACCAAATAACTGTAAACATTCATCAACCACATTTCCACACATATCAGTTGCAGAGTATTTAATCATCGAAGCACTTTCACTGGTTAGTTTATGATCCATTAACAATTCGATACATCGATCGAGAAAAGTCTGATGGATTTGCATTTGCGTGCTGCACTCCGCTAATTTAAACTGTGTGTTTTGAAATCCGGCGATAGGGGTTTTAAAAGCGGTGCGTTGGCTCGTGTATTCAACAGTACTTTCGATGGCGCCTTCTGCAGTCGCAACCGCAGCAATACCAACCGTTAATCGTTCTCGGGCCAATTCTTTCATCATAATTTTAAATCCCATTTTTTCGTCACCAAGTCGGTTTTCCTTCGGTACTTTTACATTGTCGAAGAATAACTGCGCGGTATCTTGGGACTTCATTCCGATTTTTTTGAATAGAATTCCTTTGTTGAAGCCCTCCATTCCTGATTCCATTATAAGTAGCGTAACTCCTTCATCTTCGGTATTTAAATTCGTTTTTACTGCCACAATCGCCATATCACACATAAATCCATTGGTGATAAAGGTTTTTTGCCCATTCACTAAATAGTGATCCCCTTTATCTTCCGCCGTGGTGAGAAGGGCTTTCAAGTCACTTCCGCAATTGGGCTCGGTCATTCCTATCGCGGTGATAATCTGCCCTTTAGCCATTAATGGTAAATATTTTTGCTTTTGGGCTTCGGTACCGTAATTCAATAAATAGGGCGCTATAATATCAGAATGCAAAGAAAATCCAGGGCCGCTTATCCCCTTTTTTGCAAATTCTTCTATGAATAGCGCATTGAACGAAAAGTCTAATCCTCCTCCTCCATATGTTTCTGGCATATCCATGCACAACAATCCCAATTCTCCGGCCCGTTTCCATATTTCGCGGCTTACCATACCCTTTTTCTCCCATTCATCAATTTGATCCAGAACTTCATTAGCAATGAATTCCTGAATCATGGCTTTCATCATTTTATGTTCTTCTGATGCATAAATCTTTCTCTCTAATAATATGTTCTGTAGCATTTTGCTTTGTTTTTTTTGTTATTTATAATCCTTTAATTATTGTAGAAAACACGACCGCTTCCCACTTTTTCAATTCGATCTTTCAGACTTTCCGGCAAGGCAAATCGTTCGCCGTATTTAAGCGCTAATTTTTCGCTGTACAAAGCAAATTTCTTTGCTCCTATATAATCAATGTAAGACATTACTCCTCCAGTATAAACGGGAAAACCCAATGCCAAAATCGAACCAACATCGGCATCTTTAGATTCCCTGATAACACCCGAATCTAAGCACTTATAGGAATCGATAACCATGGCGAACAGCAATCTTTTACCCACTTCCTCTTCATCATAGCTGCCTTGAGGGGGATAAATTTTTGCCCATTCTTTCCAAATCGATTTTTTTCCCTTTTTAGGATAATCATAAAAACCTTGGCCTTCCTTTTTACCTGTCCTGTTATGGATTTCGATAATGTTAGCCAATGTATTTTTTAATTGAATTTCATGAGTGGTCAAATTCGGATCTTCGCTCATAATCGCCTTCATTAATTGTAAATTGATCTCATCTGAAACTGCCAAAGGCCCCACAGGCATTCCTATTTTTTTGGCTACGTTTTCTATAACTGCAGGAGCTATGCCTTCGGTGAGCATTGTAATTCCTTCATTTATATATTTCCCAAATACCCTTGATGTAAAAAATCCGCGTCCATCATTTACAATTATTGGAACTTTTCTTATAGCTATTACATAATCTATGGCTGCCGCCAATGTTGTATCACTTGTTTCCTTACCTACAATAACTTCTACCAACATCATTTTTTCGACAGGGGAAAAGAAATGTAATCCAATAAATTTATCTGATCTGCTCGATGCTTTCGCAAGTTGAGATATCGGTATCGTTGAAGTGTTGGATGCATAAATTACATCTTTACGAATTACTTTTTCAGTTTCAGTAGTAATTCTGTTTTTAAGCTTTTCGTTTTCAAAGACGGCTTCAATAATCAAATCACAGTTGGCCAAATCAGTATCCGAATCAGATGGCTGAATTTTCTGGAGCAAAGCTTCTATTTTAACTACAGTTGTAAATCCGTTCTCCCGCTTTTTCTGTTCTTGTGCACTTACATAGTCTTTGCCAATCTCTGCTTTTGACAGACTCACGTCTTTTAAAACGACCTCTATCCCAGCTTTGGCATTTACATAAGCAATACCTGCACCCATCATGCCAGCTCCTATGACACCCACTTTTTTGAAAGAAGTATTGTGGTATCCTTTTGGCTTTGATTTGCCTTTGGCCGCATCATTGATAAACAAGAAGGAAGCCCGAATTATATTTTTAGTTTCCTTACTAAATAAGGTATCCACAAAATACCTCGCCTCGATTTCCAAAGCTTTATCGATCTGACAACCGGCGCCGTAATAAATAGCGCTTAGCACGTTTTTAATATGCGGTAAATTCCCATGCGTTGTTTTATAAGCCATGGCATTAGCAACACTAAAAAACTCGCTAATACCCGAGACTTGCCCAACACCTAATGGAGTTCCTGGAACTTTAAATCTTTTATTATCCCAAGGCTGCTCCGTTGTGCCTGTATTTAGTATCCAGTTTTTAGCTAAGGAATTGATGTCCTCTTCTGGGGTACAAATCGCATCAACAAGCCCATCCTTTAACGCTTGCTCTGCCGTTAATTTTTTAGACTGTGTAATATATTGAATCGTTTTTTGTGAGCCAATCATTCTTAAAAAGCGTTGTGTCCCTCCTGCTCCGGGAAATAGACCCACTGAACATTCCACTAATCCAATTTGGCTTTTGGGATGGTTACTCATAATTCTGTGATGGCAAGCCAATGCCACTTCACAACCACCACCTAACGCTAGTCCATTTATGGCGGCAACAACTGGCTTACCGCATTTTTCCATCTCCCTCAGATAGGTATTGGTCTGCATCAGCATATCAAAACATTCTTGTTTGGATTTGTCGTAATTTAAAAACCACTTTAAATCTCCCCCGGCTATAAAATCTCTTTTGGCAGAATTGATAACAATACCCTTTACGGCATCGTCATCAATGGCTTTTTTTATGTTTAAAAAAAACTCCGCCATAGTGTATTCATTCATAATGTTAACGAGCGAATCGGCTACATCCCAAGTGACAAAAGCAATTCCGTCATTGTCAACGCTATATTTTATATGTTTCGCATTCATATGTTTCTATTTATTATTTTCAATCGGTCATATGCAATTTGCATATCAACATTGGTGTTAGAGTGAGGTAATCGTTATACTCAGTATGATCCAAGGGGCAATGCCTTCTTTAAATACGTTCAATAATAGTGGCTATTCCCATTCCGCCTCCAACACACAGCGTTGCCAAAGCCGTACTTTTATTTTGACGCTCTAGTTCGTCTAAAGCGGTTCCTAAAATCATACAACCTGTTGCCCCTAATGGATGCCCCATAGCAATTGCCCCTCCATTGACGTTTATTATAGAATGATCAACCTTCAGATGATCCATTAGACGCAAGGGAACGACTGCAAAACCTTCGTTAACTTCAAAAATATCGATGTCTGCAACGCGCATATTAGCCTTTAGCAACGCTTTTTCAGTGGCCGGAATTGGTCCTTCTAGCATGATTAGCGGTTCGCTGCCAATTACTGCAGCCATTTTTATTATCGCTCGTGGTTTCAGACCCAATTTTTCTCCAATTTCTTTGGAACCAATTAACATTAATGAAGCGCCATCAACAATTCCGGATGAGTTACCGGCATGATGCACATGATTGATTTTTTCTATGTCTAAGTATTTATCTATTGCTGTTTGGTCAAACAACATCTCTCCCATCTTTTCAAAAGCGGGAGACAAGCCGGAAAGTATTTGTAAAGTCGTTTGTTCCCTTATATACTCATCTTTAGCCAAATGAACCAAACCATTAACATCTGTTATAGGGATAATCGACTTATCAAAAAAGCCATTCTTCTGTGCAGTAGCAGCCCGTTTTTGTGAAGTAACCGCAAAGCTGTCGACATCGTTCCGGGAATAGCCAAACTTTGTGGCTATCAAATCAGCAGAAATCCCTTGTGGTACAAATTTTCCAAAAGCGGCGTCGGGCTCCATTACCCATGCAGAACCGTCTAAACCCATAGGCACTCGGGACATGGATTCTACACCACCAGCAATAATTAATTCAGACCAGCCTGATTTAACCATGGCAGCCGCTTGATTAATGGCCTCTAGACCAGATGCGCAATACCTATTTAAAGAAACTGCAGATAAATGGTCCCCATAATTAGAGCACTGAGCTGCAACTTTCGCAACATTCCCTCCTTGATCACCAATCTGGCTAACGCAGCCTACTATTAAATCCTCTACTAAGCTAGTGTCTAAATTATTTCTTTCTTTTAAGGCGTTTAGCAAAGTCGTCAACAATTGAACTGGACTCACCGCTGCCAACGAACCATTGGCTTTTCCAATTCCCCTTGGCGTTCTCACTGAATCATAGATATATGCTTCCATATTTATGTGTTAAGGTTACCGCATGGTAACATATATTAAAAAAATGTTACCATACGGTAACAAATATACTTTTATTTATTTAATTTTGAATAATTATTATAAATAATTAAAGTCTTAATATTGCAAATGACAATAAGCTTACTTTTTTAATTCCATATGAAACAATACACCGAAGAGACATTTCATTTTGATTTGTCAGACGAAAAAATACAAGCTGCCCTTACAACTTTAAAGAGTCAAGGAACTATAAGTGATAAAGAGTTTGCTATAAAAGCCTATTTGTACGTACGTGATAACTGGCCTTATTACCCCTATCGCTTTAGTTTAATCAATGAAGATTGGAAAGCTTCAGAACTAATAGAACGGAAAAGAGGACACTGCATAGACAAAGTAGTAATTTTAATTGCAATACTTAGAGCGGCGAATATTCCAGCAAGATTGGGACTGGCAAAAGTCAAAAACCATATCGCAGTGGATCATATTGTAGAAAAATTTGGTTCAGACGTATTGGTTCCTCACGGATATATAGAAATTTATCTGGACTCCAAATGGATTAAAGCGACTCCCGCTTTTAACAAAGAATTATGTGAGTTACTAAACGTTAATGTACTTGAATTTGATGGGGAAACCGACTCTATATTTCAAGAGTTTGACCAAACAGGGAATCAGATTTTCATGGAGTACCTAGAGGATTACGGAGCTTTTAATGAAGTGCCCCTAGCTTTTATGTTCGAATTAATGAAGGAGCATTATCCAAAAATAAAAGAAACTGGAATTGCTTTAGGAAGTGTTTTAAACCTAGAAAAATTATAGTGAAAAAAGACAGAGCCGCAACAGAAGAAAAAATATACAAAGCCTTCCTAGACATCCTCGAGGAAAAGGGACCGCAAGGCGTTGGAATTAACGCGATTGCAAAAGAGGCTACCGTTTCAAAAGCACTTATCTATCGTTATTTTGGAGGGATGAAAGGCTTGCTGTTGACTTTTGCTCAAAAAGGAGATTTTTTTAAATCTCTTTTGGCCATTGATGAGAAAAAAGATAATCTAGAAAATTTAAAAAGTTTTATAAAAGAAGGGACCAAAGAACTTCGTGAAAACGTTTTAGCACAAGAAATTTTACGCTGGCAATTAATTGAAAATAACGAGGATACGAAAAGTCTTTTTAAGTACTTCAACGCACAAGTTGGAAAAACATTTGCAATTGATGAAAAAGATAAAACACTTAACGCTGCTTTTCAGCTGCAGCTAGGCGGATACGTATATTTTACCTTATTATCAAAGTTTAACAAAACATTTATCGCTACCGATTTGACATCAGAAACCACTTGGGAGAATTTCGATGAAGCCATTGCTAAGACAATAGAAATGTTCAATAAGCGATAATATATTCACAACTGTCAATAAAAAATCTACTTATCAGTAGCAACTTTCACTAAAGCTGCAGATCAAAACATTTAGTTACGAAAATTTGAACCCTAGTAATTCAAATTACCAAACAGCTGATGGAAAAAAAAATTACCTAAGATTTTCGCATTCTGACAGTTCGGGATTCCCTTTGAAATTATTATATGAAATAAAGGTATGGCGCGCTATTTGCACGATTGATAAAAATCGCTCTTTGATTGAAGCAAAATTATAAAGAATGCATTAATGGAATAAAAAGCTACGAATGGAATTCCTTCGCGCTTTTAAAAGTTAAAAACTAGTTTCGAAATAAAGAATTACTCCTTATACTACATGAAAAAGTACTACCTACACAACGGAAAAGAAAGCGAGGGTCCTTTTGACTTTGAAAAGTTAAAGTCAAAACAAATAAGTAGAACAACGCCAGTTTGGTCTGCAGGAATGCAAGATTGGAAGAAGGCTGGGGAAGTAGAAGAGCTAAAAAGTATTTTGGCTACCATTCCCCCTACTTTAAAGTCGCCGACAACGGCTCCTTCAAGACCAGAGAATAAAATAACTATTGACAATAAAAAGCCTCTGGGTTTAACTAAAAAAAACTTGTTTTATGTTACTGTAATATTCGTTTTAGTTGTTGGACTACTCATCACAAATTATTTACAAGAAAAGAGAAAAAACAACTTAGAGCAAAAAAATAATCTAACCGAAAAAAATAACCAACAATACCGACTTCAACAACAAGAAATTCAAAAACAAAAGATTCAGATCGCTGAGCAAGAGAGTCTAGAATTAGAAAGAGCGGCGAAAGACCAAAAACAGGTCATAACTGATCGGATATTAGAGATTAAAAATTCACTTTCTGTTGCTTATGCCAATTTAGAAGTAGCAAAACTCGAATTAAATAATACTGCAAAATTTGAACTATTAAGGACTACCGACCAAAAAATAGCAGATATCACTTTGGTACAAAATAACATCGAATATTTAAAAAATGAAATTTCAGAATTGCAAAAAGAAATGAATCTTTTACGTTTAAAATTGGAAAAAACTAACTAACGCAGAAACAAATTTTTTGTTCTTAAAAAATACTTTCAAACTTTAGAAAAGAAAAAATTCTACATCAAGATTTTTACTTTAAAAATAAACATAAGTCGATATTTATCAAAACCATCAGTTCTTTTGATGGTTTTTTTATGCCTTTTTTTGACGAAGAATTCTTTTTCGTAAA
>JBLIKQ010000045.1:0-17321 GCA_047635475.1 Porticoccaceae bacterium
TAGTTTTTATACATAAGCACTATCATTTTTTTAAACCATTAAGATATTTAGAGTAGCTAATTACCGCTAATTTTTTTACCATATAAGTCATGTTAGTTGAGTCGCGGTTGTAATTCCGTTATGTTTCTGTTTCTTTTATCTGTCGAGAAGTTTCTCCCTTTCTATACTATTTTTCACACAAAAAACTTAGATGGCTTTTATGTTTAAATAGTTGGCTGAATGTTTGGTTGCAGCTAAATTGGTCTACTCTTCATAACTTCTACAGGTAATACGTAGTTGCGTCACTGTATAAATAGATGGAAATACTTTTTGTATGATTTTTATAGCTTTTTTTGCTAAATCAAATGTAATTGTATTTCAGTATGCCTATATTTGCCTAACATGAAAAAGAAATTTTCTATACTAAACCTTGTATTAACGATTGCAGTGTTGTTTTCAATGCTGACCCAGTCCGTACATAGTTATGAACATGTATTAAAGGAGTTTTCTGAAAAAAAATGCTATCATAAACTGACTTCTGGCACAGAAATTACGCATCAACATAATAAATTTCATAGCTGTTATTTATGTAATTTTAGTATAAGTAGTTTCTTGTCTACGGATGCTTATTCTTCTGAGCTAAGTAATTTAATACTGAAATCAGGTAGTTCATTAGCTATTTCAAAAGAAACTACACCATTCTTCAAAGGAAGCCTTTTTGCGCTTCGAGGTCCTCCATTGGTTTAAAATAATATCCATATTAATACATCATTTTCAAATATTGGAAGTGATTTACATGTTTATATATTTTGAACTAGGGAAATGCAAAATAAAATTTACTTTGTTTTCTGCTTCTGTTTGTTGTTTACCTCAGGGTTTTCGCAAAATACAGTGAGTGGAAAAATCACTAGCCGTGAGGGAATACCTCTTTCTGGGAGTCACATACACATAAGAACAAAAACGAAATCTTCGGATGTTTCCGGTAATTATCTTATTAAGAGATTGCCTTCAGGAAACAGTAAGGTGTTCGTGTCCTATGTTGGTTTTCAGTCTGTTGATACTCTGGTGAATTTAGATGGAGATCAGGTTTTGAACTTTGCTCTAAGACAAAATACGGCCCAACTGCAGGAAGTAGTCATCAGACAAAAAGCCAATACACTGAACAAATCGATTTTGGAACAAAAGATTAAAACAGAGACAATTGAAAAATTCAGCAATCAGACACTTGGAGATGTTTTGAAAGAAATAGCGGGTGTTTCCAGTCTGAAATCAGGGAGTTCAGTGGTGAAGCCAGTAATCAATGGTTTGTTCGGGAGTAGAGTTCCCGTGATCAATAACAATGTTCGTTTAGAAGACCAAGAATGGGGAACGGAACACGCACCCAATTTTGATGTAAATGCCGCCGGAAAGATCACGGTGATCAAAGGCGCTTCTGGGCTGCAATATGGCGGTAATGCCGTGGGTGGTTTAGTGGTTATAGAGCCGGTTTCGGTAAAAAGGGACACGCTGTTTGGTAAAACTATTCTGAATTTAGCGTCCAATGGCAGAGGCGGTTCCGTTAGTTCGAGTCTACACAAAGGAAATAATAAAGGCTGGAGTTGGAACGCATTGGGAACATTCAAGTATTCAGGTGACAAAGAAGCGCCGGATTATGTGTTGTCTAATTCAGGGAATCGGGAATCTAATTTTTCTGGTGATGTAAAATTCACTGGCAAGAAATATGATATTTCCGGGTACTACAGTTATTACAATACGACTATTGGAATTTTGAGCGCGTCACATACGGGTAATGTAAACGATTTGTATAATTCCATTACGAATCAAATACCTTCGGTTGTCAATGATTTTACGAATAGCATTAGAAATCCAAAGCAAAAAGTGCAGCATCATTTGGCTAAAATGAACTACAATTACTATTTCGATGAAGCGGCTTCTTTGGCGGTACAGTACTCTTTTCAGTTTAATAAAAGATTGGAGTTTGATGTGCGCAGGGGAGATTTTAATGATTTAGCGGCTTTAGATTTGGAGTTATCCACGCATGCCGTTAATGTTGATTATAAGAAAGCATTGCACGACTGGAGCTTTAAAACTGGATTCAATACGTCTATTCAGAATAATTTTGCAAATCCGGCTACAGGAATAAAACCGCTGATTCCTAATTTTGACCGGATCGAATTTGGGGCTTATGATATTGTCAGTTATGATGTATCGGATAGTTTTTCGGTAGATTCAGGATTGCGATATGATTATTCCCGAGTGGATGCCACCAAGTTTTATTTGAAATCACGATGGGAGGAAAGAGGTTATACGGAGCAATTCGATGGTTTTATAGTAGGTGAACAAGGCAATCAATGGTTGACAAAGCCTAGTTTTATTTTTCATAATATTTCAGCTAGTGTCGGGTTTCACAAGGAATTTGAGGCAGAACTGAATTGGTATGCAAATATCAGTCTTGCCACGAGGAACCCAAATCCCTCCGAGTTCTTTAGTGACGGATTACATCATTCTACCGGGATTATCGAGTTGGGTGATTTAGCGTTATACAAAGAACAAGCAGTTAAACTATCGACGACCCTGCAGAAAAAATGGAGCACTTTCTCGGTTGAGGTTAATCCTTTTCTCAACAGTATTCGTAATTTCATGTTCTTGCGCCCTGTTGGTTTTGAAACGACTATTCGTGGTGCTTTCCCTGTGTGGGAATACCAGCAGACCAATGCAAGATTGGTAGGAGTTGATGTCCAAACCCATTGGAAAATAGGCAAACAATGGCAGCACGATTTCACCTTGGCCTATGTTAACGGAAAAGACATCACAAACAAGGAATCCTTAATCGATATTCCACCATTGGACCTGAGCAACAAAATTCAGTTTTCAAAGAGAGAATGGCATGATTTGAAACTCGAGTTGAAAAGCGAAATCGTGCTGCGTCAAAATCAGTTTCCTGATAATAACTTCACAACAAATATTGTGGTGAATAATGAATTGACTCCGGTTTTGGTAGACATCAGTACTCCTCCACCAGGGTATCAATTGTTGCACTTTTATTCGGAAATGAATTTTAAAACGTTCGGTAAAACCAATGCAACAGTCGCATTTTCTATTCAAAATATTTTAAACACTAATTACAGGGACTACCTTAACAGGCAACGTTTTTTTGCTGATGAAATGGGTAGAAACTTTCAAATTCAATTAAAATTCAATTATTAAAAAGTAAACACAAAAAAATGAAAAATTTAAAAATTATAGTAATCGTATTAATATCAGTATTCTCTTTTTCATCATGTAGTAATGATGATCCAATTGCAGTAAATGAGGAAGAAGTGATTACAACGGTAACCACAACTCTGACTTCAGGAAGCCAGACGGTAACCTTGACTTCTAGAGATCTTGACGGGGATGGACCTAATGCGCCAGTAGTAACGATTTCAGGAGACTTAATGGTTAATACGACTTATACGGGTACTGTTACTTTTCTAAATGAAATAGTAAATCCGGCAGAGGATATTACGGTAGAAATAAAAGAAGAGGGGGCTGAGCACCAATTGTTCTTTCAAGCTCCCGCGGGCATTGGAGCTTTCACATATACCGATGCAGATGCTAACGGGAAGCCTATTGGTTTGGCATTTACTTTGAAAACAGCTACAGTAGCAACAACAGGAAATATAGTAGTCATTTTGAGACACGAGCCAATTAAAAATGCTGAAGGAGTTGCATCCGGCGACATTAGCAATGCCGGTGGTGCAACAGATGCACAAATTACATATCCAGTTCAAGTTAAATAAGTACCTCGTTCTGTGGTCAACCATTCTAAAAAGCGCTATTCGAAAGAGTAGCGCTTTTTTTGGTTTTATTTAATACTTTCCGTCATTTACACAGTAACTATTTCCTTATTTTTGTTCTAACCAATAAAACGATACTAATGAAAAAACTAATTCTGATTATGGCGGTAATCCCTACAATAGCATCTTTTGGACAAGATAAAAACCCAATTGAATATCCCGAAACTAAAAAAGGAGAAACGGTTGATCTGTATTTTGGCACTGAAGTCAATGATCCCTACCGTTGGTTAGAGGACGACCGCTCTGCCGAAACCGCGGCTTGGGTAGAAGCACAGAACAAAGTAACCTATGGCTATTTAGAACAGATTCCTTTTCGCGATGCCTTAAAGAATCGGCTAGAGAAATTGTGGAATTATGAAAAAATTAGTGCCCCGTTTATAGAGGGTAATTTTACTTATTACTACAAAAATGACGGTTTGCAAAACCAGTCAGTGCTATATAGAAAAGACAAAGCTGGAAAAGAATCTATTTTTCTGGACCCTAATACGTTTTCTAAAGACGGAACCACTTCCCTTGGCGGCTTAGATTTCTCGAGAGACGGTTCTAAAGTGGCTTATGCCATTTCCGAAGGAGGAAGCGACTGGAGAAAAGTGATCTTGATGGATGCCTTGACAAACAAAATTATGGAAGACACCATAATCGATGTGAAGTTTAGCGGTTTGTCTTGGAGAGGAAACGAAGGCTTTTATTACTCTAGTTATGATAAGCCAAAAGGAAGCGAATTATCGGCCAAAACCGATCAGCACAAATTGTACTTCCACAAACTGGGAACTTCGCAGAAAGAGGACAAAGTGATCTTTGGCGCAGACCAAAAAAGAAGATATGTTGGCGGAAACGTGACGGAGGACGATCATTATTTGGTTATTACCGCTTCGACTTCGACTTACGGAAACGAGTTATTCATAAAAGATCTGACCAAGCCGGACAGTCGCATTGTGACCATAGTCGATAACTTCAATAGTGACAACTATGTTATGGACAATGAAGGAAGCAAGCTGTTTATAGTTACTGATCTAAATGCGCCTAACAAACGCATCGTAACCGTGGATGTAAGTAATCCAAAAGCAGAAAACTGGAAAGACTTCATTCCTGAAACTGAGAATGTATTGTCTCCATCAACCTGTAGTGGTTTTATTTTTGCTAATTATATGATCGATGCCGTTTCGGCAATAAAGCAATACGACTATTCTGGCAAACTGATTCGTGATATTCAATTACCGGGACTGGGAACAGCGGGCGGTTTTACCGGAAAGAAAAAAGACAAAACAGTATATTATTCCTTTACCAATTATACGACGCCCGGAACGATATATGCGTTGGAACCTAAAACAGGAGAGTCAGCAGTATATGAAAAGCCAAACGTGGATTTCAAAAGTGAGGAATACGAATCCAAACAAATTTTTTATACCTCAAAGGATGGTACGAGAATCCCAATGATCATCACGCACAAAAAAGGACTGAAACTCGACGGGAAGAACCCAACCATGCTTTATGGTTACGGTGGGTTTAATATAAGTTTAACGCCAAGTTTCAGCATTTCTAATGCAGTATGGATGGAAAACGGTGGTGTTTTTGCCGTACCTAATTTACGAGGTGGTGGCGAATACGGAAAAAGATGGCATGATGCGGGAACTAAAATGCAAAAGCAAAATGTGTTTGACGATTTCATTGCAGCTGCGGAATACCTGATAGCGCAAAAATATACCTCCTCTGACTTTCTTGCTGTTCGCGGTGGCTCAAACGGAGGTTTGCTCGTCGGGGCAGCGATGACCCAACGTCCAGAGTTGATGAAAGTCGCTTTACCGGCCGTGGGCGTAATGGACATGTTGCGTTACCATACCTTCACCGCAGGAGCAGGCTGGGCGTATGATTACGGAACAGCTCAGGACAGCCAGGCCATGTTCAAATACATCAAAGGCTATTCTCCAGTCCACAATGTAAAAGCAGGCACACAATATCCAGCGACAATGGTTACAACAGGCGATCATGACGACAGGGTTGTGCCGGCGCACAGTTTCAAGTTTGCGGCTGAGTTACAGGAAAAACAAGCTGGAAACAATCCGACCTTGATTCGCATCGATGTCAAAGCGGGTCACGGAGCTGGAAAATCAGTTTCGGCCACCATTCAGGAAAACGTGGATATTCAAGCCTTCACACTGTACAATATGGGATATAAAGCATTGCCAAAATAATCATAAGTAGCCACTTCCTTCTTTCCGCTGTATCTCTTGTGGCTAACCCCGCCACAAGATGATGGCGCTGCCATCAGGGCTAGGGTAGTTGGGAATCTAAGATTTATAATTTTAAAAAACGCCATTCGAAAGACTGGCTTTTTTTGTACAATCAATTTACTTATCAAAAAAGTAAGTTGAAAATTAAAAATTAATGAGGTCAATTGTAAGTAGGCGACTGGGCCAGATAAATATAATTTGGTCTCGTTTAATTTAAAATATTTATATTTACGAGCAAGAGATTAGATAATAATTTGGTTCAAAAATAACGATAAAAGGAGAGATTTTGAATTTCATACAGTTTGCATTTTCTATTATAAATATAAAATGGTAATTTTTGTTTCGAGCTATAAATTAGACGAGTAGCATTAATAGAGGGTTGAACGGTATGATTTTAAATTGATTTTTCATAAATGCTTAGATGTATTTTATTTTTTCTGCTGTCATAATGTTTTACTAATTGCTTCGTTTCTTCGTGTTATTAAAGTTAAATTTGAAAGACAATCATAAATTGATATTAATATGAAGATACAAATCAACACCGACAAAAATTTAGAAGGAAACGAAAGACAAGAAACTTATTTTTCTAGTGAATTGGAAAAATCGCTTTCGCGCTTTGATGATAAAATAACTCGTATTGAAGTTTACTTTGCCGATGAGAATGGCGATAAGACCGGTACCAATGATAAAAAATGCGTTATAGAAGCTCGTCCTGTAAAGATGCAGCCTTTAGTGGTTACTGATCATGCTGATTCTACAGAGAAAGCTTTTCAAGGTGCTTTAGATAAGATGAAAAAAATACTGTCAACTTCTTTTGAAAAACAAAAAGAACATTAAACTCCAGTCTTTAGGCTTTGCAAATAAATATAAAATGACAGTTTTCTTAAATAAGAAAGCTGTCATTTTTTTTATTTGTAAAGGGGTAATGTGTTTGGGTTTATATGGAGGGAATAGGAGAACTATTGTATAAGCATAAAGGCAGCAAAGCCATGTTTCTATCTTATCTGTCTTCGTAAAAAATGGAATGAGCCAACGGGATCTATTCAGGTGATGAAATTACTTGGTTTAAAATGCTATATTTACCTTTTCGGATTAAAAGGGTTTATTTTAGTATAAATCAGAGATCAACATCGGTTAAGACAAAGAATTTTAGTCGGACGCAAAAAATTTAAAATTATTTTGGCATGAAAAATATATTTCTTCTCTCATTAGCTTTTTTATTATGTTCTGCTTATACAGTAATTAATACTGGCGAAGAAAAAGAAAAAGAAAAAATAAATAGCGTGCTTGACTACTGGCATAAAGCCGCAGCTGAGGCTAAATACAAAGACTATTTCAATTTCATGACCGAAGACGCTATCTTCATTGGCACCGATGCGACTGAGAATTGGAATAAAACGGAATTTCAAGCCTTTGCTAAACCTTTTTTTGATAAGGGGAAAGCATGGAATTTTACTGCTGTGGAACGTCACATTTATTTTGACAAGATTGGAGAATTAGCTTGGTTTGATGAATTACTGAGTACCCAAATGAAAATTTGTAGAGGTTCAGGAGTATTGGTGAAAATAGGCCAGCAGTGGAAAATTAAACACTATGTTTTGTCGATGACCGTTCCTAATGACAATGTAGAAGAAGTGGTTAAGATTAAAGCGACTATAGAAGACCAACTACTAATTAAACTACAATCACTAAGGCGATAGCTTAATGTCTAGTTAGCTGTGCAAATTCGCAATAATGTATTTCTCAATAAATAACCCCAATAGCCTAGCTTAAATAACATGCTGCTGTTAAAAAAGCGTTTACATTAGTGAGTTGAACTTGTCACAACACGATGAAATTCTGTTTTCGATTGACTGTGTCGATTAAAATATTTCTCGATACATTCTGTTTCGACTTTCTTGGAATATCCTAATTTTTTTATTTTGAAAAATAGTATAGAAAGTACAATAAGGTTACGATGGAAAGAACCACTTTTAATAATTATAGCTAACTCATGAATTAATTATTTTATTGGAATGAGTTAAAGTTCTCGATACGTTAAAAAGGTTTTTGTCATATTGCCTTTGAATAAGTCAAACCGCTCACGTAAATTGTTATTGTAGTTAACAACTGTCACTTTCATCTTTTACTGAAAAACTATAAGTTTTGCAAATAAAGAAGGGCTAAGTAGAAACGGGGTCGAGAAGTTTTATTCCTAAAACCGATATGAATATTAAATAATTCACTGCCATTCCCTTCGGTCTTATATATTTCCTTAATTTTGCGCAAATATTTTAAAAACCGTGGGAAGCAAAAATAAGTTAAAAAGATTCATGGAAAACGAAACGTTCAGTAACGTTTTTCAGCCAACAAGAGAAGAAGTAGTTTCAGATTTGTTTCCTTTAAGAGGCAAGTGGAATTCTGATTTGTTTAAAAACGACAAGCCGTTAGTGTTAGAATTAGGCTGTGGTAAAGGAGAATACTCTGTAGGTTTGGCTCAAAAATACCCAAATAAAAACTTTGTAGGAATCGATATCAAAGGAGCTCGTTTTTGGCGTGGTGCCAAGACTGCTGTTGATGAAGGATTACATAATGTGGCTTTTATTAGAACTCAAATCGAATTGATAAATCATGTTTTTGCTGAAAATGAAGTCGATGAGATATGGATTACTTTTCCAGATCCACAGATAAAATACAAGAGAACGAAACATCGTATGACTAACTCGGAGTTTTTGCAATTGTACAAAACAGTGTTAAAGAAAGACGGTGTCGTAAACCTTAAGACCGATAGCGAATTCATGCATGGATATACCTTAGGGTTGCTGCATGGTGAGGGTCATGAAGTGTTGTACGCCAATCATAATGTGTACGTAAATGAAGGAAGTCCAGAGGAAGTGACCGCCTTTCAGACTTTTTATGAAAAACAATATTTGGAAGTTAACAAGGCAATTACGTATATTCGGTTTAGAATTAAAGAATAATAGGACGACTATATCTGGAGCAGTTGCCAATATTGAATGTGTGAAACTAACTAAATGAATTTAATCTTAGCGTATTTTTTAGGCTTCATAAGCGCTGTCATAGGGATTAGTCCTCCAGGATTAATCAATATGACGGCAGCTAAAGTGAATCTCAAAGAAGGGAAAAGAAATGCGTTTTGGTTCGTACTTGGTGCGGTAATTGTTATATTTCTTCAAGCCTATCTAGCTGTTTTATTCGCTAGAGTTATAGACATCCGCCCTGATATAGTTATTTTATTACGTGAAGTGGGATTTGGCATATTTGGAGCGCTAACGTTCTACTTTTTAGTATTTGCAAAAGCGCCAAAAATTAAAAAAACTAAAATTAAAAAGAGGAGCCAAAAGAAACGTTTTTTTCTGGGTATTTTGCTGTCGGCGCTCAATTTTTTTCCTATTCCATATTATGTTTTTGTTAGTATTACGTTATCATCCTATGATCTTTTCTCCTTTGACATAAGATCTATCTTTGTTTTTGTCAGTGGTGTAGTATTAGGCTCCGCCCTTGTTTTTTATTTTTATGTTACATTCTTTCAGAAAATTGAAACCAAGGCTGACTATTTGTTGAGAAACATGAATACGATTATCGGTAGTATCACTGGTTTAGTTGCAGTAGTAACTTTATTTAATATCGTTAGCTACTACCTAGAGAAATAAGCCTGCTTTTTCTTCATAAATAAGTTAAATCCATGTCGAACGACAATTTTTTCGAAAGAGTATATTCGATCGCTAAGCAAATTCCTTACGGGAAGGTGACCTCTTATGGCGCTATTGCCAAATCGCTGGGAACGGCAAGATCTGCAAGGATGGTAGGTTGGGCGATGAATGCCTCGCACAGCAAGGATGATGTACCTGCGCATCGTGTGGTAAACAGGAACGGCTTGCTGACTGGAAAATTCCATTTTGACGGCACAAACCTTATGCAGCAACTGTTAGAGAGCGAAGGAATTGTGGTAGTCGATAATCAAATTGTCGATTTCGAAAAACACTTTTGGACTCCAGATGTAATGGAATAATAAGAGTGCTCGGGATACAGTTTGTTGAAGAAATCTAAAGCTTCCCTTATTTGCAGTAGTTAAATAACATACTGCTATCTCACGATAACGTCTGCTGATTTTTGCATTGTTAAATGGAATGCAAAAAGGACTGTTATAAGAACTTAATCAGTTATCTTTACAATCTGAAATGAGTTTAAATAAACATAACGTTTCGGCTATAAAAATCAATTGAAAATAGTAAACTTATAATGAAATTAGAGAGAAAAGACATTCTTAAAGCTTTAGAGACAATTACTATAGCTGGAGAAGGAAAGAATATGGTAGAAAGTGGAGCTATAGCAAACGTAGTCACTTTTGGAGATGAGGTAGTGGTTGATTTAGTTTTGCATACACCAGCCATGCATATCAAAAAACGGGCGGAAGACGATATCAAAAAAGCGATACTCGAGTTAGTATCCCCTGATGCTAAAATAAAAATCAATAGTAAAGTAGAAGTTGCTGATAAACCTGAAGTTAAGGGAAAAGTAATTCCAGGAATAAAAAATATAATTGGAGTTGCCTCTGGTAAAGGGGGAGTAGGGAAATCTACTGTTACAGCAAACCTAGCCGTAACTTTAGCTAAGATGGGGTTTTCAGTAGGAATACTTGATGCTGATATTTACGGACCATCTATGCCAATCATGTTTGATGTGGAGGGCGAGAAACCCTTGTCAGTTACAGTTAACGGTAAGTCAAAAATGAAACCCGTTGAAAGTTACGAAGTTAAAATACTCTCTATTGGGTTTTTTACAGCGCCAAGTCAGGCCGTAATCTGGAGAGGACCAATGGCTTCGAAAGCCTTGAACCAAATGATATTTGATGCTGATTGGGGAGAACTGGATTTTATGCTAATTGATTTGCCACCAGGGACTGGAGATGTTCACCTTTCGATTGTACAATCCTTGCCGATTACCGGTGTCGTAATTGTAAGCACACCTCAGGCTGTGGCTCTAGCCGATGCTAAAAAAGGAGTTTCAATGTTTATGTCTGAGGCCATCAATGTGCCTGTTCTGGGGATTATTGAAAACATGGCTTATTTCACGCCAGAAGAATTACCTGAAAATAAATATTATATTTTTGGAAAAGAAGGAGCCAAAGATCTTGCTGAAGATTTGAATGTTCCATTTTTAGGAGAAATTCCAATTGTACAATCCATTCGTGAGGCTGGAGATTATGGTCGTCCTGCAGCAATGCAAACAGCATCACCAATCGAGCATATTTTTGATGAGGTAACCAGAAATGTAGTGCAAGAAGTCGTAAATAGAAATGAAAGTTTACCCGCTACCGAAGCTGTTAAAATTACTACGATGGCAGGTTGTTCAGCGGTAAAAAAAAAATAATATAAGATTACCGCTTTAGATTACTAAAGTTTTAAATCTTTCAAACAGAATAAAATGACTACAGATGAATTAATGATTGAAGTTGAAAAAGCACTGGAAGAAATCAGGCCTTTTTTGAATTCTGACGGCGGTGACATTTCGCTAGTCTCCATTGAGGAAGGCAAACATGTTAAAGTACGACTTGAAGGAGCGTGCACCAGTTGCAGTGTCAACCAAATGACACTGCGAGCTGGAGTGGAGACTACTATCAAAAAGTTTGCTCCACAAATTGAAACTGTTGTAAATATTCTTTAAATGTTTATAAGGGCGTTTCTGTTATTAGAAAAAAGGCTGTCTAAGCTATCGCTGACAAGCCTATTTTCTAATAGCGGTCGAGCTATCTGCGTCCGACGCGGCGGACTGCTTCTATCCCTAACGCAAAACCATACAATAAATTAACCAACCAATTCCAATATTTAAAAAATGGATGTATTAATAAAGATTAAAGATAGAGAAGGAGTAGTTCATGATCTGCAAGCGCCAACAGACATGGCTATGAATATCATGGAGCTGTGTAAAGCATATGAGCTTCCTGTCGAAGGAACTTGTGGCGGAATGGCGATGTGTGCTTCCTGTCAATGCTACGTGCTTAATGCTACTGCTTTACCTGAAATGGGAGATGATGAAGAGGCAATGCTATCAGAGGCATTCTACGTCAAGCCAAATAGTCGTTTGGGCTGCCAAATCCCAATCACCGAAAGTTTAGAAGGTCTAGAACTGGAGTTGGCTCCAGAATATTAATAAAAAAGTCCCAATATGTTGGGACTTTTTTATTTGTTTAAGATTCTAGCAGCTACCGGGGCTATTCGCTCCACAAATAGTGAGTAGGCTTTTTCTGATGGATGTAATCCGTCTTGCGCCACGAGTTCCCTATCCATTAAGCCTTTTCTTGTAATTTCAGTAATGCCAATAAAGACAATGTTATTTTCGTCGCAGTACTTTTTGGCAAAAGCATTGTAATTATCTATTTGATGGGAGATTGAAGATGCTTGTCCGGAGCCTTGGACAAAAGAGCTGTGTACATAGTCTAAAATAGATACTACTATTACTTTGTTTTTATCTCCATTCGCAAAATCGATACTTTTGTTTACTAATTCAGGAAATTCTTTTTCGTAAAGTGAAAAAGCTTTGTTATGGTACTGATTGTTTACTTCAATTAATAAGCTAACAAAATCATAATTGGGATTCAAATTTTGGTTGTTGATCCCTAAAATCAAATTGTTTGTAGTCCCGTCGGTTTGTGCAATTACCTTTAATAAATAGGTATCCGCGGTACTAGGGTTTTATAGGATTTGTTGTAGTTATTTTGGAAACTTGCAGCTTTAGCATACTCTTTCCGCTACGGTGTAGGTTTCTCCTAATGCTAAATAGTTAATAGTTTGCTGGCGTTTTTACTATAGGAATGCTTTCAGATGAATTAGTTGTAGAGGTTTGGAATCCTGTCTGCAGTGGCCTAGTTTCAAAAATTGGATTTTCTGCACTACAATAGGCTAAAAGCAATGTTGATAAAAACGTAACTAGTACTAGTATTGATTGTTTCATTAGAGATAGACTATTGTTTAATGAATTCTAATACTAGTTACGCAAATAAGGTATTTAGTTTTAAGCCATTGCTACTTTGGCCGTAAGGCTTTCTTCGATTGCATCCCATAATCCGATGCGCTTGTCTAAAGACATTTTAGCTATTTCTTCGACTTCTGCCCATTTTTGCTCATCTGATCCACAAAGTTCATTTATCATTTGCATGGCCATAGGACCGTGGGTGTCAGAATCTAGTTCGATATGTCGTTCAAAATAATAAATCAATTTGCTTAGATCGGTTTCGGGAAAGTTTTCCTGAAAATTTTTCAAGATAGCCGTAAACATATCTGGAATTAAATCTTCTCGTCCGAAGGTAAAAGCGGCTGCTATTTCATGTGGTTTTCCTTCTTCAATTACTCTAAAGGTAAAATCTAGAAACGCTTTTACGTTAGGGTGTAATCCACTTGTTTTTATGGCGACAAAAATATTTTGTAATGAATTCACTTCTGCCAAAAAGCTGTCAATTTCTGCGGTGTTTGCTCCACAATCCTGCATTGCCTCAATATACATTTCGTAGTGGCTTTGACGACGGCCGTCAATAGATAGGTCAGATTCTTCAGCAACGACGATTTCGTTGATTAAATAGCGGGTTTCGGGGTTTTTGGTAGCGAACCAAGGCGTAGTGGTACAGGTTAATTTAGACTGTAAAGCCTTCAATAGCGACATGAAATCCCATACTGCGAACACGTGGTTTTCAAGGAAACACTTTAAATCTTCAATCGTTTTGACCTTTTTGTAAAGCGGATGTTGCAACAAGATGTTTTTTTGCAGTTCAATTGTCTTGTTAATTTGCGGAATATTCATAGGTCTTATTTTTGGCGTAAAGATAAAAAAGCTTCTTGTATTTAAGAAGCTTTTACTATCGATTTTTTAAATACTGCAATAGATTTATTTCTATTTAAAAGCAGGAATTCCGGTGATGTCCATTCCCGTTATTAGTAAGTGGATATCGTGTGTTCCTTCATATGTTATTACGGATTCTAGATTCATCATGTGTCGCATGATGGAGTATTCTCCGGATATTCCCATTGCGCCTAATATTTGTCTTGCTTCTCGGGCAATATTAATGGCCATATCTACATTATTTCTTTTTGCCATAGAGATTTGAGCGGTTGTCGCCTTTCCTTCATTTCTCAAGACACCAAGTCTCCAAGTAAGCAATTGCGCTTTGGTAATTTCGGTAATCATTTCGGCTAGTTTCTTTTGTTGCAACTGTGTTCCTGCAATAGGCTTGTCAAACTGAACTCTTTCTTTTGCGTAACGCAATGCCGTATCATAACAGTCCATGGCAGCGCCTATGGCTCCCCAGGCAATACCGTAACGAGCAGAATCTAAGCAACCTAGTGGTGCTCCTAAGCCCGATTTGTTTGGCAACAAGTTTTCTTTAGGAACTTTCACATTGTCAAAAATTAATTCCCCTGTCGAAGAAGCTCTAAGTGACCATTTGTTGTGTGTTTCTGGGGTAGAAAAACCTTGCATTCCACGCTCTACAATAAGTCCGTGAATTCTTCCTGTTTCATCTTTTGCCCAAACTACGGCAATGTCAGCAAGAGGAGCGTTAGAAATCCACATTTTTGCACCGTTCAATAAATAATGGTCTCCCATGTCCTTAAAGTTGGTGATCATGCTTCCTGGGTCTGAACCATAATTAGGTTCAGTTAAACCAAAACAACCAATGAATTCGCCAGTGGCTAGCTTTGGTAAATATTTCATCCGTTGCTCTTCATTACCGTATTTCCAGATTGGATACATTACCAAAGAAGATTGTACAGAGGATGTAGAGCGAACACCTGAATCACCGCGTTCTATTTCTTGCATGATTAATCCGTATGATATTTGGTCTAATCCAGCGCCGCCGTATTCTACAGGAATATAAGGTCCAAAACCACCAATTTCGCCCAAACCTTTGATGATTTGTTTTGGGAATTCTGCTTTTTGAGCATATTCTTCAATAATTGGGGAAACTTCACGTTTCACCCATGCACGCGCAGAATCACGTACTAATTTATGTTCATCAGATAATAAATCATCTAATAAATAATAATCTGGCGATTGAAATAAATCTGGTTTCATATTGAGCTTTTTTTATAGTCTAGAAAAACTGCTAACTTGTGCTAATAAATTCGGCATAAAATTAAAGCAATTTTCACGATTGGTTGTTTTTACAGTGCAAATTTACACAAAGAAATATAACAAAACTATCAGTAAATGTTATATTTTAAAATAAATATAATAAAATTGTTGTTTATTTGGAGACGTAGTTTTAAAAGCCGTATCAGATGGAGGCTTAGAAACTTATGCGAGATGAATTGGTTAATAGTACAGCGGGTCAATCTTTATTGAAATGGACTTTTTAAGTGTTACATCTTCAAATAAAACTCCTTTGTCAATTCTATATATTCTTGTGTATAAATGTGTCTGGCATTTTCAATGACTAACTCGTCAATAATGAAATCAAGATTTTCATTGCGGCCGAAAGCTAATAAACTGCGTTTAACCTCAGTTGCAGGAGTGCCTTTTACACGAGTAATTTTTAAAGGGTAAAGCCCATATTCTTTGGCAAGAGTTAAAAAAGTATTTTCCTCTTTAAAAGGAATTATCGCGGAAAAAATGCCGTTTTCTGATAGTAATAAGGCGGCTGCTTTGATTAGATCTGCGAAAGGCATGGCGTCTTGAAAACGTGCTGTGTCTCTTTGTATGCTTTCAGTTTTGTAATCCTCGCTATAAAAAGGTGGGTTAGAAACAATCAAGTCGTATTCGTCTTCGGGCTCTTCGATAAATTCGTCTAGTCCTGCATGGAAAGAGAATAAACGATCGCTCCATGGAGAGTTTTCAAAATTGTCAACCGATTGTTCGTAGGCTTCTTCGTCAATTTCCAGTGCGTCAATTTGTTCGGCATTACTGCGTTGCGCTAACATCAAGGCTATTATCCCAGTTCCAGTTCCAATATCCAAAATGCTGAACGGATTGTTATCGATTGGGATCCAGGCACCAAGTAAAACGCCATCGGTACCAATTTTCATGGCACAACGGTCTTGTTCTATTGAGAATTGTTTGAATTGAAATTTTGACATGTAAATGAGAGTGTTTATTTGGATTTTTATCAATAACCGAATAAACAATTAACCGGTTAAACTTTTCTAAAGATACATCTCGATCAAGCCTTCTGGTAAGTCCATAATAACTTTTTTATTCTCACGGTCAATTTTGACAAGAAAATGGTCAATCATGGGTATAAGGATTTCTATATCCCCTTTCAATACTTCAAAAAGAGGTTGGGCAGTGGTGTCATTTACAGACTGGATTTCTCCAACATAGCCAAGACGCTTGTCTTCAATTGCAAAACCAATTACTTCGTGGAAATAGAATTTGTTGCCGCTAAGTTTGGGTAACATTTTTATTGGCAGATAAAGATCGTTACCAAGTATGGCATCGGCTTCTTCTTCATTACTAACGTCTTCAAAGCGAACGCGAAGGAAATCGTTTTTGTGTAGTGAGCTACTTTCAATAAAAAAAGGGACCAAGTGTTTGTTGCATTCAACAAACACTGATTCCAAGTTTTCGTATAGCTCTGGTTCGTCCGTGTCTAAATAGGCAAGGACTTCCCCTTTAAAACTAAATTTTTTGGCGATTTTGCCTAAGTAGAAACAATCTTCTTTACGCATCTTCGCTTCTAAATTTATGCTTGAGTTTCTTCGTTGTTTTCTTCTGCAGCAGGAGTTTCTTCAGTTGATTCAACTTCAGCAACTTCTTCTTCAACAGCAGGAGTAGCGGCAGCAATAGCGTCTGCTTCAGCTTTTGCAGCTGTAGCTAAACGTTTAGCATTTACATCTTGTTCTGCCTTGAATGCTTTAGCTTTAGCGTCAGCTTGAGTTTTAGTCAAACCTTCTTTTTTAGCATCAACTGTTCCAGTTTTTGCTTCTAACCAAGTAGCTAACTTTACATCAGCTTGTTCTTGAGTCAAGGCCCCTTTACGGATACCACCGTCAAGGTGATGTTTTAATAAAGCACCTGTGTAAGAAAGAATTGCTTTAGCAGTTTCAGTTGGTTGAGCACCATTGTGCAACCATTTAACTGCGCTATCAAGGTTTAAGTCGATAGTTGCTGGGTTTGTGTTTGGATTGTAAGTACCGATTTTCTCTAAATATTTACCATCTCTTTTTGAGCGAGCATCTGCTGCTACAACCCAGTAAAAAGGTTTTCCTTTTTTACCGTGTCTTTGTAATCTAATTTTTACTGACATAATCTTTATGATTAAATTTTGAGGTTCTCGACCTCT
>JBLIKQ010000046.1:0-16726 GCA_047635475.1 Porticoccaceae bacterium
AAAATTTATGCAGTACTTTTGTAAGTAATTAGCTAAATTATTAATTAGCTAAATTGTAATCAAAAAAAATAAAGTATGAAACATGTTAACAAGATTTTTGTCGTTGTAATGATGTTGATGGGTTTGAGTTCTCACGCGCAAGACAATAATAATCCATGGGCCGTGTCCTTAGGAGTTAATGCAGTAGATACTAGAGTGAGTGCTGGTAGCGGAAATGGGGGAATCGAGATGGATTTTTCTCAACCATTTGCAGTTAAAGAAAATTGGAATTATGTTCCTTCGGTGTCCTATATATCAGTTTCTAAGTATTTAGGGAGTAATTTCTCTTTTGGAGTTCAAGGTTCTTTAAACAAAATCGATAAATTTGTGCAATATGACGCCAATGCTCCAGTAAACAGAATCTTTGTGACTGATGCGGGTAACTTAATGTATTATGGTCTTGATGCTACTGTTAAATATAGCTTTATGAACCTAATTAAATCTAAAGTTGTGGATCCTTCATTACACCTTGGCGGGGGTTATACTTTTTTTGGGGATACTTTTTTTGGAACAGTAAATCCAGGTGCTGGTTTAACTTTGTGGTTTACTGAAAATATAGGATTTTCAATTGCAACGTCTTACAAAGAAGCATTTGGTGATAGAGAGGACTTTGTAGGCACCCCGCGTAATCCAGCGCATTTCCAACATACTGCAGGTCTTACTTTCAAATTTGGAGGAAAAGATACTGACGGAGATGGTATTTCGGATAAAGATGATGCTTGCCCAGAAGTTGCTGGTTTAAAAGAATTCAACGGTTGTCCTGACACTGACGGAGATGGTATCGCGGATAAAGATGATGCTTGTCCAGAAGTTGCTGGTTTAAAAGAATTAAACGGTTGTCCTGACACTGATGGAGATGGTATTTCTGATAAAGATGATGCATGTCCAGATGTATTTGGTTTAGCTGCATTGAAAGGCTGTCCAGATGCTGATGGAGATGGAATTGCTGATAAAGAAGACAAATGTCCTACTGTTGCAGGTGCAAAACAAAATGCAGGTTGTCCTTGGCCAGATACTGATGGAGATGGTGTTTTAGATAAAGATGATAAATGTCCGGAAGTGGCAGGAATTGTTGTAAATAAAGGATGTCCTGAAGTATCAGAAGAGGTTATATTGAAGTTGAATGAGTACAGTAAAACTATATTGTTTGACTCTGGAAAATCTAGCTTCGAAAAACAAACTTACCCAGTTTTAGTGTCAATTATTAGTATCTTGAACGAGTATCCATATTCAATATTTTTGATTGAAGGTCATACCGACAGCGATGGTTCTATCGAAATGAACCAAATTTTATCTGAAAATAGAGCTGCTGCAGTTAAAAATTATTTAGTAGAAAACGGTATTGAAACTAATAGGTTAGAATCTACTGGTTTTGGTGAAACTATGCCAATGGACTCAAATAAAAACGCTAAAGGTAAAGAGCACAATAGAAGAGTTGAGATTTCTTTAATAAAAGAATAATTTTTTTCTAAATTTTTTATCAAAAACGCCGCGATTTATCGGGGCGTTTTTTTATTTTTATAAAATGATAAATACTTCTTTTTTAGATAAAATTGCGCAGGTTTTAATAGAAAATTACTCCGGAAAACTGCAGGATACGATAGTAGTGCTGCCAAACAAAAGAGCTAAAATATTTTTAATCGAAGCACTTAAAAGGCAAGTTGACCATAATATTCTTTCTCCTGAAATTATTAGTATTGAAGATTTTATTCAGGATATTTCAGGAATACGTTCCGTTGATCCAATCGAATTGTTGTTCGAGTTTTATGAAGTCTATTTGTCAGTTACTGAAAAGTCAAGTCAACAATCTTTTGAGTTGTTTGCTAATTGGGCAAAAACATTGCTGCAAGACTTTAATGAAATCGATCGTTATTTATTAGACCCTACTCATGTTTTGTCTTACTTAAAAGATATTGAGGATATTAAAAAATGGGGAATTGAGGTAGAAAACAAAACTCAATTACTCGAAAACTACATCGATTTTTGGAAATTATTACCCAATTATTATCAATCGTTTTATGCACACCTGCTTAAAATGGGAGTAGGCTACCAAGGGTTAATTTATCGCCAAGCGGTTGAGAATCTAAATGTTTTTTCGAAGTCGATAACTAAAAAGCACTATCTATTTGCGGGTTTTAACGCATTGAATGCCGCCGAAGAAAAGATAATACAACATCTGATAGCTGCTGATCAGGCTAAAATTTATTGGGACGTCGATAAAACTTTTCTTAATGATCCTTATCATGATGCAGGGCTGTTTGTTAGGAGGTTTAAAGAAAGTTGGAAACATTATAAAACGAATCCTTTTGAATGGATTGTAGATGATTTTTCGCAAACTAAAAATATTCAAGTTATTGGGACGCCAAAGACTATTGGTCAGGCTAAAGTCACCGGTGGCATCATTGAAAACATCATCAAGGACAATCCCAACACAACTTTAGACAAGGTTGCGGTAGTTCTAGGTGAAGAAAACCTCTTGGTTCCGCTTTTATATTCATTGCCATCGACAGTGGGTGCTTTGAATATTACGATGGGCTATTCGAGTAAAAATAATCCTGCGCAGATATTGATTGCAAAGATGTTTAAGATGCATACGAATGCCCTGTCCAGAAATGCAAAAAACTATGTCTTGTACTATAAAGATGTGTTGGATATTTTGACCCATCCATTGGTAGAGCCTTATGCAAAGACGACTGCTTTGGTGAATATTATTAATCAAAATAATTATACTTTTATTACCCATCAAAAGATAATAGATTTAAACTCTGAGCCTACGGACATGTTTCTTCTGTTATTCGAAAAATGGGAAAAAGGTTCGATTCCAGTTTTAGAGACGGTATCTAACTTATTGCTGACGATTAAAGAAAATCTAAGCAACGACAATGAAGAGGAAAAGATAACAAAGGCTTTTGTATTTGCCATTTTTAAGGTGATTAACAAACTGATTAGTTATTACTCGCAGCACAAACACATTGATAAAATAGATACGCTGCACGCTATTTATAAGCAGGTGATAGATTTGGCTGAAGTTTCTTTTGAGGGGGAACCATTGAATGGTTTGCAAATCATGGGAGTCTTGGAAAGTCGTGTTTTAGATTTTGATACTGTCATTATAACTTCAATGAATGAAGGGAAATTGCCTGCTGGAAAATCACAGAATTCCTTTGTTCCATATGACGTGAAGCGCGAATTGGGTTTGCCCACTTTTAAGGAGAAAGATGCTATTTATACCTATCATTTTTACCATTTGTTACAACGTGCCAAGAATATTTATTTGCTTTACAATACGGAAAGTGAAGGACTGGATGCGGGAGAAAAAAGTCGGTTTATCACCCAATTGGAAGTAGAGAAGCAGCACAATCATAATTTAACCCACGAAATATACAATGCAGTTTTGCCCGAAACGGCATATAGACCTATGGTAATTGAGAAATCAGAAGCTGTGATGACCCGATTGAAAGAAATAGCTAGCTTAGGCTTTTCGCCTTCGGCCTTGACGAGCTATATCCGTAATCCGATTCAGTTTTATTTCCAAAAAATTATAAGAATCCGGGAGGTCGAAGAAGTGGAAGAGAATATTGCTCTGAATACTTTAGGGACTATTATTCACGAAACTTTAAAATCCCTGTATGATCCGCTTGTTGGGAAGTTTGTTTTTGAGCAAGACATTCAAAATTGTTTTAAACAAATAGATGATGAGGTTTTAAAACAATTTAAAGCAGTATATAAAGAAGGGGAGATCAAGAAAGGACGAAATTTATTGGCTTTTGAAGTGGCGAAACGCAATGTTTTTAATTTTCTAAAAGTGGAATTAGAAAGCATTAAATCCGGGGATGCTATTAAGATAATCGCTTTGGAAAAAACTTTTGAACGTAAATTAGAACATCCAAGCTTGGTTTTTCCTGTTTTGATCAAGGGAAATGTCGACAGAATTGAAGAGCGCAACGGAATCATTCGGATTATCGATTACAAAACGGGTAAAGTAGAGAAAGCAAGTGTTAGCTTAAAAACTTGGAGAGGACTGACCGAAGAGATCAAGAATGACAAAATCATCCAGGTTTTAGCATATGCCTTTATGTATGAAACCGAGGCTAAATCAAAGCCAATCGAAGCTGGTATTATTTCTTTTAAAAACTTAAAATCTGGATTCTTGCCGTTTAACTTTAAAGAAGAAAAAGAAGCAAACGCAATCATTAATGAAGAAGTAATGACTAATTATCTCGAGCAAATTGTTTTGTTGTTAAATGAAATACTGGACGTGAATATTCCGTTTGAGGAGAAAGTATAGATTTTTTAACCGCTAAGAACACAAAGGAAATTGATTATATTTTTTTTAAAAACTGCAATAAAACTTTGGTCAATACCTCTTGGTTTTCAATATGCGACATATGCCCGTCAGGGAAAGTGACTAGTTTTACTTGGGTATTTTCAATTTGGTCTTTGGCTTCTTCATAGGGCACGATCGGGTCTTTTTCGCCAAGTATGAGCATTTTGGGGTAAGTGCTAAGATGCAGTAAAACTTCTCTGTCGGCCCTTATTTTCATCCCCTCAAGTGAAGCTACAATTGCCTGAAGCGGTGTTTTTAAGGCCTCTTTTTTTGTATTTTCAATTTCTTTAGCCAGTCTTTCTCGATTGTTTTCACTGAATAAATTAGCTATAGCCAAACTTACAAAACTGATATAGCTTTGTTTTACTGCTTTTATGGCGCGGGCTCTGTTTAATTTTCGTTCAGCACTATCAGCTCTGGCGGTAGAATTCAATAGAACTAGGCCTTTTACATTTTCGGGATACAATTCGGCGAAAGCCAAAGCCACATAACCGCCCATCGAATGACCAACGAGAATCGCCTTCCGGATACGTAATTCAGCGAGGACGGCATGAACAGCATCAGCATTGTCCTCCATACTATGAATATAACCCAAGCATTCTGTTTCTCCATGACCTAGTAAGTCGATTGTAATTACCCTATTTCTTTTAGAAAAGTCAGCAACGTATTTGTCCCACATCTTTTGGTTTTCTAAAAAACCGTGTAGTAAAACTATTGCGGAGCCTTTTCCAGTATCGGAATAGGAGATGCTTGTGTTTTTAAATTGTATTTGATTCACTTGTTTGGTCCGTTTTTGGGCGGCTGCAAAATTAGGGCTTTAATTTTTTTGAACCATTAAGGGATTAATAAAATTTAGTCATTTGAATTTTATAAATAACGACAACTCTCATTTCTGAAAGTCATTGTTACTTTGTCATTATGACTAAGGAGAAATCACATAATCTGAGAAACTATTGAGATCCCTTCTTCGTCGGGATGACAAACTGGGAGCAAAGCGTTAGCAGCTAATAGCGGTTGTCGCCATCTAATAAATTTCCTAATCCGCCCAATAGGCTGCCTTCGCCGCGGCTGTTCCCGCCCGCTTGTGGTGCAGAGGCAATGATTCTGTCTGCTAGACGGCTAAAGGGTAATGATTGTATGTAAACGGTTCCAGGACCTTTAAGTGTTGCGTAGAATAATCCTTCACCTCCAAAAACAGAATTTTTAATTCCGCCAATGAACTCGATGTCGTAATCCACATCTTTAGTGAAACCAACAATGCATCCGGTGTCCACTTTTAAAACTTCGCCTGCTCTTAACTCTTTTTTTGCTAAGGTACCTCCCGAATGTACAAAAGCCAGACCGTCTCCTTCAATTTTTTGCATGATGAAGCCTTCACCTCCAAAGAAACCACGACCTAATTTTTTAGAGAATTCAATTCCAACAGATACGCCTTTGGCAGCACATAAGAACGAACTTTTCTGGCAGATGAACTTTCCCTGAAATTCGGTTAGGTCAATGGGAAGGATTTGCCCGGGATAGGGCGAGGCGAAGGAAACTTTTCCTTTAATGTTGTTTTGGTTGATGAATGCCGTCATAAATAGGCTTTCGCCGGTTAAGACTCTTTTACCTGCATTTAATAGTTTGCCAAACAAACCGGATTGTTGTTCTGAGCCATCGCCAAAAATGGTTTCCATTTGGATATTATTGTCCATCATCATAAAACTTCCAGCCTCGGCAATCACGATTTCCTGGGGGTCCAGTTCTATTTCGACATATTGCATTTCTTTACCAAAAATTTCGTATTCTATTTCGTGTGCTCTCATAATCTAGATTTTATTGCTGTTTAAAATAGCATTTAATTTTTTTATACCAAATACAATTATAGTTAATTTTATACTCAAAAGGTGTTTTACTTTTTCTAAGTAAAGTATAGTTCTGTGAATCTAAATGTAGGCTAAACTGTCTTTTCTGCCGAACTATGGCTAAAGAATAACTACAGTTTATGTTATTTCGTTTTGTGAAATTAAACATTTTTAATAAGACGGAAACGGGGATAGAAAGTTACAGTTTTATGATAGTTGTTTTGGAAGAATTAACGTTGTTTTATGTGCGCAAGGGATAGTAGCGGATAGTCCGGAGCGCCTCATTTTTTGGCGCCGCGAGGACTTGAAGCGAATAGCCCGACCCTGCCGGGGTTTACGGAGGTCGGGATGTGCCGAAATTATTATTTAAAATTTAGATCAAGGCGCAAAAAAACAGCCTAGATTGCTCTAAGCTGTTGATTTTAAACCTGAAACTGAAATCAATTCTAATTATTCATGATGCTTTCAATTTCGTCCACTTCAATAGGGATGTTGCGCATTAAATTAAATGGTTCTCCAGTTTCCTGAATCACAAGATCATCTTCAAGACGGATTCCGAAACCTTCAGCGGGAATGTAAATTCCGGGCTCTACGGTGAAAACCATGCTAGCTCCCATTGGTTCCGTAAGGACTCCGTAATCATGTGTGTCTAGCCCCATATGGTGTGAGGTTCCGTGCATGAAGTACTTTTTGTATGCTGGCCATTCGGGGTTCTCATTCTGAACATCGGCTTTGTCAAGCAGGCCCAAACCTAGTAACTCTGAAGTCATAAGCTTGCCTACTTCTATATGGTACTGTTTCCAGAACGTTCCCGGAGTCAGCATCTTTGTTGCTTCATTTTTTACTCTCAAAACAGCATTGTATACTTCTTTTTGGCGGTCATTATATTTTCCCGAAACAGGAATAGTTCTAGTCATGTCACTGGAGTAATTGGCATATTCTGCTCCAGCATCTATTAAGATTAAATCACCTGCTTTACATTGTTGGTTGTTTTCGATATAGTGTAATACATTGGCATTGTTTCCAGAGGCTATAATTGGAGTGTAAGCAAAACCTTTGGAACGGTTGCGTGTGAATTCATGGATGAGTTCAGCTTCAATTTCATATTCCATTACATTAGGTTTGACGAAAGATAAAGTTCTTCTGAATCCTTTTTCGGTAATGTTGCAGGCTTGTTGAAGTAAATCTAACTCTTCACTTTCTTTTACAGAACGGATGCGTTGTAAAATCGGGTTACTTTTTGCGACAGCATGTGCAGGATATTTATCCTTCCACCATTTCACAAATCGTGCTTCACGAGTTTCAGTTTCTACTGTTGCGCGATAGTGTTCATTAGTATTAATGTAAATGGTATCAGAATAGGTCATCATTTCGAACAAGATTTTTTCGAAATCTTGCAGCCAATATACTGTCTTAATTCCAGAAACTGCCAAAGCGCCTTCTTTAGTCAGTTTTTCACCTTCCCAAACTGCGATATGTGCGTTCGTTTCTTTTAGGAATAATATTTCTCTTTGATGCTCATAGGGAGCGTCAGGAAAAAGCAGTAAAATACTTTCCTCTTGATCTACACCGCTTAAATAAAAAATATCTCGGTGCTGTGCGAAAGGCATTGAGCTATCGGCACCAATTGGGTAAATATCATTTGAATTAAAAACGGCAACACTTTTTGGCTTCATTTGAGCCATAAATTTGGAGCGGTTCTTTATAAATAAGTCACGGTCAATTTGATGGTATTTCATAACAATTTAAGATTTATATTTAATATTTCAAAAATACTAAGATTAAATCGTTTGAGACTATGAATAGGTCAATATTAAATAAAAAAACACAAAACACAACAGTTTAAAATTGCACTTTTAAACCGAGGTGCTTTGTGCTGAACAAAAACAAAATTTATTTAAAACTGTGTAGTCTATATACAACCACTTATTGCATCTATTGAAGATTCCCCGTTAGTAACTATACTATGACCAACATCAAAAGTACTTTCAGCAGTTTTTTGGATAGGTTTTTATATTCAATCAGCGGCTAACTTTTTAACTCTCATTTTAATAGTTTATTTGATTGATTGTTTTTTAAATGTATTTATAGCCAGGAATCGTTAGAAAGTCAATGAAATTCGGATTTACAACTAGTACGTCTAATAGTTGTTCCGCCAAATTATATTTTCCTTTTTCATGATCTTCTTCGCCAACTAATTTCTTTATTTTTTCATATTCTTCAAGTGCCAATCTGTGGTAATAATTGGTGGTTAGTTTTTTATCGTTGTCTAATTTGACTTCATTTTGTAGCCACTGCCACAATTGGGATCGTGAGATCTCTGCTGTGGCTGCATCTTCCATTAAGTGATGTATTGCTGCCGCACCTTGTCCGTTAAGCCATGAGGCCAGATAGAGAACGGAGATGCTGATGTTTTTTCGCACTCCTTCCTCAGTTATGGTTCCTTTTGGTACTTCTAGTAAATCGCTTTCTGTGATATGCAAATCGGCTCTTTTTATATGGATCTGATTTTTTGTTGGCATCTCTTTATCAAATACTTTCATTGCTAGTGGAATCAAATCTGGATGTGCTACCCAGGTTCCGTCATGTCCATTTTTAACTTCTCGTTCCTTGTCAGCAATTACTTTATTGAAAGCAATTGTATTTGCTTGCTCGTCATTTTTTATTGGAATTTGAGCTGCCATTCCTCCTATCGCATGTATATGGCGTTTATGGCAACGTTGAATTACTAATTGGGAGTACGCGCTCATGAATGGTGAGCTCATTGATACCTGATCTCTATTTGGAACAATGAAAGCGGGGTTGTTTCTTAATTTTTTGATATAAGAAAAGATATAATCCCATCTACCGCAATTGAGTCCAACAATATGGTCTTTCAATTCGAAAATTATTTCGTCTAATTGAAAACTAGCTGTTATAGTTTCAATTAAAACTGTGGCTTTGAAGGTTCCGTTTTGCTCTCCTAAATATTCTTGTGTAAATTCAAAAACATCATTCCACCATCTTGCTTCCAAATGATGCTCTAGTTTTGGTAGATAAAAATACGGGGCGGTTCCATTTTTTATTAATTCGTCGTGATTGTGGAAAGCATATAATCCGAAATCTACGAGGGAGCCCGATGCTTCCTTACCATCTATAAAGATATTTTTTTCCTGTAAATGCAAACCTCTGGGGCGAACAATTAAAACAGCAGTTTTTTTATTTAGTGAATATTTTTTGTTTTTAATAGGTTCCTCTAAACTGATGGTTTTGTTTACCGCATCCTTTAGATTTTGCTGGCCGTTCATTATATTATTCCAGGTTGGTGATGTGCTGTCTTCAAAATCAGCCATGAAAGTTTTGGCACCCGAGTTCAATGCATTGATAACCATTTTCCTGTCAACAGGACCTGTGATTTCGACCCTTCTGTCTAATAAATCTTGCGGAATTGCCGCTGCACGCCAATTACTCTCTCGAATCTTCGATGTTTCGATTGGGAAATAGGGTAAGGCACCTGCATCAAATAGTGCTTGCTGTTTTTTTCTCTCGTCTAGTAGTAAAAGTCTTTTGTTGTTGAATTTTTGATGCAGTTCAATAAGAAACTCAATGGCGTTGTCAGTCAGTATTACTGGATATTTTTGGTTTATTTCAGCTGAGAATTCAAAGTTTTTTTCGGTCGTTTGGGTTTGATGCATCATGGTTAATTCGTTTTAAACGACAATGGTACGAAAAGTTTTTTATAAATAAAGCGAACGTACGCTAAAATAGTAAAAAACTTTTTTCGCGATTTTTATTTTTTAGCCTATCTTTGAGATCATGAATGTAGAAAAAGAGTATATCAAATTAATTTTTGGGCTAAAGCTCAAACAGGCTCGTACTAATAAGAACTTGTCTTTATTTGGCTTGGCCAAAATAACGGAGCTTTCAAAATCATATTTGAATGAAATCGAAAAGGGAAAAAAATATCCTAAAACCGACAAGATTATTCTTTTGGCAGAAAAGCTGGGGGTTCCATACGATCATATGGTTTCTTTGAAGCTGGATAATAATCTGGCTCCTATTGGGGAGATTTTAAAATCAGGGATTCTTAAAGAAATTCCGTTGGATATTTTTGGGATTCAGGAAAACGATCTTATTGATATCATTGCAAATGCCCCTGCAAAAGTAAATGCCTTTATAAGTACTATTATTGAGATAGCCCAGCACTATAATTTGACTAGAGAAAGTTTTTTCTTGGCTGCCTTGCGTTCGTATCAAGAGGCGCATAATAATTATTTTGAGGATTTGGAACAGAAAGTATTAGACTTCTCTAAAGCCTTTCAGATAAACATCAACACAAAAATTTCAATAGAAGATTTAACTGCTGTATTGACCGAGGAATATGGATATACCATTCAGGAACTCATTTTTTCGGAACAAGAGGAGCTAGGAGATTTGAGATCAATATATGTTCCTAAGAGCAAAACTTTGTTGCTGTCTTTAGATATAGATTTACAGCAAAAAGCATTTATTTTGGCAAAAGAAATAGCGTATAATTATCTCGAAATAACAGAAAGGCTATATACTTTTAGCTGGATTAAGTTTAAAAACTTTGACGAGGTCCTAAATAATTTCTATGCATCCTACTTCGCGGGAGCTTTGTTAATACCTAGAAAACAGTTGGTTAGTGAGTTAAATTTATTTCTAGCTAAAACAGATCCAAAGCCGCAAGAGATGATCGAATTGATGAGTCAATTTAATGTTTCGCCGGAATCTTTTTACCAAAGATTAACGAATATTTTACCCAAGGATTTTCAATTAAAAAATATCTTCTTTCTTCGTTTGTCTCATAAAATAGGGGCGGATACTTATCAAATAAAAAAAGAACTGCACATTACCAATCAGCAGGAACCGCATGCTAACGAAATGAATGAGCATTACTGTCGACGATGGATCTCAGTAAAAACTATAGTAGAATCGCTAAAGCAAAATAAAAGTCATTTTCTTGATGCGCAAATTTCCCGCTATGAAAACAGCGGCAATGAGTTTTTGGTTTTTTCATCAGCCACAGAAGACCCTTTCAAAAAAGATTGTTTGAGGAGCATATCCGTTGGAATCTTAATTACGCCGGGAATGAAGAAAAAATTTAAATTTATTGACAATAAGTCTATAAAGAAACAAATAGTCGGGGTCACCTGCGAAACCTGTGCCGTAAAAAACTGCAAGGAAAGAGGCTCTCCTCCTATTCAATTAGATCTTAAAATTCGAAATGAGAACACGGATTTAATTGTTCAGCAATATATGGCTAAGTTTAGTTAATCAAAAGTATTATGAAGGATAAAACCTCAGTTGTGTATGTCGCAACTGAGGTTTTATGTTTTTAGTTCACCCATTTATAATAGCGTGCACCTACTAGGTGCGGAATTAGAGCTTCAATGCGGTCTAAAACCCATTCGTTTTGCGGAGTTCTGACACTTTTATTTTGTTCTTTTTTATGTAATTTCTCATAGCTTTCAAAATCAATTTCAAAACTATTTTTTAAGATCTCAAATAGATTGGATTTGGATACAGCTTCTTTCCATTCAGGCTGAATCACGCCCTCAAAAACCTTCGATTTGGAGCCGCTTCCGTAAGCTAAGAATCCAAATATCTTACCTGATATTTCTTTGTCATTTTCATGGAAGTGAACTAAAGTGGAGAGTAACCCCATAAAAATGGAACCCGTATATAGGTTTCCTACTAGGGAGGAGGCTAGTTCAGCAGGCATTAATTTTTCGGCTATAAAATTTTTATATTCATCAGATTTGCTGATTTCTTTGATCTTATTTTGGTAATCTTTTGGGTTTTCATCTCCTGTAATTATTTTTGTTTCGGAGTCTAAAGCATAAATTTCTGACAACATCCTGCGGCCTTGAAAAGCATAAGGCAGGTGCATGACGATGCTTCTCCAGCTATTGTAAACGGGTTCATTAGATTGCTTTAATTTTTTGAATGAAAAATAAGCGTCGCGAGTTCTGTCCATGTAACATTGATTCGAATATTGGCCATCAAAAACGGGTTGCTCTTTGTGAATTTCAATTTCGGATTCTAAATTATCAAACCAAGCTTCATTAGTATCGTTTCCTGTAATAGCTTGTTTTGAGATTGTTCTGGATGGTTTGAAAAAATCAAAAACACCTTTAGTACTTGTGGCCCAAAGGTTTTCAAATGCTATGATTCGTGGATTTGCAGTGATAAGCATAGCGAGTGCTCCAGCACCTTGAGTATATTCTCCTGTTGAATTTAAATCGTATTTCGCCAAATCGGTCGTGACAACAATGGCTTTTTTTGTCGGATTTAAATTTACGTAATCAATGCAGTTTTGCATGGCGTCAACGCCTCCAATACAGGCAAAAGTAAAATCGACTACGTCGCATTCTGACAAAGAGTTTTCTCCAAATTTCTGCTCCATCAGAGCGATTAAGAATGAGCTTATCGGTTTTGAGCCGTCAATACTGCTTTCTGTCCCTACATAAATACGAGCGACTTCGCTCAGAGCAATGTTATTATCTTGGATTAGCTTTGTCAATGCATTCGCGCCAAAAACTACGGGGTCTTGGTGAAAATCTGCTAACGTCATTTTGAGTAACCCTAGGCCTTTTTCTAATTTTTCGGGTTCAATATTTCTGGCTTTTGCCAAGGTTGTAATGGGTAAATGTATTTTTGCAACGTCAAAAGAGATGCTATCGATTCCTATTTTCATTTTTGATCATTTTAGTTTGTAAAGTTAAAATCAGCCGGGCTTAAATCTCTTTTTTTGACTGACAAAACAGCTATTTTTTTTGTTTTTATTAAATCGAAAGGAAACAGCAGATTTGATTATAAGATTAGTAATATTAGCTCATTTTGGAGTCTTAATTTTGTTTATAATGCAAATCAGTATTTATGATTTTTTTGTTAGTTGTTTAACTAACTGACCGCATTATAATGGGTTAGCATGCAGTTTTTAGAGATTGATTAGTTTTTTGGCTAAAACACTTTAAAATCATTATAAATAACAACGAAATGGTTGTAGTTCATGTCTATTTGCTTTATTTTTGTACTATATTTTAAAATAAATTACTCAAATCTTATGGCACAATCTGCATTATTGAAGTCGTCGATAGCTAAAAAAGTAGCTATGGCGCTTTCAGGAATTTTTTTAATGCTGTTCTTAGCACAGCATTTTTTCATTAATATTACTTCGGTATTTAGTCCTGATACTTTTAATTTACTGTCCCATTTTATGGGTAACAATCCCTTAGTTCAATATGTAATCCAGCCAGTTTTAATAGTAGGTGTTGTTTTTCACTTTATAATGGGTTTTGTTTTGGACTACAAAAATAGAAAAGCACGACCGATAGCGTATGTTAAAAATAATGGAGGTGCCAATTCATCTTGGTTTTCAAGAAACATGATTCTGTCAGGTTCAGTTATTTTAGCCTTTTTAGGATTGCATTTTTATGACTTTTGGGTCCCAGAAATGGTTTACAAATACGTTGAAGTGAATCCATTGGATTCTACAAGATACTTTCATGAACTAGCGGAGAAATTTGAAAGCCCAGTCCGTACCGCAATTTATTCTGTGTCATTTGTCCTTTTGTCCTTGCACTTGTTACATGGTTTCAATTCTTCAATGCAGTCAGTTGGTTTCAATAATAAATATTCGAAAGCACTACACAAATTAGGATATGCTTATGCAATTGTGATTCCGGTTGGATTCATTTTCATTGCATTATTTCATCATTTCAATCATTAATATTTAATTATAATGGCATTAGACTCAAAAATCCCAAATGGTCCGATTTCGGACAAATGGACAAATTATAAAAATCACATTAATCTTGTTAATCCTGCTAACAAAAGAAACCTTGATGTTATCGTTGTTGGGACTGGATTGGCTGGGGGTTCTGCTTCTGCAACATTAGCAGAATTAGGATATAACGTAAAATCTTTTTGTTTTCAAGATTCACCTCGTCGCGCGCACTCTATTGCGGCACAAGGTGGAATTAACGCAGCAAAAAACTACCAAGGTGACGGAGATTCGGTTTTCAGATTGTTTTATGAGACCGTAAAAGGAGGAGATTATCGTGCACGTGAATCAAACGTACATCGTCTCGCCGAAGTTTCTGCTAACATCATTGATCAGTGCGTTTCTCAGGGAGTTCCTTTGGCGCGTGAGTATGGCGGTTTATTGGACAATCGTTCTTTTGGAGGGACACTTGTCTCTAGGACTTTTTATGCAAAAGGGCAAACAGGACAACAATTGCTATTAGGCGCTTACTCAGCAATGAACCGTCAAATAGGTCGTGGAAAAATAAAAATGCACCATCGTCACGAAATGCTTGATCTAGTTATTGTGGACGGAAAGGCTAGAGGTATTATAGCACGTAACTTGGTTACTGGTGAAATCGAAAGACATTCTGCTCACGCCGTAGTAATAGCTTCAGGAGGATACGGAAACGTGTTTTTCTTATCAACTAATGCAATGGGAAGTAACGCTACAGCAGCTTGGAAAATACACAAGAAAGGTGCTTTCTTCGCAAACCCTTGTTACACACAAATTCACCCGACATGTATTCCTGTTTCAGGAGACCACCAATCGAAACTGACTTTGATGTCAGAATCACTGCGTAATGACGGTCGTATCTGGGTTCCTGCAAAACTAGAAGATGCACAGGCGATTCGAGATGGGAAGAAAAAACCAACAGAATTATCTGAAGAAGATAGAGATTACTACTTAGAGAGAAGATATCCTTCTTTTGGGAATCTCGTTCCTCGTGATGTTGCTTCTCGTGCTGCAAAAGAAAGAAGTGATGCTGGTTTTGGAGTTAATAAAACAGGAGAAGCTGTATATTTAGATTTCGCTGCTGCAATACAGCGTTACGGAAAAGAACAAGCATACATAAAAGGATTGGACGCAAGTGATGGAGAGCTTATTATTAAATTGGGAGCTGCTGTAGTTGCCAACAAATATGGTAACCTTTTCCAAATGTATTACAAGATTGTAGATGAAGATCCATACAAAACTCCAATGATGATTTACCCTGCAGTACATTATACGATGGGTGGAACTTGGGTTGATTATAATTTACAAACCACAATTCCAGGTTGTTTCTCTATTGGAGAATCAAACTTCTCAGATCACGGAGCAAACAGATTAGGAGCTTCAGCCTTGATGCAAGGTTTGGCTGATGGTTATTTCGTTCTTCCTTATACTATAGGAGATTATTTATCACCAGACATTAAAATGGGACCTATATCTACGGATTCTCCAGAGTTTGAGGCGGCAGAAAAAGGAGTTAAAGAGCAGATTGAAAAATTCATGAACAATAACGGAACACATTCTGTTGACTATTTTCACAGGAAGTTAGGTAAAATAATGTGGGACAAAGTTGGAATGGCTAGGAATGCTGAAGGATTAAATGAAGCTATTTTAGAAATCGCTGCTTTACGTGAAGAGTTTTATAAAGACGTAAAAGTACCGGGTACTGATAAAGGTTTCAATCAAGAACTAGAAAAAGCAGCTCGTGTTGCTGATTTCCTTGAATTGGGAGAGTTATTTGCTAAGGATGCATTGCATCGTAATGAGTCTTGTGGCGGTCACTTCCGTGAAGAATACCAAACTGCAGATGGAGAAGCAACGCGTGATGATGAAAATTTTGCTTACGTAGCTGCATGGGAGTACAAAGGGAAACCAAGTGATGCTGTTTTACATAAAGAGGCGTTGGTTTTCGATAACGTTAAATTGGTAACTCGTAGTTATAAATAGTAATTAGTTAAATTAAGAATGCTGGACGGTCAAAGAACTCGAGGCAACAGGTTTGCTAATTTCAAAACTAAAAAATATGAAACTTAAATTAAAAATATGGCGTCAGAAAAACGCCCAAGATAAAGGAGCAATGGTCGATTATCAAATTGATGGAATTGAGCCAGATATGTCATTTCTTGAAATGCTTGACGTATTTAATGAGGATCTAAGTAACAAAGGAGGACAGCCAGTTTCATTTGATCATGACTGTCGTGAAGGAATTTGTGGAATGTGTTCTTTGTATATTAATGGGGAAGCACACGGACCGGATAGAGGTGTGACAACTTGTCAATTACACATGCGTATGTTTAACGACGGAGACACGATTACGATCGAGCCCTTCCGTGCAGGTGCATTTCCAGTGGTAAAAGATTTAGTTGTTGACAGAAGCGCATTTGATAGAATTCAACATGCAGGAGGATTTATATCGGTCAACACCTCGGGTAATCCTATCGATGCAAATACAATTCCGATCAACAAAAAGGATGCTGATTCTGCTTTTGATGCAGCGACTTGTATTGGTTGTGGCGCTTGTGTTGCTACTTGTAAGAACTCTTCAGCAATGTTGTTCGTGGCGGCAAAAGTATCCCAGTATGCTTTGTTACCTCAGGGTAGAATTGAAGCAACTGAGCGCGTGTTAAACATGGTCAGTCAAATGGATGCAGAAGGATTTGGTAACTGTACAAATACAGGAGCTTGTGAAGTAGAATGTCCAAAAGGAATTTCTTT
>JBLIKQ010000047.1:0-16647 GCA_047635475.1 Porticoccaceae bacterium
CCAAAGTTTGCTCATCGTTTAAATACCTTACAGGTTTTACACTAGCTTTTAATAACTGCAATGCCGTTTTTAAAGTGTCTTTCAAAAAGCCCGCATCTAACATTTCTTTATCAGACAATGTCATCGACTCTAAATTTACATTTTTTAAATTTATGCTATGCTTATTATATTTATCAGGAAAAGGATAATTATTCCAAGATCCCATAACAGCATCTTTATTAGGGAACTTATCAGATTCAACTAGGATCATAGATAATGAACTTCTTCGATATTTTAATTCTTCAGTAGAATTTTGTGCGTTCATGACTATCGAAAACAATGTCAGGGATAGGATAAAAAATTTTTTCATTTTAATGTGGTTAAGTGAGTTAATCATTTGGAGTTTATTTAATTAGAAATTGTAACCTGATGAAAGTTGAAAAACGGAGTTTTGATATTTAAAAATATCTGAATTATCCGCCGAATTAATATTTACTAGACCAAGATTTTATCTTGCTTGAAAAAAGATATTATAAAGCTCATAGGTTGCCCCACAAACACCGGCAAAATCAATGAAATTTTGATTGCTTAAATTGGTATTAGCATCATTTCCTTTTCTAAATGAATTAATTAAAAATCCTATTTGAGCTCCTGCATCTATACTTAGACTATTCGATACGACATATCTTAATATTAATGGAATATTTAGATACTCATATTTTTGCTTTGTTAAGGGCTCAACATTCCCTTGACTTGAATATAAAAGTTCTGGTTGAAAAGAAACCTTTTCTGAAACAATAATTTCCGATATAAATCCAATATGAAATCCTGATCTTGTTTTTTGACTTATAATGTCACTACTCAAAAATTTTGAAGCATTTAAGCCTCCTTTTAATCCAATCACAACTCCTTCATCCCTTTTAGTTTTTTGACTAAATAAAGTTGTTGATAACATCGATAACAATACAACAACTGTAATTATCTTTTTCAATTTGTGTTCTCCTTTATAATTTAGATTTCAAACATATAATAAAATAAATAAATAAATAGCCCATAAGTAGCCCATAATTATTTTATTCATGATTTGTTTAAAGGCACTTATTTATTTCTAAAGCTTTTATCTTACAATTAACAAACAAACATTTTTTTCATATTTAGTCAAAATATTTTTTAAAAGTTTTTAACGGCGAGGGTTATCCAATATAATAATAACACCAGAGGGTATTGGTGGCGATGGCTACTAAAATACACGCAAACACTAAAATAACAAAAATTAGTAAAAATTGTTCAAAAATAATTTTTTTAGTTAATTAACAAAATTGACAAATTTGGGGTAACGAACGCTATATTAATTATTTTATGTTACCAAGAATCAGTTTTGCGTTACAAGAAGTATTTAGTGGGTGGTGTTTATCCATCTTGTTTATTACCAATATTTATTTAATTAGAATTTGTAGCTTTTTTAATAGATATTCAAGCGGATTTGTTATCAAACATAATTATTATTAGTTCTATTTTATTAGCTTCAATATAATCGTACTTAATCAAATCTCTTTTTTAAGTTTACATCAATCCGTTTATCCCTTCAAAAACAGAAATAGGTTCATAGGGTTGCAGTCCATTATATTCTATCACTGTATTGTATTCTGGCAAATAGAAATCACATCGTAGTTTGTTTTTATCCATTAGATTTTCGAACTTTTTTTGCTCTTCATACAAAATATTATATTATTCAAGAATAAGTCTAACTAATGTTTCACATTTACTGCTCATTCATTTAAGACATCCGCTACCCTTATAATGATCCCTGCGTTTTTTGACTAAACACACTATGTTTAAAACATTCTATTTCAATTGCTATGAAAATATCAATAAAGCTCAATCTATTTTAGTTAAAGGTATTTCCGTATTTCCCTATAGAACGTTTGACAAACTCTTCGAAATCTATCTTTTGCTTTTAATAGACTACCTCTAAGGCACATTTACTGCATCCTGAACCACCATAGTGTGCGTAAGGCTTTTGCAAACCATCCTTGCTCTTTGCCTTTGATCTCAATTTTTTTGAAACATCTACAAAAGAGGCTTGGTTATGTTCATATAAATTTCCATGATAAATAAAAGACAAATCATGGACAATATCTCATCTTTTTTGATTCTTATTGCTCGCTCTAATGTTTTCATATTTTGTACATCCAGAACTCATTGAAATGCGCGAATGGGGTGTTTATTCAAAAAAACTATGTTCATCACAATACATTTTAATTTTTGAAGTGTAATTGATATAACTTTCTTCTTGATAAGTGTAGCGATTGTTATGAATTACTACAGCTCTATTTAGAAAAATAGAATAATCTAGTGATATATTTTTATTAACAGATATCCTTCCGCATTTAGGATAGGCCTGACTATTATAATGACTATTTGACTTCATATGGAATGATCCATGTTTAGAACAAATTATTTTCAACTTTGGTTTGGCTATTAATGTAATTTACCTTAAAGTAATCAAGCAGTTTGTAGAACACAACCACTCATAGATACCCACAAAGACGCAATAACAGGTTCCTTAACAAAGCTTGAAACCTTCAATTTGAAGACAGCAGACTCCTTAAAGAAACAGAATGGATATGCATCGTATTTATTAGAAAAACTTACAAACGGATTGCTGAGAAAGGATACGAATCTTTAGACTTATTTCTGAAACTGAAAAATACAATCTATTTTAACAAAAAACTATATGAAGCAGCTAGGTGATGTGAGGAATTATTTGCAATCACATCAGATCTAGAAACAGAATATTATTATAGCTATTCAGCGTCTTTAAAATTTATTGGCAAAAATGACACAGCCGCCGAAATATTAGCAAAATTCAATCAGTTATCTGAAAAACCATAAAAGTGAATAAAATTAGAAAAAGCTGTTTAATAAACATCTAATAAAAAAAGAGGCCCTGATTGTGGGGAGAACCACCTCTAATTTTAAAAAAATAAACTAGATTCTAGCAAAAATATTAGTACCGTACAATTTTCCTATTGTAGTGTTTGATCTTATGTAAATTCCAAAATGAGTAAAGTTCCCTTCAATATTTTCTTTGTGAGCAGGACTATTTAACCATGCAGAAACAACAGATTGTGCTGAACTGTAGTTATATGCTATATTTTTACTTACCGTCTTGGCTGCCATAACATTTACTGTGTTCTCTGAGCCGGCCACAAAATTTCTATGGTTAACTAAATTTTTAGCAATCATGTAGTCGGCATGATCTTCTGACTAGAACAAAATATGGTTTATTCCTTTTAAAGCCTTTAATCCAACACTAACCATATAATCATTTATCAACTTCATTGTTTCCAATTCTTTTACACTATAAGTAGAGCTTAATACCTCTTGAAACTTTGCTTCTGCTATCAATGCTTTTGAAGTATCCGCAGAACAATAGTTCAAAGTGAATATAATTGATAATACTAATACGGAACGAAGCAAGTATGTGTTCACGATATAGTAGCTAAAGTTTAAAGTAAATTGGAGGACAAACTTCCATATCACTATTTGTATCTGTTTTAATTCGACTCGAACACACAAAATAATTAATTAAAATAAAGCGTTTTAACTATAAAATATATCTTTTTATACTTAGTATAATACTATTTTATGCTACGGCGATAACCTTTCTATTTTCCAAGGAAAACTTTCTTGACTTGTATATCGAATTCGATCATGTAAACGATTAGGTCTTCCTTGCCAAAATTCAACCATCTCAGGAACAACTATATAGCCTCCCCAATGCTTTGGTCTTGGAATAACTATGCTGTCAAAATCTTTTTCTAATTGCTGTAAATTTTCTTCTAAATAAGCTCTCGAAGGAACTACTTCACTTTGGCTTGAAACTATAGCACCTAATTTACTTCCCTCTGGTCTTGAATCAAAATAATTATCTGAACTGATTTCAGTTGTTTTTTGGGCAATACCTTTTATTATAACCTGTCGTTCCATAGACTGCCAAAAAAAAGAAAGACATACTTTAGGGTTATCGGCAATAGCCTTTCCCTTCTCTGAATTATAATTGGTATAAAAAATAAATCCTTCCTCCGTAAATTTTTTCAACAAAACAACTCTAGACTTAGGAAAGCCATCTAAACCGACTGTAGCAACAGTCATGGCATTTACCTCGTCAGTTCCGCCAAATTCTTCCGCTTCATGAAACCATCTATTAAATAAGTTTATTGGGTCTTCTGGAATATTAGACTCTAACAACTCACTCTTTTCATAGGATTTTCTATAATTACTAAGATCATTCATTTTTATTATCTTTAAATTAAATTAATTTTAAACTTTCAAAATTCAAAACTTTTTCCATCATCTGCCAATAGAACTTCAGAGAAAATAGTTTGAGCTTCTTCTTTAAATAATATTATATTTTCATACCGAGTAGAGTAATGTCCTAAAATTAATTTTTTGACATTAGCCTTCAAAGCAATTGTTGCTGCTTCTTTTGCAGTGGAATGTAATGTTTTTTTCGCCAGCTTTTCTTCAGATTGCAAAAAAGTGGATTCGTGATACAAGACATCCACATCATTTAGTAATGGAAGTATACTTTCATCATAAGCGGTATCCGAGCAAAAAGCATAACTCTTTGGAGGTATAGGGTCAAATGTTAGTTGGGAGTTTTCGATAAACCTACCATCTTCCATGACGATATCTTTTCCATTTTTTATATTTTGATAATAACAGCTCTCAATTTCAAAATTCCGAACAGCATCTGCATTCAGTTTCCTTTTATCCAGCTTCTCCTGAAACAAAAAGCCATTGGTATAGATACGGTGTTTTAGAGGTATCGTCTTTACTGTAACTTTCTCATCTTCATAAATAACTTGACTTTCATTTGAATCTAATTCGTGGAAGTGTAAACCATAATTTGTCCAGGAGTTTGACAAACGTAATTGTAACTTAATGATTTCCTTGATTCCCGTGGGTCCATAAATATGCAAGTCAGTTGCTCGATTTAGTAAAGTAAAAGTGGATACTAAACCCACCAATCCAAAAAAATGATCTCCATGCAAATGAGATATAAAAATATGATTAATTTTAGAAAATCTGATTTTATTTTTGCGAAGTTGCACTTGAGTACCTTCTCCACAATCGATAAGAAACAGTCTATTTTTAATCTCTAAAATTTGAGATGTTGGATTGGTAAATGTCCGTGGAGTAGCTGCGTAGCAACCTAATATTGTTAGTTTCAAATTTATAAGTATCGATTAAAGGCTTGTAGCCAAATTGTCCCCTAAAGATTAGCCTTTTTCTTTAAAACCCCAAATCTCTTTCAATCTCTTCCATTTCGATAATGTCATTTGCTTCAAGTAAAGAAGGGACGACCGTAAGCATATCAGGAACTGCATTATAATCAATGTCAGCGATCACTATTACAAAAGATTTTTTTGCTTTGTTATGTTTTTCGGACAAGGGAGAAAATAATTTGACGTCATTTATAGTAAGATCCTTATGATAAGAAAGATCAATAATTATATTGTGCTTTTCGAACGTTTTATACTGGTGCGTTACTTTCATCAAAAAAGAAGTGAAATCACCTTGAGTATCTTTTATTGCAATCGTGTGTTCTTTTTGATCTACTTTCATCGCGTTTTATTTTCAAAATTACTATACAACCAAGTTAATGACAATTTTTGAAATTACTGAATTTTTGAGGCTAAAAGATAGGTTACTGCCATTCTAATTGCAACCCCATTTTCAACTTGATTCAAAATCACCGATTGATGTGAGTCAGCAACCTCTGAACTTATCTCTACTCCCCTATTTATTGGTCCTGGGTGCATAATGACAATCTCTTTGCTTAGTGAATCCAATAAGGTTTTATCTAAACCATATTGTTGTGTATATTCCCTTGTTGAAGGAAAAAAATTCACGTCCATTCGTTCATTTTGAACTCGTAGCATATTAGCAACATCGCACCATTCTAATGCTTTCTTTAAGTTTGGTTCAACTGTTACTCCAAGAGACTCAATGTATTTTGGAATTAGTGTTTTTGGTCCGCAGACTTTCACTTCGGCTCCCTGCATTTGCAAGGCATATATATTAGACAAAGCCACTCTCGAGTGCAAAATATCTCCCACTATAACGACTTTTTTACCAGCCACTTCACCTAATTTTTCTCTAATCGAATAACTATCCAGCAAGGCCTGAGTAGGATGTTCGTGTGCACCGTCCCCTGCATTTATTATGCTCGCCTTTACGTTTTTTGACAAGAAATAAGCAGCGCCGGGAGTGGCATGACGCATTACAACCATATCGACTTTCATAGAAAGTATGTTGTTTACAGTATCAATAAGAGTTTCTCCTTTTTTGACGGAAGATTGAGCTGCCGAGAAACTGATGACATCGGCTGACAATCTTTTTTGGGCCAATTCAAAAGAAAGTTTTGTACGAGTACTATTTTCAAAAAATATATTGGCAATAGTAATATCTCGTAAGGAAGGTACTTTCTTGATCGGACGATTGATGACTTCTTTAAAATGATCGGCTGTTTCAAAAATTAGGTCAATATCACTATTGTTAATATATTTTATCCCTAATAGATGATTTACACTTAATTCTTTCATTCTTTTACAATTATTATTGTTTTATCCGCTTGCTTTTTTTAGACGTTTACTGCTTAGTTGGTAATTAAATAAACTACATCTTCACCGCCATTTTCTTTCCAGTTCACCTTCACTTTCTCATTGTTTATTGCATCCACTTGTCTCCCTCTATAATCTGGTTGTATAGGTAAGTTACGGCTAAAGCGTCTGTCTATCAGAACTAGTAACTCTATTTCTGATGGTCGTCCAAAAGATTGGATCGCAGTCAATGCTGATCGGATGCTTCTCCCGGTAAACAAGACATCATCGATAAAAATAACTTTCTTGTTTTCGACTATAAAATTAATTTTAGTCTTATTTGCCTCCAAAGGTTTATCAGTCCTACGAAAATCATCTCTAAAAAAAGTAATATCTAAATAACCTAATTTGATTTCAGGAGTATTGTACTCGTTTTCCAATAACTCTTTTAATCGCTCGGCAAGAAAAGTGCCTCTTGGCTGAATCCCAACTAAAATTGTATCTGCAAAATCAAGGTGTTTTTCAATCAGCTGACAAGCCAAACGGTGTAGAATGATATTGACTTCTTTAGAAGTAAGCAATACTTTTTGACTCATAATAAAGTGTTATGTTTGGAATACAAATATAGGAAATATGAGTTAGTAAATATTATTTAATCTATAAAAATTAGCTCTATGTAGAAATATCACAAATTGATTATCTTAGATTAAATTTTCATATGTCGGTATATAGTACTGATTTTAAGCCTTATATTTAATATAACAAACCTCCAATCTAACATAAAGAAAATGTCTATATCAAATTATCTATTTAAGTTCTTCTGTTAAATATCTTAACGTGGAAGAAATAGATTCTCTTTTATCACAATGCTGTAAAAATAATCTTGAAAAGGATATTACAGCTGTTTTACTTTATACTGAAGGTAACTTTCTTCAAGTTATTGAAGATCCCGAAGTCGTAATGTTAGAATTATTTGAATTGATAAAAAAAAATAAGAGGCTCAGAGGCAGCATCACTATTGTAAATGCTAAAGTCAATAAAGTATATATTCCAAAATGGAAAATGGGATTTTGCACTTTTGGTTCTGAAGTATTAAGAAAAATTAAGGGCTATGAAAACATGGGGCTAGAAACTTTAGCTCAATTTAACGATAAAACAGCTCTTACTTTTATAAATAGTTTCATAAAGTCACACCAAAATAAATTTATTTTTGTTTAAGCTTATTTAAAAAAAATGCTGCGATAAAATTGCAGCATTTTTATTTAAAATCTTTTTTTTTATTTTGAATACATTTTTACTCTTAATTCCTGAGTTTTTTCATCGTCCAAATATTCGTCAAAGGTCATATAACTGTCTATCGCCCCATTAGGTGTTAATTCTACTACTCTGTTACCAACAGTTTGCGCGAACTCATGATCGTGAGTTGTTAAAATCACCGAACCTTTAAAGTTATTTAATGAATTGTTAAATGCAGTAATAGACTCTAAGTCCAAGTGGTTTGTAGGTTCATCGATCATTAATATATTCGCTCTTTCCATCATCATTCTTGATAGCATGCAACGTACTTTCTCTCCTCCTGACAGTACTCTACATGTTTTCAAAGCTTCTTCTCCAGAGAAAATCATTTTACCAAGAAAACTACGAATATTTACCTCATCACGTTCTTCTTCTGTTTTTACCCATTGGCGTAACCAGTCTACTAATGACAAATCGCTCTCGAAAAAAGAATGGTTTTCAACTGGCAAATAAGCCTGGTTTGTTGTCACTCCCCAATCAAAATTACCTGAATCAGCTTTTCTATTTCCATTTAATATTTCATAAAAAGCTGTGGTAGCGCGCGAATCTTTAGAAAACAGTACTATTTTATCTCCTTTTGCCATGTTTAAATCAACATTTTTAAACAACACCTCTCCATCAATAGAAGCACTTAAACCTTGAATATTTAATATTTGATCTCCCGCTTCACGTTCTTGATCAAATATAATCGCTGGATAACGACGACTAGAAGGTTTGATTTCCGATATATTCAATTTACTAATCATTTTTTTACGAGAAGTGGCTTGTTTTGACTTGGCCACATTCGCGCTAAAACGTCGTATAAATTCCTCTAATTCTTGTTTCTTCTCCTCTGCTTTTTTATTTTGTTGCGCACGTTGCTTCGCAGCTAATTGGCTAGATTCATACCAGAAAGTATAATTTCCCGAATAATGATTTATCTTGCTAAAATCAATATCTGAAATATGTGTACAAACAGAATCTAAAAAGTGACGGTCATGCGATACAACAATAACTGTATTCTCATAGTTCGCCAAGAAAGTTTCTAACCAAGCAATCGTTTCAAAGTCCAAGTCATTGGTAGGCTCATCCATTATAAGTAAATCAGGATTCCCAAAAAGTGCCTGTGCAAGGAGGACACGAACTTTTATTTTCCCCTCCAGATCTCCCATCAACGTATAATGGTGCTCTTCTGTTATCCCAAGATTTGACAGCATGGACGCAGCGTCAGAATCGGCATTCCAACCGCTCATTTCTTCAAACTGAACTTGCAGCTCCCCTATTCTATCGGCATTTTTATCATTATAATCTAAATAGAGTTCATCCATTTCTTTTTTGATTGAGTACAACGTTTTGTTCCCCATTATTACGGTTTCCAATACGGTATGCTCGTCAAAAACATTATGGTTTTGATTTAAAACCGACATACGTTTTCCTGGCTCTAAATGAATGTGCCCTGATGTAGGGTCTATTTCGCCTGTAATTATTTTAAGAAATGTTGATTTTCCAGCTCCATTAGCCCCAATAACTCCATAAATATTACCATGAGTGAAGGTTGTATTTACATCGTCAAACAAAATTCGTTTGCCAAATTGAACTGATAAATTATTAACTGTTAACATAAATATTTAGTATAAAAATTTTTGCAAAAGTACAAAAAATAACTCGTTTTTTTTTCTAGAAATATACATTTTAACGAATCGTATTCTACTTAATACTATTTTTAACATTCCCGAAATAATCTTTCCGAAAATTTATAATAATTCATGAAAAACAACAGTAATTGGCCTATTGTATTTTCGACAATGTCCTCAAGCTATTGTAAACAGCAAGCTCCACATCCGCGTTCTTTTTAGAATTACATTCTTCTAGTAAATCATTAAACACTTTAGGTTCTAAAGGTTTTTTTGATTCGATCATTAGTAACAGTTGCTCCGATAAATCACTGAGACTTTTAGACAAAGGCAAAATGGGCTTCACCAATGGCGCATTGGCACTTAAATCAATTAAGCTCTCATTCATATTAATCCATTTTCTAAAAAAGTCAGTGACCGCAACTTGATTCATCTTAATCTTATTGTCCAGATAAGCACTAACCGCCTTGTCAAAATCATAAGCATCAGAGGCATCTGCATTACAAGCGTCTGCAAATAAGCTTAGCGGTGAATACATGCGGTATTTTTTTCCGCCGCCATTGCGAGCATAATTTTTTAGTGGTTCGCATACATTTGATAGGTCATTTATTGGAGCTGTTGACTGGTTGTTGCTAATATTTCTTAAAATTACTTCCTTGTTTCTGACATGGGTAATTCCAAGTTCTTCCAGTCTAAAGGAAACCGTCTTTAGTCGTTTATGCAAACTATTCAAATCGGTAACTTCTCCGCTAGACCACAATCGTTCTGCTATCGCTGCTGTTCTGGGCCAAATTCTTGAATCAATGTTTAATGGCGTAACAAGTTCGCTCCACATTGCAGCTTCCCCCCCTAAAATTCTAGCCTTTTCTTCAAGAGTAAGGGTACTATTTTTGGGAATTGGATCGTTCTTATAATGTTGCTCTACCCCAAGCATTAAATCAATATAAAACCCATTTGACAAAACGGTTTGGTAGCCGTTCTTTGCGGCCTTGGCAAGTGAACCTCCCGACGCTTGGCCTTCGTTTGTCCCTCTCCATGCATGGATTATGGCATCTTTAGACATGTTTTCTGTCATTATCTCCTCCCAGCCCATTAGTTTTTTATTGTGTTTTTTTAGCATCGGAATCAACTGCATATTAAAATACGTTTGCAAATCATGATTACTGACCATTTTATTTTTATTTTTGAATTCCTCAATTCTTGGGTTAGCATTCCACTCTTTGCCATTGTTTTCATCACCTCCTATATGAAAATAGTCTCCTGGAAATAAAGGACATACCTCATCAAATATTTCACTAAGGAGTTCGTAGGTTTCTGGATTAGTAGGGTCTAAAGTAGAATTATAAATACCTGAGTTCCTTTTTATTGAATAAGCTGCATCAGAGGCTAATTTACTCCCGATTTCAGGATATGCAGTAAGTAAAGCGGAGGTATGGCCCGGAACGTCAATTTCAGGAACAACGAGAATTCCTCTTTCATCGGCATATTTAACGATATTTTTAATTTCCTCTTGAGTATAGTAGCTGCCATCTGTCGACGATTCGTTTAATTTAGGATGATCTTTCATCTCAATTCTCCAGCCTTGATCATCGGCTAGATGCCAATGAAAAACGTTCATTTTCATTGATGCCATGGCATCAAGATTTCTTTTGATAACATTTACTGGCTGAAAATGTCTTGCGGCATCTATCATCAATCCTCTCCAGATAAACCGCGGGGAATCTGAAATGACAGCGGTAGGGAAGTAATATGAAGTACTCGTGTTTTGCAACAACTGCAAAAGCGTTTCCAAACCATGCAAAGCCCCTAAATCTGTTGTGGCATCTATTACTATTTTATTCGGTTCAACCGTAAGTTGGTAACTTTCATCTTCATTTAATTTAATTTCTCCATTGCGGATAATGTTTATTTGCAATTCAGCTTCTGGCACTTCATTTATCTTAGTCAAGAATGCCTGTTCTAGAAAAAGCCCAGCTCTGCCGTCTAATCTGCGTATAAATTGGGTAACGCCAATAAAAATTCGAGGATGTGGATTTCCTGTAATATTGACTTTAAAGTTTTTTGTTAAGACAAAGCTGCCATCTTTCAGATTGATAGTTTGTGGCCACGGCAACAGACTTAAATCTTCAAGCTTTATCTGAGCTGTAGAACTACTGACAGCGAAAAAAAGTAATAGAATGTATCTCATGACACTCAGTTGACTTTTAAAAAAATTGAATAAGGATTCTCTTTTATACTGCATAAACATTTGTCCATCTACTTTGATAGGAGCTGAACTCTTGGAGAATCCAAGCGTACAGAGTTTGTTTTTTCGATATTTGAATTTAATCAAATGCGGAACATTTCGAGCTATCAGCATGGAGACATGTGTCGAGTTTTTAAAATTTTTTTCAAAACCAGTTTTCTCCAATTGAACGAGACGCTTATAATTTATACTTGTATTACTAATTGAAGTACTTTTCATTTTGATGCCGTTTTGCGCTAATTTATAAAGATATACAATTTTTAAAAATGACATCGTATTACAAATCACTTTTGACTCTTTTGCTAAATAATTCTATTTTCACTTTTCTAAAATGAATTAATACCAGACCTCTGTACCGACAAAGTAGATTCTCCAGATATAATTAAATCCTATACTAGATCTAAAACCGTAGAAATATTAAATAAAATTCAGTCTTATTTAATAAAAAGTGAATATTCTATAAATTTAATGTGAATTATCCTAAATTGTTTTTTTTTAGTTTGCTTAACAAATATATTTACGCTCTTGATAACTAAAAATCAATTAACCATAAATCCTAATTCTTGAACAACTATGAGTATAGAACAAACAAAGTCTAATAATTCCGCACTTTACACGCTAATTACTGTGTTTTTCTTTTGGGGATTTATTGGAGCCTCAAATGGTATTTTTATCCCCTTTTGTAAAGCTAAGTTTGGCTTAGACCAATTTCAAAGTCAACTTATTGATTTTGCTTTTTATGGTGCCTATTATATTGGTGCAATTTTACTTTTTATATTTAGTAGTTTGGCAAAAAAAGACATTCTAAATGCTTGGGGATTCAAAAAAGGAATTATTTATGGTCTGTTAGTAAGTACTTTTGGTGCAGCATTAATGATATTAGCAGTAACAGAAGGTAGCTACTTATTTATTCTTGGAGCATTATTTATAGTTGCTTTGGGTTTTTCATTGCAGCAAACATCTGCACAGCCTTTTGCAGCATCTCTTGGAGAAGCTCATACTGCGTCAAGCAGGCTTAATCTTGCCGGTGGAATCAATTCATTAGGAACTACAATAGGTCCAATAGTTGTTTCGATTGCCTTATTTGGCGTGATTGCTGGTGTTAATATTGAAGAATTTGCTCAAAAAGAAAATTCTTTGGATTCTATGAGAATTCTATATGTATTCGTTGGTGGTCTGTTTTTATTGGCAGCCGCATTATTCTTTTTTTCAAAAAAATTACCTGACGGAAAAAGCGATTCCTCTTTTGAATCCGCAAGTAAAGCGATGAAAACTTTAATTGCTATTACGGTAATTTTGATAGCTGTATTTGCTTATATCTTTTCTCGTTATGAAGATCCAGAATTTATCACTCGTTTTTTAGAGAATAACGAAAAAGACTACTTAGGCCTTGGCTTAACCGTTTCTACATTATTAATTGTTGTCCTTGGATTATTATTTGCTAATACCAGAGCACAAAAAAATGCTGAGGGATGGGGCGCAATGAAATACCCACAACTAGTATTAGGGATGTTGGCACTCTTCACCTATGTGGGTGTAGAGGTAACAATTGGTAGTAACCTCGGTGAATTATTAAAAACGGCAAACTTCGGTTCTATTACAGGTCCAGCATTAGCACCTTATATGTCAATGTATTGGGGAAGTTTGATGATCGGTCGCTGGGCAGGAGCAATTTCTGTTTTTAATCCTTCAAATCAACTTAAAAAAATATTATTAATTGTCGTTCCTTATATTGCTTTCGGAGTGGTTTTAGCGGCAAATGCTATTTCTGGACAAGATGTTACACCATTATATGCTTATGCCTTTGTAATTGTTTTCCAAATTACTGGTTTCTTTTTAGGTAAAGATCAGCCTTCCAGAACATTAATGATTTTTGGTTTAATGGGAATGACAGCTATGCTAATTGGATTATTCAGTACTGGAACAATTGCAATTTTTGCCTTTATGAGTGGTGGTTTGTTTCTTAGTATAATGTGGCCATCAATTTTCTCACTTGCTATCGCAGGTTTAGGTAAGTATACGTCTCAAGGTTCTGCATTTTTAGTAATGATGATTTTGGGTGGTGGAATTATCCCTCCGTTACAAGGTAAGCTTGCTGATATTATTGGAATTCATACCTCTTACTTTATACCCGTTTTATGTTTTGCTTTTATTGCATTCTATGGTTGGAAAGTAATTGCAATACTAAAAAAACAAGGTATTGGATATGAGATTGAAGTTGGTGGTGCACACTAATTTCGGAATCATAATATAAATAATTTTTACGTAAAAAACGTTATAATTTTTAATTCAAAATTTAAAAACCATCAAAAATAAATTTGATGGTTTTTTGATGCCATTACTTTTGCCTTTATTGTATCTCATAAAACTGGACTTTTAATAAGCGTTGATACTTTCAAAATCACAATTAATTAAAATTTTGTTAGAAAACAAAAATACAAGCTTGTGTATTGAAAATATGTGTACTTTTGCTTCGATGAATAATTTAAGTGTACATATAACTTCTATTTCACGGATAAATAAAACCACCACTTCTCCCGAAGTACGGATGCTATTAGTATAGTACCCAAAAAGAGTTTTGTTTTATTTTTATTCATTTTTCATTTTTACTATTTTGAAAATTCAACTGTTAAGCATTGGATTAATCTATCCTAAAAAAAACAAATTATTTTATTCTCTAACTTTTATATCTAATTGTTATGCAATATCTTATTTTCTTATTTTGACGGATCAATCCAATAACTTGTGGTGTTCAAATTTGATTTATGACTCATTTTTTAACCAAAAAATTCATCTTCTGAAATGAATATATCAATTACTATAGCTAAGGAAGAACATTTTAAGTACGCACAAATCATTTGTGATACTATAGAATCATCTGCCCTAATGAGAGGAACTGGAATTGCTAAACGTACTCCAGAATACATCCAAAAAAAAATGGAAAATAAGGATGCAGTTATTGCATTAGACAATGGTGCCTTCGCTGGTTTTTGTTACATCGAAAGTTGGCAAGACAGTAATTATGTTGCACATTCAGGTCTAATAGTACATCCCGATTATAGAAATTTAGGTTTGGCAAAAAAAATAAAGTCTAAAGTCTTTGACTACTCCCTACAAAAATATCCAAATGCTAAAGTATTCGGAATCACAACTGGACTCGCCGTAATGAAAATAAACTCAGAGATAGGATATAAACCTGTTCCCTTTTCCGAATTGACCACAGACCCCAGTTTTTGGAAAGGATGTCAAACTTGTACTAATTATGAAATTTTGAAAAGTAAGGACAATAAACTGTGCTTATGCACGGGGATGCTCTTCGACCCTAAAGACAAACCCAAAGTCCCACCAAAACACCCTTTTAATATCCGGATTTGGAACCGATTAAAAAGAATCAAACAAGCACTCTTCCTAGAAGATTTAGTAGAATAATAAAAAAGGTAATTTGCTACAGACCTCACGGCCAATAGCATATAAAAGATCAAATAATGAAAAAAGTTGTATTAGCATATAGTGGAGGTTTAGATACCTCATATTGTCTTAAGTATCTCAAAAACGAAAAAGGATATGAAGTTCATACCGTATTGATCAACACTGGAGGCTTTGACGATGAAGAATTAGCTGCTATTGAAGAAAGGGCTTACGAACTAGGAAGTGCCGAACACGTTAATCTGACCATCGTGGATAAATATTACGATAAAGCCATTAAATATTTGATTTACGGGAATGTTCTAAAAAACAATACCTACCCCTTATCAGTTAGTGCAGAAAGAGTTTTTCAAGCCATTGAAGCGATTAAATATGCAAAGTCTGTTGGTGCAGAAGCGATCGCTCACGGTAGTACTGGCGCAGGAAATGATCAAATCCGTTTTGATTTAATTTTTCAGACCATTGCCCCAGAAATTGAAATCATCACTCCTATTAGAGACTTGAAGTTATCAAGACAAGAAGAAGTGGATTATTTGTCCAAAAACGGAGTACATTATTCTTGGGAAAAGGCCCAATATTCCATCAACAAAGGACTTTGGGGGACAAGTGTAGGCGGTAAAGAAACGTTGACTTCAAATCAACCGTTGCCTGATGAAGCCTATCCATCGCAATTACAAATGGAAGGAGAAGAAAAAGTAATTTTACATTTCGATCAAGGACAAATCGTGGGAATCAATGGAAAAATGGATGCTCCTACCAAAAACATTGTCATCCTTGAAAAACTAGCAAATGCTTACGCAATTGGCAGAGATACTCATGTAGGTGATACTATTATAGGTATTAAAGGAAGAGTTGGCTTTGAAGCCGCCGCTCCTCTAATCATAATCAAAGCACATCATTTACTGGAGAAACATACGCTTGGAAAATGGCAACAATACTGGAAAGAACAGCTAGGAAACTGGTACGGAATGTTGTTCCATGAGGGTCAGTTTCTTGATCCTGTAATGAGAAACATCGAAGCTTTCTTGGAAGATACCCAGAAAACGGTAAACGGGACAGTAACGGTATCACTTAAGCCCTACCATTTTACCCTTGACGGAATAGAGTCTGAAAATGACTTAATGAATACTAGTTTTGGTCAATATGGAGAAATGAATAATGCTTGGACTTCTGATGATGCGAAAGGTTTTATAAAGATTCTAGGCAATGCACAAAACATATTTTCATCCGTAAATGACATAAGCTATGATTAACGTTGGAATAATAGGAGGTTCAGGATACACAGCGGGAGATTTAATTAGAATTCTAATGTTTCATCCTAATGTAAAACTTGATTTTGTTTACAGCACAACCAATGCTGGAAAACCACTTTCTGTCGCGCACCACGATTTACTGGGTGATATAGAAATGAACTTTACAGATAGGGTAAATCCAAATGTAAACGTCGTTTTTTTGTGTTTGGGACACGGTAAGTCTA
>JBLIKQ010000048.1:0-16596 GCA_047635475.1 Porticoccaceae bacterium
CAAAATTATTGACATTTAGACGTCTCCAGTCAGCCAGACCCATTCCGTCACTAAATTTCTTGAAAGATTCTGAATCATCAAACTCTTCTCCTTTTATTTTGTAGGGATAGAAATAATCATCAAAATGGATCGCATCAATATCATAATTTTTTACCACCTCGTCAACGACCGCTATCAAATGCGTTTGAACCTCAGTCAAAGCCGGGTTGTAGTAATACTTCCCGCCATATTTAATCATCCATTCGGGATGCTTGTAGAAATCATGTGTTGGACTTAAAACGGCTGTGTTTAAATCCATCGTGGCCCGATACGGGTTTAACCAAGCATGAAATTCAAAACCTCTGGCATGAGTTTCTGTAATCATCCATTCCAATGGGTCATAATACGGACTCGGAGCCTGTCCTTCTTTTCCCGTTAAGTACTTGGACCATGGAGCCAGTTGCGAAGGGTAGAAAGCATCTCCTACACTTCTGATTTGGACAATCACGGCATTATAGTTTAGTTTTTTGTAGGTATCTAAAATTTCAATGAAATCCGCTTTCTGCTTTTCAATGGGATCAGTGCCCGCTTTTGGCCAGTCGATATTCACAACTGTGGCAATCCACACAGCTCTGAATTCACTTTTTGGATGCATAGCGTTTTCTTGTGCCGTCAAAATACAAAACGGCAATAAAAAAATTGAAAGTAGTAGTACTATGGATTTGTTTCGGTTCATTATTGTTACATTTTTATAGAATTCAAAAATAGTTTTTTTAGCGAAGTTTAAAAGACAAAATAGTATTATTCTTCTTCTATGCTTTATAATTATAATTTTTTTGCCGAATATGTTGAGAAACGTTACCTACTAAAATTCAAAGACGTTAAAAAAGACTCTGCTTTTTTGTGATACTTTCTTGTTTCAATTATGAAATAGTGATGTACTATATAATTATATTTGTCAAATGATACTGTAAGCCAGTTTTTCTAAATACACTCAATAATATTTTATTACCCATGCCCAACTCTGATCAATTAAAGCAGTTATCCGAATCATTAGAAGGAACACTTTTATACGATGATCTTCATAAGACGCTCTATGCGACAGATGCTTCTGCATACCGGATAATGCCTTTAGCAGTAGCGCTGCCCAAAACGAATCAGGATATTGTAAAGTTGGTCCATTTTGCCGAAAAGCACAAAACTTCGCTGACCCCGAGAACAGCAGGAACGTCCTTAGCGGGTCAAACTGTGGGGGATGGAATCATAGTCGATGTGTCTAAACATTTTACAAATATTGTCTCCTTTAATAAAGAAGAAAGCACAATTACGGTTCAGCCGGGAGTAATTCGGGATGAGTTGAACCTCTATTTAAAGCCCTATGGTTTGTTTTTTGGCCCCAATACCTCGACTTCTAGCCGCTGCATGATAGGCGGTATGGTAGGAAATAATTCATCCGGAACTACGTCCATACGCTACGGAGTTACTAGAGATAAAATTGTGGAGATAAAAGCCGTTTTGAGTGACGGCTCCCAAGTTGTTTTTGGGGAATTGACTTCGACTGAATTTGTTGAAAAGACAAAAGGAGATAGCTTAGAAAGTTCTATTTACAGGAAACTATACGAAGAACTTTCAGTGTTAGCTACCCAAGAAGAAATTAAAAAAGAATTTCCAAAACCTGAAATCCACCGCAGAAACACCGGTTATGCAGTCGATACTTTATTAAAATCAGATTTGTTTTCAGGAAATGAACTTACAATAAATGTGGGGAAATTACTTTGTGGAAGTGAGGGTACTTTGGCTTTTACGACCGAAGTTACTCTCAAAGTGGATCATTTGCCGCCCACAAATAATGTGATGGTAGTAGCCCATTTTCATAGTATCCAAGAAAGTTTGGAAGCGGTAATTACCGCAATGAAACATCATTTGTACACTTGTGAAATGATGGATGATACCATTTTGAATTGTACAAAAACCAACAGAGAACAAGCTAAAAACCGATTCTTTATTCAAGGTGATCCCAAGGCTGTACTTATGATGGAAGTCGCTTCATACCTAAGTATGGAAGATGCTGAAAAGCAAGCGAATGCTTTGATAGCCGATCTCGAAAACAATAATTTTGGCTATGCGCGACCTAAAATATATGGTACAGACATTGATAAAATAAATGAATTGCGCAGAGCAGGTCTCGGTCTCTTGGGCAGTATTGTGGGCGATGACAAGGCAGCCGATTCTATAGAAGATACGGCGGTTGAATTGAGTGATTTACCCCATTATATTGCCGACTTTTCTGCTATGATGAAAAAACACGGTCAGGATGCTATTTATTATGCGCACGCTGGAGCCGGAGAAATCCATTTGCGACCTATTTTGAACCTAAAAACAAAAGAGGGATTATATCAATTTAGGGCTATTGCTACCGAAGTGGCCGTTTTGGTAAAAAAATATAGAGGTTCCCTAAGCGGAGAACATGGTGATGGTATAGTTCGTGGAGAATTCTTGCCTTTTATGATTGGAGACAAAAACTACGAATTGTTGAAGCGCATTAAGTTAGCTTTCGATCCACATTCAGTTTTGAATATGGGAAAAATTGTGAATGCTTTAAAAATGGATGAAAATCTTCGTTTTGAAGCGGGAAGAGTCGAACCAGATATTAAAACCATTCAGGACTTTTCAGATAGTTTAGGGGTTTTACGCGCAGCCGAAAAATGCAATGGCTCTGGTGATTGTAGAAAACCAGCATCGGCAGGTGGTACTATGTGTCCTAGTTATAGAGCCACTCGAAACGAGAAAGACACAACACGCGCCCGCGCCAATGCACTAAGAGAATATTTGACTCATTCTGAAAAAGAAAACAAATTCGACCATAAAGAGCTATATGAAGTTTTCGAACTCTGTATTAGCTGTAAAGCCTGCGCTAGCGAATGCCCGAGCAATGTGGATGTGGCTGCTTTAAAATCGGAGTTTTTATACCAATACCAAAAAGTGAACGGTTTTTCGCTACGGAATAAAATCTTTGCTCATAATGCCAAACTAAATAAACTGGGTAGTATATTTCCAGAAATTACAAATTTTATTGTAAATAAATCTTTTGTCAAGAGAGCAATGGGTATAGCCTCAAAACGAGAAGTTCCTCTATTAGCTTCCAAGTCATTTAGAAAATGGCATGAAGCGAATAAGCCCCAATCTGAAAAACGAGACTTCCCCAATGGAAAAGTATATTTGTTTTGTGATGAATTTACTAATTATTATGATGTTCAAGTCGGAATTGATGCTTTCGAATTGCTTACCGTATTGGGTTACGAAGTAGTTGTTGTTAAACATGAAGAAAGCGGAAGAGCTTTCATATCCAAAGGTTTTCTTGAAGAAGCGAAAGCAATTGCCAATATCAATGTTGGGATCTTTTCTTCCATTATCTCGAATGATACTCCGTTGATTGGAATAGAACCGTCGGCAATCCTGACTTTTAGGGATGAATACCTTCGTTTAGCAGATGATAAAGAAAGTGCCGAAGGATTGGCTAAAAATGTGTTTACGGTGGAAGAGTTTTTCAAAAATGAAATTGCTACCAACAAGATCCATTCGGGACAATTTTCTGATGCAGAAATGCAAATAAAAATTCATGGACATTGTCATCAAAAATCATTAAGTTCTGTTGAGGCGACTTTTGCGATGCTAAATCTACCTACAAACAATAAAGTGACTATCTATAATTCGGGTTGTTGCGGAATGGCAGGCTCTTTTGGTTATGAAACGGAACATTACGAAATCAGTATGCAAATGGGCGAGGACACTCTTTTTCCAAAAATTAGGACAACAGATGAAGCTGCTCTCATCTCAGCAGCAGGAACAAGCTGTCGCCATCAAATTTTTGATGGTACAAGCAGAAAAGCACAACATCCAGTAACTATTTTGAGAAATTGTTTGAAATAATAGAGTTTTAAAGAAAGTATGTAAACATAGATTTAAAATGGGTACCACTTATTTTTCGGGTGTAATTTTAATTGTATTTTTTTACTTACGGGCCTGTTTTTTAATTTTTGTAGATACGATTTCTCTCTGCTCAGTTTTGGTTCTATGAACCACAAATTTTCACTAATTCTAATGGTTTTTTGATATGTATAAACTTGCTTAATCTGTGTTTAGTTTTAGCACTAGCTCGTGGATGCTATCTAAGCTAGTTCACTTTTAAAATTTACTTTGCAAACAGTTTAAAATCAGCTGCTTGAATTTAATAGCCAAAATAATTTAAATTTTGTACCGCATATCCATAAATTGAAATTGTTTTATACATTTGATTTTTAAATAAAGCTTACATTTTATGTAAGATAGTGGCATATTATTTACGGTATATTAACCTTTGAAGTGAAAATTTTGAATATGGCATTTTCAAGTTTGTTTAGAAAAAAAACGGTGCAGGACATCTTAGCACAGGTCGAAAAGAATAATACCGACGGGCATAATACATTAGGACGACATCTTAAAGCGAGAGATTTGGCCGCTTTTGGTATTGCAGCTATTATTGGTGCCGGTATTTTTAGTACGATTGGTAAAGCTAGTTTTGATGGAGGTCCCGCTGTTATATTTTTGTTCTTGTTTACTGCCATTGCCTGCAGTTTTGCGGCTTTTGCATATGCTGAATTTGCATCGATGGTTCCAGTGTCAGGCAGTGCTTATACTTATTCCTACGTTGCCTTTGGGGAATTGATAGCTTGGATTATTGGTTGGGCTTTGATAATGGAGTATGCCGTCGGAAATATAACAGTGGCTATCTCTTGGAGCGATTATTTTACGAGTTTGATGGAGAATATCATTAACGCCCTAAATCATACGTATCATTGGCATCTTGAAGTATTGGCTGATTGGGTTCAAATGGATTATTTAACGGCTTCTAACGGCTTTAAAGATGCTACATCTCTTATGCAAGGCGGGAAGTCTTTTGAAAATTTAAATACGGGTCTACAGATGGCCTATAATGCATGGACGACTTCGCCAACAATTGGTTCTTTTCATATCGTCGCTGATTTGCCAGCATTGTTTATAATCGTATTAATCACTGCCTTGGTGTATCGTGGGATGAAAGAATCACGTAATGCCAGTAATATTATGGTAGTGGTGAAACTGTTTATTATTGTTTTGGTTATAGCGGTAGGTGTTTTCTACATTGATTTTGACAACTGGACTCCTTTTGCACCTAATGGTGTCAGTGGAGTATTGAAAGGAGTTTCGGCCGTATTCTTTGCTTATATTGGTTTTGATGCCATTTCGACGACGGCGGAAGAATGCGAGAACCCACAAAGAGATTTACCAAGGGGTATGATGTATGCTATTATCATTTGTACCGTCTTGTACATTATTATAGCTCTGGTTCTTACTGGAATGGTTAATTATTCAGATTTGAATGTTGGCGATCCATTACTTTATGTCTTTGAAAAATTAGACTTAAAAATCATGTCTGCTATAATTGGTGTTAGCGCCGTAATCGCTATGGCTAGTGTTTTATTAGTTTTCCAAATGGGACAACCACGGATCTGGATGAGTATGAGTCGCGACGGTTTGTTGCCGAAAAAGTTCTCAAGAGTGCACCCAAAATACAAAACACCCTCATACTCTACAGTTGTTACTGGTTTTGTTGTTGCTATTCCCGCATTGTTTTTGAACCTAACCATGGTGACTGATTTATGCAGCATAGGCACTTTATTTGCTTTCGTATTGGTTTGTGCTGGAGTATTAGTATTGCAAAACAAGACCGATATCCCGAGGGGGAAATTCAAGACACCTTATGTAAACTCAAAATACGTTATTCCGTTGATGTTGGCCGCGGGTATATTTTATGCTTTCAATTATAACCATAAAGGATCAATGGATTTTATTACGAATGCGACCCAAATAAATAATGCGACAGATATTACTACTTCATTAGATAAGCAAGAATCAAAAAAAGCATTCGATTATTTAGTTGGCATTGAAGCTAAAAACAAGACAAATGAAACTCCAGATTTGGAGAATTTATTGAGTCAATACCAGAAAGATGATGCAAAATACGCCTCGGTTGTGGCTGGTTTGCCAATTGATAATAGTCTTAAATACGAAAGTGGTTTAGGCCTTTTCAAACACAAGATACCCATGTGGATTTTTCTGATCTCTTTGATTGCATTGACTATTTGGTCATTTCGTGACAACCTTTCTTTAATTCCGTTGTTGGGATTGGTGAGTTGTTTGTATATGATGGCTGAATTGAGCGTTTGGAACTGGATTTATTTTACGCTTTGGTTACTTATTGGTTTGACAATTTATTTTGGCTTCAGTCGAAAAAATAGTAAACTGAGTCATATCTAGGTTTCAAAAATTTAGATAATATATTAGTTTAACTTAACCTAGATTGTTATTTATAAAAGATACTACAAATTTTTATTTTCTGTAGAAAATAAAAAACCCGACTAAGATTACTCTCAAACGGATTTTAACCACATTAAAAACTAAAAAAAAAAGTTATAGAATTGAAAGCTCTTGCATGCAAGCTTTCATCATTTCGTATGTTCTGTTGATATCGTTATCTAGTCCTATTGAAAAACGAATTAAACCATCCGTTAATCCCATTTCAGCTTGCTCTTCTGCAGGAATTTCACTAGAAGTAGAAGTTCCCGGGGCACTAAACAAAGTCTTATAAAATCCTAAACTTACTGCCAAGTATCCCAAATTACGGGACTGCATCAGCTCCATTAGTGCATTGGCTTTTGCCAAAGAACCCACATCAACCGTCATCATTCCGCCAAACCCGTATTCTGGGTTGACCATAGAGACAAACAATTCGTGGCTTGGATGGCTTTGTAATCCAGGATAAACCGTCTTCAGGCCATCTTTTTCAAAACGCTCTGCAAGGTAAGCGGCGTTATGACTGTGTTGTTTTATTCTCAGATGCAAAGTACGTAGGTTTTTCATCACACTGGCAGAGCGCATACTATCCATCGTAGGTCCAAGTAACATACTAGCGCCACTGTTGACATCTTTCAATTGATTGATGAATTCTTGTGAAGCGCAAGTCACACCACCTACGGTATCGCTGCTTCCATTGATGTATTTGGTCAAGCTATGAATAACAATATCAGCACCAAATTTTACCGGAGAAACAGACAAAGGAGAGAAGGTATTGTCAACGACCAATGTCAAATTGTGTTTTTTTGCAATGCGGGATAATCCAGCTATATCTGCCACTTCCAGTAATGGGTTGCTCACCGTTTCGCAATACAAAACTTTTGTATCAGCTGTAATAGCCGCTTCTACAGCATCTAGTTTTGTGATGTCTACAAAAGTAGTTTTGATCCCAAATCGTGGCGTAAAGTTTTTCAGGAACGCATAGGTACCTCCGTATATAGTTCTACTTGAAATAATGTGATCTCCTGCACCGCACAATTGCAATAGGGTTGGTGTAATGGCTCCCATTCCAGATGCGGATACGTTTGCCGTTTCTGTACCTTCCATAGCTGCCAAGGCTTTGTCTAAATACAAATTACTAGGCGAGGAGTGACGGGAATATAGGTAACAGCCTTCTATGTTACCTTCAAAAGTATCGAACATGGTTTTTGCTGATAAAAAGGTGTACGTGGAAGAATCAGAAATCGATGGGTTTACGCCACCGAATTCCCCAAAATACTGTAAGTCCTGAATATTGTCTGCGGGATTGAAATTGTTCATTTTTATATCTTTAAATTGGTTTAGAAGCTATTTCCAGCTATCCACTTTATCTTTATTTTTTTAAAGAAAAAAAATAAAGGATATCGCTGCTATCTGGGCTAGGGAATTTGAATAATCAAGAAACCTACTTCAAAATAACTAGTTTTTAGATTAATTATCAATAATATATCTAAAATATAGATTTATTAATTATTAATATATAATTTTACAGTTATATTTTCTGTTTAATTTAATATAATAAGTTTTTTATAGATTATTTTACAATTTACAAATACATTAGCCAAATGACATTAGACGCCATCGACAAAAAACTGCTCTTATTATTGCAGACTGATAGTAAAAAAACTACAAAGGAATTGTCTTTAAAACTTAATCTTTCAGTAACTGCAGTCTATGAACGAATCAAAAAACTAGATCGCGAAGGGATTATAGATAAGTATGTGATCCTACTAAATAAATCAAAAGTAGATAAGGGATTTGTCGTTTTTTGTCATTTGAAACTGATTCAACACTCTCAGGAATTTTTAACTAAGTTTGAAACGGAAGTAGTCAAACTTTCAGAAGTATTAGAATGCTTTCACGTAAGCGGCGATTATGATTATATTCTAAAGGTAGTCGTGAAGGACATGCAAGCATATAGAGAATTTCTAGTTAGTAAATTAACAACCTTGCAACATATAGGAAGTACACAAAGCACCTTTATGATAAACGAAGTAAAAAACACAACGGTTCTTGCCGTTTAATTTGCATTTTAGAGATGGGGTTTTAATAGTGTCCTAATTTCAAATCAATGAATTTACTTTCATCTTTATAAGATATAGTAATTTTTTTTTGATAATTAGCGGTAATTAAATATCCATTTTTGATCACCTTCTACATTTAATAGGACGCAGTAATTATCTATTACGTCTTTCATTGTTCGATAAATGGTATAAAAAAATCCAAAAAATGAGTATTAATTAACGAATATCGGTCGGATTCGCATTTTAAATTATTATTTTTGCAAGAGAAAGTTTTTGTTAAGCATTTTTTAAAAACCATAAGCAGAAAACTATAAACACATAAAAAAAAATACTATGAGTTCATTTGACGTAGTCATTATTGGATCAGGACCAGGAGGATATGTATCAGCGATTCGTTGTGCACAATTGGGTTTTAAAACAGCAATTATCGAAAAATATTCAGTGCTAGGCGGAACTTGTCTTAATGTAGGATGTATTCCTTCTAAATCATTGTTGGCATCTTCACACAATTACGCTGATATAGCTCATTTTGCAGATCATGGAATTGAAGTTTCAGGTGAAGTAAAAATAAACTTAGAAAAAATGATTGCTCGTAAACAGGCAATCGTAGATCAAACTTCAGGCGGTGTAAAATATTTGATGGACAAAAATAAAATTACGGTTCTAGAGGGTTTGGGTTCTTTTGTCGACGCAACTCATGTTGCTGTTGCAAAATCGGACGGAACTTCTGAGACTGTAGAAGCAAAAAATATCATTATTGCAACAGGTTCCAAACCGTCTTCTTTGCCTTTTATCAAAATTGATAAAGAAAGAATAATCACTTCTACCGGAGCGTTAAAATTAAAAGAAGTGCCTAAGCACCTTATCATTATTGGTGGTGGAGTAATTGGAATTGAACTAGGGCAAGTATATTTGCGTCTTGGAGCCCAGGTTTCTGTAGTGGAATATATGGACAGAATCATTCCAGGAATGGATTCTTCACTGTCTAAAGAATTGACAAAGGTCTTAAAGAAACAAGGAATGAAGTTCTACGTTTCACACAAAGTGAAATCTGTTGAAAGAAATGGTGAGAATGTAGTCGTTGAAGCTGAAAATAAAAAAGGAGAAACTATAACCTTAGAAGGTGATTACTCTTTAGTTTCAGTAGGGCGTAGTCCTTACACGAGCGGATTGAACGCTGACAAAGCGGGTGTGAAAATCTCGGATAGAGGACAAGTAGAAGTTAATGATCATTTACAAACATCAACTTCAAATATTTATGCGATTGGAGATGTAGTACGTGGAGCGATGTTAGCGCATAAAGCAGAAGAAGAAGGAGCAATGGTTGCTGAAATATTGGCAGGTCAAAAACCTCATATTAATTATAACCTGATTCCGGGTGTTGTTTATACTTGGCCAGAAGTTGCGGCGGTAGGACAAACGGAAGAACAGCTAAAGGCTTCCGGAGTAGAATTTAAATCAGGAAGTTTTCCTTTCAAAGCATTAGGTCGTGCTAGAGCAAGCGGAGATTTAGATGGTTTTGTAAAGATTCTTGCTGATGCAAAAACAGACGAGGTTCTTGGAGTTCATATGATTGGTGCCCGTTGTGCTGATTTGATTGCCGAAGCTGTAGTAGCGATGGAATTCAGAGCGTCAGCAGAAGATATTTCAAGAATGTCACATGCGCATCCTACATTTGCAGAAGCAATAAAAGAAGCGGCATTAGCAGCGACGGATAATAGAGCCTTACACGTGTAATAGAAAACACAGTTTTATATTTAAAAAGAAACCCGCTATTTAGCGGGTTTCTTTTTAAATATGGTTTTGGAATACTATTTAATCAACTTTAAACAAACCTTTGTAATTTTCCCAGTGGGTAAATATTAAAAATATGTTCCCTACAAATACAAATATGGCCAACGGCAAGTTCTCTGGCGTCAAGAAATAGTTGATCAACAGGATATTTAAGGTTACGGGGAAAATAACGAGATTCGCCAGAGTCGTGAACTTTCCAATAACAAACGATAATCCGCATAAGAATTCTACCGATTTTGCCAAAGGAAATAAATAAGTGGATGCAACCAATCCAACTTGAAAGGCTTTAAATTCACCTGTGGAGGCGGGTTCTGGATTAAGATGAAGAAAGTAACCAACAGAGGTATAAAGAAACAGTAAGCCAAGTATAGTCCGAACAATAATAGTTGCGATTTTCATAGTATTTAGGTTTTATTGGTTACATTTTTTTGTAATGCTGTCACTCTTTCATTCCTAATATATTATTTCACGTTGGCGACCTTCTTTATCAGACAAGATTCGTTTTTTTTCGATTGATGTAAGCGTTTAATAGTCACCCTGTTAATGTAAATTTACAAAAAATATCGGCTGATTATTGCCCTAAGCGCATATTTAAAGTTTTTTTTTATTGTAATTTTGAATTTTAAAAAAATATTTCTTTGAGAGCATCAATTCATAAGCAGATTTCAGACCCGAAATTGTTCAAAAAACAACTTTTAAATTGGTCACAACAATTCCGTGAAGTTGCTTTCATGGACAGTAATGATTACCCACAACAGTATTCAAATTACGATTGTGTATTAGCTGTAGATGCTTTTACTTCAATCAAAACAGACCATCATAACGCTTTTGAAGGTTTAAAACAATATCAACAAAGCACAAAAGATTGGATTTTTGGTTATTTATCATATGATCTTAAAAATGATGTTGAGTCATTGCAATCTAACAATTATGATGGTTTGGAATTTCCAGATTTATTTTTTTTCCAGCCTAAAAAAATATTTTTGTTAAAAGGCAATCAACTTGAAATGCAATATCTCAGTCTTTGTGATGAGGAATTTGAAGAAGATTTTGATGAAATTGTAAAAACTCAAAAATCCAAACCTCAAATTGTTCATAAAATAACGATCCGTTCGCGAATTTCAGAGGAAGGCTATATCGAAAAAGTGTCAAAAATGCTAAGTCATATTCATCAAGGTGACTTATATGAGGCGAATTTTTGCATGGAATTTTATGCGGAAAACTCGAAAATAGATCCATTGGAAAAATTTCAGAAACTAAACGAAATTTCGCAAGCTCCATTTGCAGTTTTTTTTAAAAACAATAAGCATTTTTTACTTTCTGCATCACCAGAGCGCTATTTGAAAAAGGAAGGAGATTTGCTTCTTTCTCAACCTATTAAAGGTACGGCGAAACGGTTTTCTAACCCTATAGAAGATGAAAAGGCAAAAGCTCTATTGGCATCAGATCCAAAAGAGCGTGCGGAAAACATAATGATAACAGACTTGGTCCGCAATGACTTATCGCATACGGCTCAAAAAGGCACTGTTAAAGTAATAGAATTATGTGGTATTTATTCATTTATGCAAGTACATCAAATGATTTCTACGGTTACCTCAAAACTGGCCCCTCAATATGCTGTTATTGACGCCTTAAAGACAACCTTTCCTATGGGAAGTATGACAGGAGCCCCAAAAATCTCAGCAATGAAAATCATTGACCAACTCGAAGAAAGTAAACGTGGTTTATACAGTGGAGCGGTTGGTTACTTTACTCCAGATGGCAATTTCGATTTTAATGTTGTTATTCGGAGTATTTTGTACAATCAAGAAAAAAACTACGTATCGTTTTCTGTGGGAAGCGCCATAACATCATTATCGACACCTGAGCAGGAATATGAAGAATGTTTACTAAAAGCAAAAGCGATGCGAGAAGTTTTGCAATAACTCAAATTCATAAATCTATTTCAGATTTTAATCTTTATTTTTGAAGAATGCTAGATAAACTCAAAAATCATATTCAACATAACTTTCCTTTTTTGGCAGGCAAAAAATTACTGCTGGCAACTAGTGGTGGTATGGATAGTATGGTTATGGTGCATTTATTTCACGAACTGAAATATGAAGTGGCCCTTGCTCATTGTAATTTTCAGTTGAGAGCTGTGGAAAGTTTCGGAGATCAGCAGTTTGTCCAAGACTATGCAGAAGCTAGTGAAATCCCAATTTTTGTAACACAATTTGATACTGAGGCCTTTGCCAAAGATTACAAGCTTTCTACGCAGATGGCAGCACGTGACTTACGTTACAGTTGGTTTTACGAGCTTTTGGAGACTGAAAATTATGATTATATTCTCACTGGCCATCATGCGGATGATAATTTAGAAACCTTTTTAATAAACTTAAGTAGGGGTACCGGACTGGAAGGTTTAGTTGGAATTCCAGAACAAAATGGCAAGATAATCCGTCCACTATTGCTTTTTTCTCGTGAGGAAATTGCAAAATATGCCATTGAATACAAGATCCAATGGAGGGAAGACAGCAGTAATTCGTCAGATAAATATTTAAGAAATAAAATCCGTCATGATTTGGTTCCTTTATTTAAGGAGCTTAATCCAAAATTCATAGCTTCCTTTCAAAAAACACGGTCTTTCTTACAGGAGTCACAGCATATGGTTGAGGACGCTTCTATTATGGTGTATCAGCAGCTAGCAAAGCAAAAAGAAGATGAAATACGTTTCGACTTGAGTCAATTAAAAAAATTACCCAATTACAGATCGTATTTGTACCAATGGTTGCATGAATTCGGATTTCTTGCTTGGGACGATGTTTATGATTTAGTCGACAGTCAGTCGGGAAAGCAAGTTTTTGCGCCTAATTTCCGATTATTGAAAGACAGAAATTTCTTAATCTTACTTCCGATTAATACTGAAATAGAAGTTCAAGAGTACTTTATTGATAAGAATACAGAGGAAGTTAATGTTCCCTTAAATCTTTCGTTTTGCGATGTAAATGACATTTCCGTTCCTTCTAATACCGTTATATTTGTAGATCGGAACAAACTGGAATTTCCTTTAGTTTTACGCCGTTGGAGGCAGGGAGATTATTTTCAGCCTTTTGGAATGGAAGGAAAATCTAAGAAAGTGAGTAAACTTTTTAAGGATGAAAAGCTATCATTAATCGAAAAAGAAAATGTTTGGATTTTATGGTCTGGCGCAACAATTGTTTGGGTCGTGGGAAAAAGACAAGACGAACGTTTTAGAACAGATGATAGCACACAAAACATATTAAAAATACAATTGGAATAATGAGAAAAATTATTTTTTTACTGCTTGCGTTTTTGGTTTTTGCCAATGTAAATTCTCAGATGCTAGATCCAGTAAAATGGACCACTAAAATTGAAAAGAAGTCGGAGAACAGCTATATTCTGACATTTGATGGAACTATCGAGAAAGATTGGCATATGTATTCCCAATTTACTCCTGATGGTGGACCATTAGCACTAGAACTTATTTTTAAAAATCAGAACGCTAACTTTAGTCTTGTTGGCAAAGCCAAAGAGAGCAAAACAACAACAGCTTACAACGATATTTTTGAAGTCGACGAAACGTATTTTAAAAATAAGGCGCAAATTCAGCAGCTAATTCGTGTTACCAACACGAATATGTCAAAAATTGAAGTAGAATTAAATTATCAGGTTTGTAAAGAGGTTTGCATCAATTTAGAGAAAAAGTTCAGTTTTATTATCCCTGCAAGTGCAAGCAGTAAGCCGAAGATAGAAAAGCTAATCGTAGCTAACGTAGAATCGGTAGACTCACCTGAAGTTGATTCACAAGCTATTAGTGCAGATGTTATTGGGCCTGTCAAAGCCGCTTCAATAGTAGCGGTGGATAAATCTACAAACGCAGATTCCAAAAGAGGACTATGGTCTATTTTCTTTATCGCGTTTCTGTCGGGATTTGCGGCACTATTGACACCCTGCGTTTTCCCCATGATTCCTATGACAGTAAGCTTTTTTACAAAACAAAGTAAAAGCAGGGCTAAAGGTATTAGAAATGCTGTTATTTATGGAATTTCGATTATCATAATCTATGTAGTTCTTGGCTTTGTAGTGACCTGGATTTTTGGGGCTGACGCTCTAAATGCCTTATCCACCAATGTCTGGTTTAATTTATTGTTTTTTGTTTTATTAGTGGTTTTTGCAGCTTCTTTTTTAGGAGCATTTGAGATTATGTTGCCTAATTCTTGGGCCAATAAAGTAGATAACCAAGCGGATAGGGGAGGTATAATTGGAATACTATTTATGGCTTTGGCACTAGCAATCGTATCATTCTCCTGTACTGGGCCTATTGTAGGCACACTATTGGTTGAAGCGGCTTCCAAAGGCGGAATAGCACCTATCATAGGAATGTTTGGTTTTTCATTAGCCTTGGCGTTGCCGTTCATGCTTTTTGCGATGTTTCCGGGATGGTTGCATTCTTTACCAAAATCTGGAGGATGGTTGAATACAGTTAAAGTGGTACTAGGTTTCCTTGAATTGGCTTTAGCTTTCAAATTCTTGTCGAATGCTGATTTGGTCTTGCAATTACACTTCTTGGAAAGAGAAGTTTTCTTAGCTATTTGGATTGCCATTTTTGGTACATTGGCATTTTATTTATTTGGTAAAATTACCTTGCCCCACGATAGCCCATTAACACATATTTCAGTAGGAAGATTATTATTTGGATTACTGGTTTTGAGCTTTACCATTTATTTGATCCCAGGACTATGGGGAGCGCCTTTAAAATTAATTAATGCTTTTCCACCTTCAATTGAATATAGCGAAAGCCCTTTCGGGTTGGGTGGCTCTGGAAGAAACGCTCGAACAGGCATTTTGCCGGACGGTGCTAAAAGTGGACCTCATGGAATAATCGTTTTTGAAGATTATGAAAAGGGCTTGGCGTATGCCAAATCAGTCAATAAACCTATCATGCTTGATTTTACAGGGTACGCCTGTGTGAATTGTAGAAAAATGGAGAATAATGTTTGGTCTGATCCTAAGATACTGCCAATTCTAAATAATGAAGTAGTCCTCATTTCCTTGTATGTGGATGATAAACGAGATTTGCCTAAAAACCAACAATTTGTTTCTAAAACAACAGGTTCGGAGATAGAAACTGTGGGTGATAAGTGGACTGACTTTATGATATCTAAATATAAAACAAATACACAGCCTTTATATGTCTTAACAGATTTGGAGGGAGAAAGTCTAAATACAGCTACTCCAACCATAAGCTATGTTTCCATAGACGAATATGAAACTTGGCTAAAAAATGGAGTCTCTAATTTCAAGAAATAATATAAAAGCTGACTTTAGACCGTGTTATAAAGACTTCGCTGAAAAAAAATAAAATAAATTCATAATTAGATTTTATTATAATGAGTTCGATACTGTATCGGGCTCATTTTTTTTTTAGCTGTTTAATGTTTTTTACTTTATTAATTTATTTTGGGTTTTAAAACTTCGAAGAAGTTTTTAATAACTGCAATATCTAAGCAGTTTCTTTTTCAAGAATTATTATGAAGACTTTCTTTGGTACGTACTGTAATTGTTTCATTAAATGCTGCAAATTCTTATATGAACGTAGTATTAAGCTAGGCTAATTTGGAAAGTTCTTAATGGCTTTTTTACAATTTAAGCATTTTATCTGAGGATGTTTAGTAAGATTGACATGGCTACTTTTAAGATCTTGAAAAGAGCCTTGCCGGGCCCTTACACTTTTATCTTACCAGGAAACAACAGTTTACCTAAGGAATTCAAGAAAAAAACGACAGTTGGAATACGTATACCTGATAACTCCATTGCATTGGAGATTGTACGCCAATTAGGTAACCCGATTGTTTCAACATCGATACATGATGAGGATGACGTAATAGAGTATACAACAGATACTGAGCTCATTTTTGAGAAATGGCAGAACCTTGTTGATATGGCCATAGATGGTGGTTACGGTGATAATGTGGGTTCTACTGTTATCGATTTATCAGGTGATGAACCTCAAGTGATAAGGGAAGCTTGGATGTTATGTAGTAAAAAGAGCATAAAATTCATTGGATTAGTTGTTAGAATGCTGTAGATTTATTATTTTAATGCAAATAATATAATATTAGATATATGAAAAGCTTAATTCTTGCCCTTTTTTCAATTCTTACTTTTAACTCGTTTTCTCAAAATATCAAAGGAAAAATATTTGGCGCTAATAAAAGCCCTTTATTGAAGCAAACATTTATTTTGACGGAACAACAGTTAAAACAACTTCCGACGAAAACGGCGATTTTACTTTGAACTTTGATGCTGAAGCTAAAAACAGTTTAGTTGTTAGTTCCGCGGGATATCAAACTGAATACATTTCAAACTTTGATATTGATAAGGA
>JBLIKQ010000049.1:0-16572 GCA_047635475.1 Porticoccaceae bacterium
GCTCCACCTGCGTAGAACGTATCTACATCTGCTTCTGCAAGAACTAAATTATGTTCAAAACGTTCTACTAAGTCTGGATTAGAGATGTACGGCTTACCGTAGGCTACTAAATCTGCATATCCTTCTTCAATTATTTTATTTCCTTTTTCTTGATCAAATGCGGAGTTAATCATCAATGTACCGTTATATAAAGGACGGAAATGCTTCGCTATCTCAGTAACAGCATATGTTAGTGCTGAAACATCTGTAAATGGCTCAGAAAGGTGAATATATGCTAAGTTATAATCATTTAATTTTTTAATGATGTATTCAAAGGTTGGGATTGTTTCTTCATCCATAGTGGTTCCGAATGGACCATTTAATGATGGGTTGAAACGAGCTCCAATTTTTTCTTCTGGAATAACTTGTTTTATTGCGTCTAGAACTTCAAAAAAGATACGGGCTTTGTTTTCAATACTGCCACCGTATTCATCTGTTCTATGATTAGACGTCCCGTTAAAGAACTGCTGAAACAAATACCCATTAGAGGAATGTATTTCTACTCCATCAAATCCAGCTTTTACGGCGTTTATAGCTGCGTTTTGAAAATCTTTTACCGTAGTTTTAATATCTCCAACGGTCATCTCCCTTGGCGTAACAGTAACTTTAAATCCTTCTGGAGTAAAGGCCTTATCGTTAGGATTGATAGCTGACGCAGATAATGGTAATGCCCCGTTATGAAAATCAGGATGAGACATACGCCCTACATGCCACAATTGAATAAAGATTTTTCCGCCTTTATCATGCACACGTTTGGTTACTTTTTTCCAACCTTCTACTTGCTCATCTGAGTGGATACCTGCAGTATTAATATATCCTACAGCGTCAAGGGACACCTGCGCGCCTTCTGTAATAATTAAACCTGCTGATGCCCGTTGCTCATAATACAATCCATGTAGATCATCAGTTGGCACATTGCCTTCATTATCTGCTCTACCACGTGTCATAGGTGCTACTACAACTCTATTTTTAAGGCTTATATTTTTGTTATATGGTGTTAATAAATGTTGTTTGTTCATTTTGTCTTATTGTAAGTTGTTAATAATAGCAAATTTACAACACTGCACTAGCAATATTCTTGATCTAAATCAATTGAGATAGAATTAACTTTTTTCTATTAGTAGTTTTACTTTACGTTATTTGATTCGAAAATTCTGTACTTGAAAAGTCCCACTACTACGGCCCCACCAATAGCATTTCCCACTATGGCTAAAGACAAAAACTTCAGGTAGTCTAAAAGTGTAATTGTGCTTGAATGTAAAAAAGCGCCAAAAACCTCAATATTACCTACAATACTGTGGTGAAAACCTCCAAAACCGATAACAGCAGTTATCATGAAAATGAGAAAAATACGAGTTAGTGAGTTTTTGACGCTATTTATTAACCAGTTCAATAAACCCATTAGCCAGCCAGCAACTATTGCACTTAAAAAAAGAACCCAAGCATCATAGTGAACTACATGACTCCCTATTTTTACCATTGTTTCATGTGTGAACAAGTTTAAATGCGGTGCAAGCAGACTTATAAATAGGGTGAATAGAATACCCCCAATTAGATTGCCCAGAATAACCAAACCCCAAACTCGCAATAACTCCCAGATTGTGCGTTGTCCATTCAGTACGGGAATGGTTAAAACGGATGTTTGCTCCGTAAAAAGTGCCGACTTCCCTAAAACGACAAGAATGAATCCTATAGGATAGACCAAACTAAAAAGTTTGAAAATAGTGTTTTCAGCCATTGTTCCAGATAATAAGTAGTAAAGACTACATATTAAGAAATAACTGATCCCTATTTCGAGTCCCGCAATTATAGCACTGAGCGTTATAGCCTTGTTATTTATTTTGAATATCTCTTCACCTTCGCGAATAACACGACTTACAATATCGCGATGCTCATCGACACTAGCTATTTTTTCTGATGTTTTCTCTAATTCCTCTTGATGCTTCTCTTGGTTTTTATCTTTAGACTTCATAAAGATTTTTTTTATTATTACTTATATTCCAAAACGATATGCCTTCGTTGTAATTTTCTAGTTGTACTATTCTGTGGTAAAGCATAGTTAAGTAAGAGTTTTACAAGCTCGGTAAGTACTTCTTTAAATTCTTTTTCAAATTACTAAAGTCAGGCTCGACCAATAATAAATCAGATTGCTTCGCTGTCTAGCAACTATTCCTTACTCGCGCTATCGTTCAAGCTTCTATAAAAAACTCTCACTAGCCCACACTAGCTTGTAGCAGCTTACTTAATACTCAAATATACGCTATTTTATTTGCATCGAATTAAGGTACGTTTTTCTGCGTCAGTGTGGTAGTGTCCCGAATAATAGCTTGTTGGATTAGCTTCTCTTTTCCCCAATAAAAAAAAGAATTTGCTGTTGTAAAGTAAGCTGTTGTATTTTCTAAACTTTCTTCAAAAGTTGAAGTATCGTTTGATGCGTCAACCAAATCTTTATTCATTTGATAAATACTAGCCTCATTTTCAACTATTAGAACATATGTTTTATCCACCGCTACCGCACTAATCCTTTGTATGGTATGTCTCTGGGTCAAAGCAGAATTTTCTTTTTTAACTTTATAATTAATAAAAAAACAACTGGCTTTGGCCCTTATTAGAAGAACTGACGTCATCCGTAATCGAAATATACTATCAAATAAATACATCCTAAAAAAGTTGATGCGAACAAAAGATAGTGTAGGCATGAGCAGCGAGGTTAATGCTCCTGCGATACGGTTAATAAACTAGATTACAACATAATAAAAAACAGAGTTCCAAATAAAATCACTATGCCACACATTTCTTAGTAGACGAAACTAATGTGCTTGCTATTCAGGAATTATTAGAACGCAATAGTAGTAAAACTCACAACCATTCAAGTACCAAAAGCATTCCGCAAATAAAAAGTTATTTTGATGATTTGTAATAAAAAGTTTATCTATATATTTGGAAAGCCTATGCTATTCAATAGCTACCACAGACAGCCAACCAATAATTATAGATCCTTTACGATAGCAAAATTTTCAATTTATTAAAAATAAATCTTATGAAATCCAAACAAATTCTTTTTTTGATATTATGTGTTTCCAGTTCGATCTTTGCGCAAAGCACAGCACCTCAATTAGATAAAATCAAGCAGCAAGATCTAAAAGAGGACTTATATGAATTGGCGGGTGACGCCTTTAAGGGAAGAAGAGGAGGAGAACTTGGCGAAATGCGAGCTTCTGTTTGGGTGGCTCAAAAGGCCCGTGAAGCTGGCCTTAAACCTGCAGGCGAAGATGGAACCTATTTCCAGTTCTTTAATCTCAAACGCAGCCGTGTGGCTAATGGTAGTACTGTTAGTTTAAATGCTAAAGCACTCGATCTTTGGAAAGATATTTGGCCAACTAATTTGGTTGACACTACTTTAGAAGGCTCCGTGGTTTGGTTAGACAAGATGCCGGATAATACTGTTGATCTGAAAGGCAAAATTGTAGCTATGAATATTATGGCACCTACTCCCCTTACTCCAAGTTGGGTGAGCCTCTGGCAATATCGTTATACCGCTTCGGCAATGAGTCAGCAAGGCAAAGAACTCCTTAGCCGTGGTGTTGCTGCTATCATTTTTGTTGCTGATGATACTGTAGAGTCTCTTATTTCATTTACGGGATTTCATTATCAAGAAGGAAGTTATGGAATTGAAGGTGGTGAATCAGCTACCGCAGCTACGGTACCGATAATATTGGCAAGTAAGCAGTTACAGAATACATTTTCTAAACAAGGCGCATATTTAAAAACTAATTTAAAGGTTGAGAATTTTGACTATCCTTCAGTTAATGTTATTGCAAAGCTTGATGGAACTGATCCTAAACTGAAAGAAGAATATGTGTTATTTAGCGGTCATCAGGACCATGACGGAGTAGGACCTGCTGTTAACGGTGATCCTATCTGGAACGGTGCCGATGATAATGCCTCAGTTACAGTAGCGATGCTTGCAATAGGGAGTGCGTGGAGTATACAACCCGCTAAGCGATCGGCTTTATTTATTTGGCACGGATCTGAGGAAAGGGGCTTATTGGGTTCTCGCTATTTTGTTAGCCATCCCACCGTTGAACTGTCTTCCATAGCTGCTGTTTTAAATGGCGATATGATAGGACGCAATGCGCCTGATTCTGCAGCGCTATTAGGCGCAACAGAACCTCATCTTAATTCGTCTGAGCTAGTAGCTATTACTTTAGCTGCAAATAAAAGTATTGCTAACTTCAAAGTAGATACTTCCTGGGATGCTGCAGATCACCCAGAGAATTGGTACTACCGTAGCGATCACCTTCCCTATGCACAAGCTAATGTACCAGCAATATTTTTTACGACCTTATTACACCCTGACTACCACACTCCATTCGATAGCCCAGATAAAATTGACTATGTAAAATTGACTAAGATGACAAAGTGGATGTATGAAACCGGATGGAGAGTTGCTGAGACTGCCAACCGTCCTGCTTTAACTATTGAAATAAAAAAATAAAAAATAACTAACTATTATGTTCTTAATAGACAAGCCCTTTGTTTCTGATTTTCTTATCGAAACAATAAAAGATAATAATTATAAAATAATTGCAACCAAAGTGGCCAAAGATTTGGTAAAAGACGATTCTTTGGCATGGATAAAGGAAGAGGAAGCAATCGCTTTACTAAAGAACAATCCAGAAATTTCTCTTTATAGCAATTCAGAGAACGCATTAGCCTGGATCGATCAACACTATGGAAAAAGTGACTTATCAATTCAATTACAAGTTTTAAAAAATAAAGTAAAGTTTCGAGAACTGATAAAAGAGTTATTTCCCGACTTTTATTTCAAGCAAATAAGTATTGACGAAATTCAACGATTGCCTGCTGATGAAATACGTTTCCCATTTGTAATTAAACCTGCTGTTGGTTTCTTCAGCATAGGAGTTCATATCGTAGAAAACGAAAAAGATTGGATAAAAGCTAAAACTGAGTTACGAGCTGATAAACTTAAAAGTATATTTCCTGAAAATGTATTAAACACGAGGAATTTTATTATCGAGGAATTTATTCGAGGAGAAGAATATGCAATCGATTATTATTATGATAATAATGGAGATGCTGTTTTGTTAAACGTGTTACACCACCTCTTCTCCTCCGGAACAGATACAAGTGATCGGGTTTATTCAACATCCAAATCAATCATTGAAAAGTATAAAATTGATCTTGAATATTTTTTAAGTAAAATTGGCAAAGAGTTAGATTTAAAAAATTTCCCAGCTCATGCAGAAGTCCGCATAGATGAAAATGGGAAAATAATTCCTATCGAAGTGAACCCTTTACGGTTTGGTGGATTTTGCACTACGGCTGACCTTTTGGGAGTAACTTTAGGATTTAATGAATACAAATGCTTTTACGAAAACAAAAAACCAGACTGGGATACTATATTTAAAGGAAAAGAGAATAAGATATTTAGTGTCATTATTTTGGATAATAATTCGGGAATAATCCCTTCGGATATTTTAAGATTTAACTATTCAGATCTTGCTAAAGATTTTGAAAAACCGATATTAATTAGAGAATTAGATATAAATAAATATCCTGTATTTGGATTTGCTTTTATTGAAACTGCTTTCAGTAATAAAAAGGAATTAAAGGATATTCTGATTTCTGATTTAAGAAAATATATAGTATCGAAATAAGAAAAATTTTAACGATCAAAAAACTTTATTTAGCAAATAGGTCAAACATTAGTTTTAAAAATAATTTACATGTTAAAAAAACCGCTTACAAAATGAATAAAATATTAGTTTTTTTAGGATTTATTTCTTTGCTACTCATTTCCGGTTGCAGTAATGATGATGACCTAACTAAAAGGGCAAATAATGCGTTTTTAAGTGGTGCGTTAACCTCTGCCACAAATCAACAACTGGAAGGGCGATGGGCCCTTTTTCAAATCGAATTTGAAAGTAAAATAACAGATGTGCCAGAGTCTTTCCCCGAATGTGGAAAGGATTTTTTCGACTTCCAAGCTGGAGGCGGATACAGAGAATATACTTTCGATGATAATTTTGAGTGTACGCCACAAATAAATATACTAAGCTGGACCTTATCAAACGGTATTATAACAGCAAGTAACGGTACAGCAATCGACCGATGGGTTATAACAGAATTGACAGCGAATCGCTTGGTGTTTAAGTTCCAATTTGATGTTGATTTAGACGGTAAGCTGGAATTATTTAAAGCCATCTGCAACCGTTATGAACCTCCGGTGGAGATAGATATCTATTCCGGAACTTTTTATTGGAATAAAATAGAAAATAATGACAAAATAGTACTCAAATGGGACGCTTATAGAGGCTATAATCAATTTGAAAAATATGAAATTTATAGACTGGATGCAAGTTGTAATGCCGCTAGCGCTAAGTTAATTTCAACGATTACAGATATAAATCAATCCTCTTTTATTGATGTAACACCCCCAACTGACAAAGAAATCTGCTACCTGTTCAAAGTTTACACAAACAAAGGCCTTCTAGGCGAAAGTAGTCCCGTAAACGTTAAAACAAGTGATATAGAAGTATCTTCAGTTAATCTTTCTCAACCTAGTTTAAATAATTCGATTGTTAACTTAAATTGGGAACGATATGAAGGATATTATTTCTCACATTATGAAATTGAGGTTCGAAACTATTCCTCTGGCTCTGGAGGAGGGTACCAAGAGGAGCAACTGGTAGTAATTAATAATATTGAAACTCTCAATTACTCCGTTGAGCTTCCTTATTTTGCAAATCCTGTATTTGTGATTCATGTTTATAATATTTTTGGGAAACGAAGTCAAACTGTTATCCCAGGCCAAAACCAACGAAGTACCAACTTTGTTAGAAAAGGGATATTACCTATTGACTCTATTCAGTTTACAGCCTTTTCTCCTAACGAATCAATATTATATTATTCTAATTACTCCAGGCTATACAAATATAACTATACCAGCAATTCTGTTGAGGGTTCAACAGAGCTCAATAGCTCTTCAATTGTTTTTGTCAAGGTATTTGAGTCTTCTTTTGGAACAGAAGTGATTGTTAATACAGGAAGCGAAATAAAAGTGTACGATACCGATCTGAATTTCAAGTACAACCTGACCACTTCTATATTTAGTTCCGACCATCTTGCAGTTACTAATAATGGCTTTTGGTTGATTACAGATCGGAAAAATCTATATTCATTTTCAAGAACCAACAATAAATTGGCATTAATTAGCACCAACAACCTTTACAAACAATCATTTAGTTCAAGTACAATTAATGTAATAGATTTAGGGCAGAACAGGATACTAGCAGGCAATTACACTAAATCTCAAGGATTAGTAGTCGACATTGATGCTAACGGAGTATTATCAAATGCTGTTCCTGTTAATATGAATGCAACATCACAATGGAAAAATAATTCTTTGTATTCGGAGAACCGACACTACCTTTTAAACATAGAGGACAATACCTTGTATTCAACCAAATCCTATGATTTGGTAACCACATTAAGCCAAGACTTTTTCCTTTCAGGCGTCAGTAATGATGGATCGCTTATCTTAGGGACAAAGAACAACCCAATACCCTCAAACTCTACTTTTCATGAAAAAAAAGTAAGAACTTTAAATTATCCTTCTTTAAAAGAGCAAACTTATAATGCCAAAGGCTATCCACATGTTGTTTATCAGAACCACTTGGGACAGTTGGTGTCAATTTCTAAAGGTTTAATTGGTAGCTTAAAATTTAATTCAGTCGAACATGATATTTTTATTGAGATTATTGAATAAATTCCCTGCTGGGACGAGTGCTCCGCAAATGAACACAAAGAATAACAAAGAGCAACAAGAGATTTAGATAATTAATAATTATGCTAGTTTTAAAATAACTCGCAATTAAGTCTAATTATAGGCCCGAGCGGTACCCTCGCCTTTACTTTGCATTAATTAAAAACCATTAAATTTATTCAAAGTCAAGCAGAGTTGAATTCGCATCTTGCAAGTATTTAAAAACGGTTTTTGAATCCAACCAACATCAGAAAACTCATAATTAAACTGTAACCTATTTGTTAAAAACATCATCAAAAAAGTTGATTTTAGCTGCAACTAATCCGAGCTATCCGTTGCAATCTCCAAAAGAAAAAAAAAGGAAGATTTTTACTTTTATCCCTCATTTATAAAAAGTGGAGTTTACACATAAAATCACGGTAGACGACAATTAAAAATACTTTTTATAGTTTTTTTGTTTGTCTCATGCTGAAATAGTGGCACAGAAAACATATCGTTGTTTCCCCCAAACGAATAGCTACTTGCTCACAATAACTACTTAGCACAAGACCAACAAATCCCGCTCATTAACTCCTATGTGAATCCTATTGAAATAGAGTGATATTATAGAAATCAAGATTCACTCCTTTTACAACTGCTAAAAAAATAATTATTTTTTTTCGTTGTATTTTAAAATAACTAAATAAGAATCGGCAGGAGGCCGCAGCATAGTGCTAAAGAATTGAAAACCCATTTATAGATTACATTATATTTTACTTTTTGTTTAATTATTTGTTAAAAGGTTTAGACAAGTGATTTTAATCTGTACCTTTGAATGTATATTTTAACTTAAACAAAAAACATTGACTATGAAATTAGTAAAAAAAATTAGCGCAATTGTATTATTAGCAATGATAACTATCTCTTGTGGACAAAAAAAAGAAGGAGAATCTACAGAAATGACTGACTCTACAGCAGTAGCAATGGACGATGCTGCCATTGTAGAAGAAACACCAACGATTGTGGGTGTAGCTGCAGCAAATGCAGATTTCTCAACATTAGTAACTGCAGTAACTGCAGCAGGATTAGTTGAAACTTTAAGTAGCGAAGGACCTTTTACAGTTTTCGCACCAAATAACGCAGCATTTGCAAAACTTCCAGCTGGAACAGTAGAGGGCTTATTGAAACCAGAAAATTTAGACAAACTAAAAGCAGTATTAACTTATCATGTTGTAGCGGGAAAATTTGACGCTGCTACAGTGATAGATGCAATAAACAAAAATAATGGAAAATATAGTGTAACAACTGTTCAAGGTGGTGCTATAGTTTTAAGCTTGGCAGACGGAAAAGTAATCTTAACCGATGCAAATGGAGGAACTTCAACAGTAATCCTTGCTGATGTAGCTGCTTCAAACGGAGTTATCCATGCAATAGACAGCGTGGTTATGCCAAAATAAGGTATTAATTCATCTTAATTTTAAAACCCGTTGCACAATTGCAACGGGTTTTTTTTGGTTTTTCACTAACAATTAATTAGGTTATTTTTTTATAACCTAGTATCGTCATTAACTACGCTTAAAACTGAATTTTATTGTTCCTTACTATAAAATACGAGCCAAAACTAGGTTATAAAAAACTAAAATTAAATACCAGTCTTATATTCAAAACAGCTATCGTAGGATTGTAAATTATGCTAATAGTAATAGACAGTTTAAACAAGCGACAAATAACTCTTTACTCAGAATATATCTGAAATTTAACCTAGTTTATAACTACTAAAAATTTCTTTTAAATACCAACTTCTAAATTCCTAATTTGCGATTTCAAATCAGTAGGATAAAATGAAAGTCTGTATTGCCGAAAAACCAAGTGTGGCCCGTGAAATAGCATTCGTTTTAGGAGCTAATACAAAACGTGATGGCTATTATGAAGGCAACGGTTACGCTGTAACCTACACTTTTGGGCATTTATGTACTTTAAAAGAACCTAACGATTACAAATCTTACTGGAAAAGTTGGGATTTGAACAATCTACCAATGCTTCCTGAAAAATTTGAAACCAAGGTCGTGGACAATACAGGTATACAAAAGCAATTCAAAATCATTAAAGGTTTATTTGACCAGGCCGAATTGGTCATCAACTGCGGGGATGCTGGACAAGAAGGAGAACTCATCCAGCGCTGGGTCATGAATCAAGCGAATTATAAAGGTGAGGTACAGCGTTTATGGATTTCATCCTTAACCACCGAAGCCATTAGAGAAGGTTTTGAGAACTTAAAACCTTCCGCCAACTATGATAATTTATATTACGCGGGGTTTTCTAGAGCCATTGGTGACTGGTTACTCGGAATGAATGCCACTCGTTTATACACCGTAAAGCATGGCGGGTACAAACAGGTATTATCTATTGGACGAGTCCAAACCCCAACACTAGCGATGGTGGTGGACCGATTTAAAGAAATTGAAAATTTTAAACCGCAGCCTTATTGGGAATTGCAAAGTTTGTATAGAGATACGCTTTTTAGCTACGAGGAAGGCCGCTTTTTGAAAAAGGAAGATGGAGAAGTTTTGGCTAATAAAGTTAAGGAAAGTGATTTTGAAATCGTTTCTATTGAAAGAAAAAATGGTAATGAGTTTGCGCCCAAGCTATTTGATTTAACGGGTTTACAAGTTTATTGCAATACAAAGTTTGGATTTTCGGCGGATGAAACCCTTAAAATTGTGCAAACCCTATACGAACAAAAACTAGTCAGCTACCCTAGAGTCGACACTACTTTTTTACCCGAGGACATTTATCCAAAAGTTCCGGGTATTCTCGAAAAACTGACTAATTATGCCGCGTTTACACAACCGCTTTTAGGAAAGAAGATTAAAAAATCGGCTAAGGTATTCAATAATAAAAAAGTAACCGATCACCACGCTATTATTCCTACGGGCATTCAATCTAACTTACAATACAGTCAGCAGCAAGTGTATGACATTATAACAAAACGTTTTATTGCAGTTTTTCATGATGATTGTTTGGTTGCCAATACAACTGTAATAGGTAAAGCTGCGGATGTAGCTTTCAAAACAACTGGAAAAGAAATCCTGAAAAAAGGATGGCGCATCGTTTTTGAGGACCCAAATGCCAAAGAAAAAGAACCGGATATATTAGCCAGCTTCGTTAAAGGCGAAAAAGGTCCTCACCAACCTTCTTTTTTAGAGAAGGAAACTAAGCCAGCCAACCAGTTTACAGAAGCGACATTACTGCGCGCGATGGAAACTGCTGGTAAACAGGTTGATGACGAAGATTTACGCGAATTAATGAAAGAAAACGGTATTGGCCGTCCATCGACGCGGGCCAATATTATCGAAACCCTTTTCAAACGCCAATATATCGTTAGAAACAAAAAACAGCTTTTACCTACGCCAACTGGTATTCAATTGATCGACATCATCCAAAATGATATGGTAAAGTCGGCTGAACTGACTGGCTCCTGGGAAAAGCAGTTGAAAGACATAGAAAAAGGGACGTTTACCGCCGCAGCTTTTATCAATAACATGAAGCGGATGGTGGACGCTTTAGTATATGAGGTACGCAGTGAAACAAAGCGCGCCAATATTTCTCATGCCGGAACCGCTGAGAAACAACTGACTCCAGTTGAGAAAAAGAAAACGGCAGGAATTCCGGCCGAGATTTGCCCGAAATGCAAAAAAGCAAAACTTATAAAAGGAAAATCTGCCTATGGTTGTGCCGATTATAAAGCAGGTTGTGATTTTGTATTACCCTTTACTTTTGCAGAGAAAAAAATATCCGAGAACCAATACTTGCGATTGCTTCAAAAAGGATCAACGGTTAACCTAAAAGACTTTAAAACTATTGCTGGCACTGTGGGGGGTTTACTTCGATTTGATGAAAATTTCAAACTTAAATTAGAAACTAAGAAAACGAACTCCACTACTCCATCGGGAGTAAAAAAAGTAGCATCAGATTCATTAATCTGCCCAAAATGTCAAAAAGGAACAGTAATGAAAGGAAATACCGCCTACGGTTGCAGCGATTATAAAGCAGGCTGTGACTTCAAAGTGCCGTTTGATATAGTTAGAGCAAAACTAGGAGACCAGAAACCAACTAAAGAAATGGTTCATGCTATTTTGAAAGAAGATTATTAAAGATAGTAAGATAAATTAAAGTCATTAAAAAGCTAATTATTATATACAGGTCATTAGCCGTTCAAATTTAACGATTTACGTACCCCAATAAAAGTGCTTTTGATTAAATACAATAACAATCCTAACCCATTTATCCTTTTCAAAAGTAAAAAATAAAACTACTCAATTTTTTACTAATTTTGCACGAAATAATAGAATATCCCAATTTCAAAATAGCATGTATAAAAAAACAACCTTCCTACTGCTGATAACAATACTTGTGTCTTGTAAAAATGCAGATGTCGACGATTCTGACAAGAACGAAAAAGATAAAATCAGAACGGCTCACTGGCTCATTGGCTCATGGGAGTTTAAATCGACAGATGGCGTTCTCTCAGAAAACTGGAAAAAGCTAAATGACAGTACTTATCGAGGTGAATCTTACTTTATAAAGGGCAAAGACACTCTGCACTTTGAAACAATAACTCTTCAACAAAACGAAAAGGATTTAACTTATCTCACAACCATAAAGGGGCAGAATAATGACGAACCAATTTCTTTTGCGCTTATAGAAACAACTGAAAAGCAATTGGTTTTTGAAAATCAAAAACTTGATTATCCCAAAAAAATAATTTACAACCATCTCTCAAAAGATAGTTTAGTAACTGAAATTTTAGGTGTACAGTCAGGACAACCCAGTTCCGAAAAATACTTAATGAAGAAATTAAAGTAAACCCTTTTCTTCATTTTCAACAAAGACAGCTTACTTAAATGAAGTTGAACTGCATCCAAAAAATAAGATACTCTTTAGGGGCAGTTCAAAATGGGATTTTTATATTTTAAAAAAGAACCTGATTTCTATTTCAATCCAGCCAAGCTTTGCTCGATTGTAGTAATTTTAGCCAAGGCATCAGCCTCTTTTTGCTTTTCGTTTGCCAACACTTTCTTAGGTGCTCCAGCAACAAATTTTTCGTTCGCCAGTTTAGACTGTACCGATTTTAAAAATCCTTTGGTATAATTCAGCTCCGTTGTCAGTTTAGCAATTTCTTCTTCTACATTTATATTGCCCGCAATTGGAATAAAATATTCATTAGAGTTCACACGGTAAGACAATGCACCGTCTACTTTTTCAGAAACATATTCTAATGACGTAAGATTCCCCAATTTAATCACCACTGCGTCAAAATAAATTGAAGCGCTTTCGGTATTAATCGCTTTTAATTCGATGCTGTCTTTAAAAGGAATATTCTTGTCTTTACGGATCGTACGAATTCCAGAAATCACTTGCATGGTGCTTTCGAAATCGGAAATTAAATTGGCATTAAACGGCTTCATTCCTGGCCAATTGGAAACGATTAAAGCTTCTTCTTTAGTTCTTGGAGCCAATATTTGCCATATTTCCTCTGTCAAAAACGGCATAAAAGGATGCAGTACTTTCAGGTTGTTTTCCAGCATTTCTATCGCTTTCGCAAAAGTTACGCTATCAATTGGCTGTTGGTATGCCGGTTTTATCATCTCTAGAAACCAAGAACAGAAATCATCCCAAACTAATTTGTAGGTTCCCATTAAAGCTTCGGAAATTCTATATTTCTCAAAATTACCTTCTATTTCTAACAAGGTTTGTTGCAGTTTCGCCTCATACCACTCAATCGCCACTTTTGAAGATTCTGGTTGCGGAATCGCATCAGAAACCTCCCAGCCTTTAATTAATTTAAAGGCATTCCAAATTTTGTTTGTAAACCCTTTCCCTTGGTTACATAATTCCTCTTCAAACATAATATCATTACCTGCAGAAGCACTCAACAATAATCCTACACGAACACCATCGGCACCAAATTTTTCAATTAAATCCAAAGGATCTGGTGAATTACCTAATGATTTAGACATTTTGCGTCTTTGTTTGTCACGAACCAAACCAGTTAAATAAACATTTGTAAAAGGTTTTTTTCCCGTGTATTCATATCCTGCAATAATCATTCTCGCTACCCAAAAAAACAAAATATCCGGACCCGTTACTAAATCATTTGTTGGATAATAGTATTTAAAGTCTTCACTTTCTGGATCCATTATTCCGCCAAAAACGGACATTGGCCATAGCCATGAAGAAAACCAAGTATCCAATGCATCAACATCTTGGGTTAGGTTTTTAGTCGTTAAGTTTTGGTTATTCGTTTTAATCTTTGCTAATTCTAAAGCTTCTTGTATAGATTCTGCCACAACGAAATCTTCTTTACCGTCGCCATAGAAATAAGCAGGGATTTGTTGTCCCCACCATAATTGACGAGAAATATTCCAGTCGCGAATATTATTTAACCAATGTGCATAAGTGTTTTCAAAACGTTTAGGATGCAATTTAATTTCGCCATCAACTAATACGGATTGAATTGCCGGTTTTACCAGATCTTCCATTTTAAGGAACCATTGGTCTGATAATCTTGGTTCGATAACTGCTTTAGTCCTTTCAGAAGTACCTACTTTATTTAGGTGTATTTCTGTTTTTGATAAAGCTCCAATAGTCTCCAGTTCTTTTGCAATTTCTTCACGAACTACAAAACGGTCTTTGCCTTGATAATGCAAGCCAAAACTATTCATCGTTGCATCTTCATTGAAGATATCGATAATTTCAAGATTGTGTTTTTCTCCAAGAGCCTTATCATTCATATCGTGCGCAGGAGTCACCTTAAGACATCCTGTACCAAATTCAATATCTACATACTCATCTTCAACAATTGGGATCACTCTTCCACAAATAGGAACAATCGCTTTTTTCCCTTTTAAATGGGCAAAACGCTCGTCATTCGGATTAATACAAATGGCAGAATCTCCAAAAATAGTTTCTGGACGCGTCGTTGCAATTGTCAAGAAGTCTTCACTTCCTTCGATTTTATATTGAATATAATATAATTTGCCTTGTCTTTCTTCGAAAATTACTTCTTCGTCAGATAAAGTAGTTTTGGCCTCTGGATCCCAATTGACCATTCTATATCCTCGATATATTAATCCTTTGTTATATAAATCTACAAAAGAACGAATTACAGAAGCGGACATGTCCGGATCCATCGTAAACTTAGTGCGTTCCCAGTCGCAAGAAGCACCTAGTTTTTTCAATTGTTCAAGGATAACTCCTCCATATTTATCTGTCCAATCCCATGCATGGGAAAGAAACTCTTCGCGAGATAAATCATTTTTATTGATTCCTTCGGTCTTTAGTTTAGCAACAACCTTTGCCTCGGTGGCTATAGACGCATGGTCAGTGCCGGGAACCCAGCAAGCATTGAAGCCTTTTAGACGTGCTCTTCTGATCAAAACATCTTGAATCGTATTATTAAGCATATGTCCCATATGCAATACTCCTGTAACATTAGGGGGAGGAATTACAATAGTGTAAGGTGTTCTATGGTCTGGTTCAGAGTGGAAGTAATTATTTTCCATCCAATACTCATACCATTTATTCTCAATAGTCTTAGCGTCAAATTGTGCTGGAATTGTCATGTTATCGCGGATTCAATTAATCGTAAATTCGATTGTTTGTTGTGTTGGTTATAATAATATCCAAATAAACAAAAAATCACTTTAGATTTTGGTTTGATTTTTGTAAATTAGAATAGGCAACAAAAGTAAATAATAAAGTACACTATAAAAAGCGAAATAAAAATTTGTGCTTTAATTAAAAGAAAGTAACTTTACCTTTATAAATATAGAGTTTTTCTTATGAAAAAAACAGTAACATTAATCATAGCTGTATTGTTTAGCAGTATTGGCTTTGCACAACAGGGAGCCAAAATAGATTTCAAAGCTGAAAACAACACTATAGATTATGGAACCATAACGAAAGGGAATGATACCGGTATACGCGTATTTGAATTTACGAATACTGGTAACGCTACTCTAGTTATCTTCGCAATTCAGTCTACTAGTAACGTCACAATCATGTCTAAAACCAAAGATTCTATTTTACCTGGTAAAACAGCTAAGATTGAAGTTAAATATAATTTGGTTCCTGGTCCTATCAGAAAAACAATTACTGTAGAATCTAATGCGGTTAATTACGATGATGGAAGGGTCCCTTTGAAAATTAAAGGCGAAGTTGTTGCCAATTAATTTAAAAAATCAGATGCTCCTTGATAATTGTTTTAAAGAGATTTTTTTATAGTAGTATATCTTTAAGTTGAAATCTGAATTTAAGAACTTGGCTATTTCTTTCAACTTCTATGGTAATCCATTTTTCGTCGGTTGAACGTAAAAGCGAATTTATTTTTTGCAAGGAATATTTGTAGGCTTTAATACCATTAACTGTTTTAATTATATCTCCTTTTTGCAAACCGCAATTTCTTCCAGGTGAATTTTTTCGGAGATTAGCTATTTCGTAAATAGGTTTCAATTCAAATTTATACTTGAAATTCGACACCTTTTTATCCTCGGTCGACATCATATAATCCACCACAACAGGAACAGTCTGAAGAACCACAGTTTCCTGTACCCATTGAACCCCCGAGTGCCTTATTTCAATTCCACTTCTGTTGTAAAGGAAAGGATCAGAAGAGCTCTTGTTTCTCCTTAAAAACAGACTCTCGTTTCTATAGTCGAAAACAATGGAAAACCTTTTTAAAATCTCAGCCCCCACTGAACCCA
>JBLIKQ010000050.1:0-16138 GCA_047635475.1 Porticoccaceae bacterium
GAATATTCCACCATCACAGCTTTATCAGCAGGATTTGGAGTAACAAAACCAAATTTCAGGTCGTCTTTAATCTCATTGAAGAACTTCAAATAATACTCATCTGAAATCACAATATTTAAGAAACCAGAAACTACATTGAATTTGCTAACTTCTGCCACATTTTCAATCAGGTAGTTTCCTATTTTATTCCCTAATTCTAAGGGATTGCTTTTTACAACTTTTAATAAAGGAAAAATAACCATCGTAATATCACCCTCAAATTCCTTCCGAGTGGACTGAAATTCAATTTTGTCAATTGCAATGTCAAACAAATCTTGAATGGCTTTTTCGATTGATGGCGTAAGAATTTGGGATAATGTCATTTTATGTATTTATTTTAAGCTCGCAAATATAGCTATAATGTTGCAATTTGTAAATTGGAAAACAAGATAATTTCTTACTCAAAATGAGAGTGTTTACTATTTGACAACCGCAAAACACTAATTTTTCAAATTAAAGTGTAACATTTTTTCTTTTAACGAGTCTATTAAGTAGGCTTTAATAGCTGTTTTTAAATACAACCGAGAACTTTTGTTAAATCATCCCTACTTTCTATTCCAGAACTGTTTCTAGAAAAGCAGTAGGCAAAAAACAAAGCCATCCAAAGAAAAAAAAGAGACAAAAATGAAACCCAAGGCAGTGATGGAGTTTTTATAAGATTTAGTTAGATAATTTGTTACCCCAAAAAAACCCGGAGTATGCCAACTCCGGGTTTTTGCTATAGAACAAATAGTCTTTTTATTGAACTAAAAACAGAATGATTTTACCATTTTATAATGGCGCTTCCCCAAGTGAATCCGCTACCAAAAGCTGCCAAAACAACTGTATCTCCAGTTTTTATCTTGCCTAATTCCCATGCTTCAGTTAAGGCAATCGGTATGGACGCCGCAGTAGTATTGCCATATTTCTGGATGTTATTGTACACTTGATCATCATTCAAACCAAATTTCTTTTGAATAAATTGAGAAATTCTTAAATTGGCTTGGTGTGGAATCAGCATGTCAATATCCGAAACTTGCAAATCATTGGCTTCTAATCCTTCGTTTATTACTTCGGCGAAACGAACCACAGCATTTTTAAATACAAATTGACCGTTCATGTAAGGAAAATAACTTTCATCATTAGGATCATTATCAGCAAGGATGTCAGTTACCCAGCGTCCTCCCATTCCTGGGGCCTTTACGATTAATTCTTCGGCATGTTGACCTTCTGAGTGTAAATGAGTAGAAAGAATTCCCTTAGTCAAGTCTTCTTCCCTACTTAAGACAGCCGCTCCAGCTCCATCACCAAAAATGACAGAAACTCCACGTCCGCGAGAAGTCATATCCAAGCCTGATGAATGTACTTCAGAGCCTATCACTAACACATTTTTATACATGCCCGTTTTGATATATTGGTCGGCAACTGACAATGCATATATAAAACCTGAACATTGATTTCTTACATCTAATGCACCTATGGTTTTTAACCCTAAATCACGTTGCACTAAAACACCAGGGCCAGGAAAGTAGTAATCTGGACTTAGTGTGGCAAAAACCACAAAATCGATATCTTCTTTGGCAACGCCAGAACGTTTGATCGCGATTTCAGCCGCTTTTACTCCCATTGAGGTAGTGGTGTCTTCTCCCGGTATAATGTGTCGTCTTTCCTGAATTCCAGTTCTTTCCTGAATCCACTCGTCATTGGTGTCGATACGTTTCGATAAATCGTCATTAGTGACAACATTTGATGGGACAAAATACCCTAATCCCGCTATTTTTGAATGGTACATATTATTGTTTTATTAAAATAAGATGCTAAATCTAAGCATACTTTAAATTCTCGTTGGGAAATTACTCTTTTTTTCAGCAATTTACAACTTATATCTTTTTAGAGCTAATACTAACTATTCTCAGAACCTCATCATTTTATGAGGGCTGCTGATGTTGGTCGCTAGGTATAAGACAATCATTTATTTGAACACAAAAATAATTACTACCCATTTATTACAATAAAAGGAATTTTTATGTAAGATTTTTACGTGTTTCACCTTAGGCTATCATCAGCGTTACCGTTTGATTTACTTCTAATTCAGCATCATTCTCGAAAAAAATTGCTTTTCGTTCAAAAACCGCTTTAATCAAATAATGACTTCCTTTAAAATACGATTGTTTAACAATCACTTCCATCAAGCCATTATCAACCACTTTAAGTTGATGAGGATAAAGCAAAATTATTTCATCCTCGCCTTCTACTGCGACCAACTGAGATAATTTCAACTCATTTACCTCCCCAAAAAGAGAGGCTACATATTTATTTATCGGATTACTGTACAAGTTTTGCGAATCACCCTTATCAACAATTTTTCCGTCTTGCAAAACAATGGTTTCATCGGCAAAGGAAAGAGCATCCGTACTATCATGAGTAGCAACAATAACGGTTACTCCCTTTGATTTTAGGTAGGCAAACAAATTACGGCGCAGCGCATTCTTCCTGAAATTATCAATATGACTAAAAGGTTCGTCAAGTAAAAGTATTTCGGGTTCCAAAGCTAGGACTCGCGCGAGTGCTACTCTTTGTTGCTGACCGCCACTCAAATATTTAGTTTTCACATCTGCATATTCTGTCATTTCAACAATTTCCAAGAGCTCTTGGACTCGTTCCTTTTTCTTCTCAGGAAAAACATTAGAAAGAAATTTACCTACGTTTTCTGCAACAGTTGTATAAGGCATCAGATCAAAATCCTGAGATAAATATTTGGCAAACGACATGCCAGGAACTAAGTTATATTTTGGCCCCAAAACTTCCGTTTCATCCCAAATAATAATCCCTTCATCTAAATCATACAAGCCGTAAATTAGTTTTAAAAGCGTACTTTTTCCGCAACCGCTCTCGCCTATCACTGCAATATTCTGAGCTTTTGCGATTGTAAAGTTTATATTATGGATTACGCGCCTTTCGGCATAACCAAATGAGATGTTTTGAACTTGAAGCATTTTTATTATGATGATGTTTTGAGACTGCAAAGATAGTTTTCTTCAACAAGAATCCTTTGTTGAAACAAGAATTTAACTGAAAAAGAAAGCCATTTCGTTGTCTATAATGAAACGGCTTTCTTTTTATTAAAACGAACTAAACTTTAGTTCCCCGCTTCTATTTTGGCGTCTTCCTTCATTTTATCGTTTGCGGTAATAGCAAACTCAACACGTCGGTTTTGGCTTCTTCCTTCTGCGGTGCCATTAGTAGCAATGGGATCAGCAATTCCCAAACCAGTTACGCTAAATCTACTTGCGGTTATTGCTTTACCTACTAAATAATCTCTAACAGAGGCTGCTCTTTGTCCAGAAAGCCTAAGGTTGTAATCTGCAGGACCAGTGCTGTCTGTATATCCAAATATAGTAATGTCAGTATCTGGATATTCTGCAAACACAGGAACTAATTTATCCAAATTCGTTTTGGCAGCAGCTGTTAAAGTAGATTTGTTAGTATCAAAACGCACAGCATTTTCATTTAGAACCAATTGAATTCCCTCACCTACACGTTTAACCTCAGCACCGGGAAGAACTTCATCAATTTGTCTTGCTTGTTTGTCCATTTTGTTACCAATAACTCCACCGGCAACACCACCCACAACACCTCCAATTACAGCACCCATAGCAGCTTTACCGCCTTTACCTAAATTATTGCCTAGTATAGCTCCAATTACTGCACCACCGGCAGCTCCGATTCCGGTACCTCTTTGCGTATTATTTGTGTTCTTTAACGATTCACAACTTGTAAAAAGCGTTCCAATTGACATAACTAATGCCAGCGCTAGCATAGAAAAATTTTTCATAATGATCTTTGTTTATTTTTTTGTATTAGTTAGATTTTTCAAATTGGTAAACTACATCAATGCTTTTACCTGCAACATTAACTCCTTTGTCAACTAATTGAAAAGCATTCTCAGATTGATTTGCAACATGCAATACATAACCTCCTCTTACTCTTTTTGCCTTTTCGCCTGCAGCTAAAACTTTCAAAATAAATTCACCCTCTTTATTAATAAACCAAGTTATAGGAGAGCTAAATACAGGACAATCAGACTTTGTCAAAACCATATTCCCTTTATTATTATTTGAAATAAATTTCCATGTACTTCCTTCGAAACATTTTGAGTCAGCAATGTCAAAAGAGTTTACTTTGATATATTCTGAACCTGGATAAGTAACTGCCGTTAATATCCAATTTCCTTTTACTGCAACTTGAGCACTTTTATCCAATTTCTTGGTAGTTACTGAGCTAGTCTTACATGATAATAGCATTAATATTAAAGCTGTCAAAAAAAATATTTTTCTCATTATTTTATCGTTTTATATTACACCAATTCCAATATACAAAGAATTGATGACTGTAGTTTCAAAATTCAATAACTTTGTTTCAAAATTAACAGTTACGACAATTTGTCACTTGGGTAATTATTGGTACCCTATTTGAAACATTTTGCTGAGATTGTAAAACCTTAAAATTTAAAATATGACAACTGGAAAAATAAATGTTTCGGTAGAAAATATCTTCCCTTTAATAAAGAAGTTCCTCTATAGTGACCACGAAATTTTCTTACGGGAATTGATTTCAAACGGAACAGATGCAACACTAAAATTGAAGCATCTGACAAACATTGGCGAAGCCAAAGTAGAATATGGCAATCCAATTATTGAAGTAAAAATCGATAAAGAAGGAAAAAAAATCCATATTACTGACCAAGGTCTAGGAATGACATCGGAGGAAGTGGAGAAATACATTAATCAATTGGCTTTTTCAGGTGCTGAAGAGTTTCTTGAAAAATACAAAGATTCTACTAAAGATTCTGGAATCATCGGTCATTTTGGCCTTGGTTTCTATTCTGCATTTATGGTAGCTGCAAAAGTGGAAATCATTACCAAATCATATAAAGACGAACCAGCAGCACACTGGAGCTGTGACGGAAGTCCAGAGTTCACTTTAGAGCCTGCTGACAAAACAACACGTGGGACAGAAATCATATTGCATATTGCTGAGGATTCATTAGAATTCCTAGAAGAATCTAAAATTAAAGGCCTACTAAACAAGTACAATAAGTTCATGCCTGTGCCAATTAAATTTGGAACTAGAACTGAAAAAATAGAACAAAAAAAAGGAGAATCTGTTGAAGCGGAAGACAAGGACGAAGTTTTTAAAACTGTTGAAGTAGATAATATCATCAATAACCCAAATCCAGCCTGGACAAAACAACCGACTGAATTATCTGATGAAGATTATAAGTCTTTCTATCATGAGGTGTACCCATCTCAATTTGAGGAGCCTTTATTCCACATTCATTTGAATGTTGATTATCCGTTTAACCTAACTGGTATTTTGTATTTCCCAAAATTGGGTTCTGATTTACAGATCCAAAAGGATAAAATTCAATTGTACCAAAATCAAGTTTACGTAACTGACAATGTAGAAGGAATTGTTCCTGAATTCTTAACAATGCTTAAAGGAGTTATTGACTCTCCAGACATCCCATTAAACGTATCTCGTTCAGGTTTACAGGCAGATGCAGCGGTTAAGAAAATATCGAACTATATCACTCGTAAAGTTGCCGATAAATTGAAATCATTATTCACTGAAAACCGTGAAGATTTTGAGAAAAAATGGAACGATATCAAAATCGTTTTAGAATACGGAATGCTTTCTGAAGATAAATTCTACGAAAAAGCAGCCGCTTTCTTTTTATACCCAACGGTGGATAACAAGTACTATACACTCGAGGAACTAAAAGAAAACTTAAAAGACAATCAAACGGACAAGGACGGTAAACTGGTTGTTTTATACGCAGGTAGTAAAGATGCGCAGCACTCTTACATCGAAATTGCACAAGAGAAAGGATATAAAGTATTATTATTGGACTCTCCTATTATTTCGCATTTAATCCAAAAACTAGAATCAGACAATAAGGATGTAACTTTCGTTCGTGTCGATTCAGATCATATTGATAATTTAATCAAGAAAGAGGAAACCACTATTTCTAAATTATCAGAGGAAGAACAAACAAGCTTAAAAACAGTTGTAGAAACAATTGTACCAAAAGAAACCTATAGCGTACAACTGCAAGCTATGGACAGTCAATCGGCACCGTTTATCATCACGCAACCTGAATTTATGCGTAGAATGAAAGAAATGAGTCAGTCTGGCGGTGGTGGCGGAATGTTCGGAATGGGCAATATGCCGGAAATGTATAACTTAGTTGTCAATACAAATTCTCCGTTAGCAACAACCATTCTGAATGCTGAAGGTAAAGAAAATCAAGAACACTTGGTAAAACAAGCCCTTGACTTGGCCAAATTATCGCAAAACCTGCTGAAAGGAGAAGCCTTGACTACTTTTGTAAAAAGAAGTTTTGAAATGATCAAATAATGCTTTTTAGAAATTAGAAAATATAAAAACCTGTTAGTGAAAACTTACAGGTTTTTTTTTAGAAAAAAGGATTTAACAAAAATAGAATATCGAACTTTGATTCATCAATTCAGATGACCAATAACTTCAAAAAACAAAGATGACTCTTCATATAGAAACCCCAGCCTTACTGTTCTCAGCCACCTCATTAATACTTTTAGCCTATACTAATCGTTTTTTGACCATTGCATCAATTGTTCGCGGTTTAAAAAAAATATATGATGAAAAAGAAAACAAGACTATCTTACTGGAAATTAAAAACCTCAACTTGCGTATCACCTTAATTCGCTACATGCAACTTTTCGGAGTATGCTGTTTGTTCCTATCCGTTTTTGCTATGTTACTCCTGTTTCTCGACTATCAATTAATAGGGATCTATCTTTTTGGGTTAAGCTTATTTAGTTTGCTGATTTCATTGGGTTTGTCTTTTTGGGAAATTAATATTTCGGTAAATGCCTTGCGTTTGCATTTGAGTGACTTAGCGGATTTTGGGGGAAAATAAACAAAACACCAGTCCTCCACGCTAAAAGTATATTTGCAAGCTTTTAAATTAAAAATAATGATTAAAACAGGGTCCTAAAAAAAGATTTACTCGAAATGACTTTATAAAAAAATCCCTTTTACCCAGAAAATAACATCTTTAGTTATCGTATTAATTGGAACCTACTTGAGCACCAAATTAATTAAAAATGAAATTACTTTAGATTGGCACGGAATCATCTGGGGAGTTTGGCAGCAGCCTCATTTACCACAACAATGTTTACCACAAATCGAGTGGCAACAAAAATTTCTTCAGCGTAACCGTTTAGTCCTTTTCGTTTTTATCAGCTTGCTACTGTTTCGCTATCATCTATTAGTCAATATCAATCGTTTTTAGATTAAGCCTACCAAGTTTACTCATCTCACTAGCATTTTATTTCTGGTTAATCAGTATTTCTCTAAATGCTTTATACTTGCTTTTGAGTAATTTAAATAACTAATAAAAATCAAAGTAATCAGGTTTGATTTGCCTATCTCACACAAGTAACACCCCACTAATAAAGCTTAGTTTTTGAACTTTATAAAAAAAAACTTGCATGGGTGTTAAACCTTTCTATATTTATAACATCTAAAGATATACTCGGATCCTAAAATCATTTTATATGAATCAAAGCACACTCTGGTCTCTTCGATTAGGCTTTTCTAATAAAGAAAACGACAAAATCACTCAAAAGGGAATACGTTCTTTTTTAGAGGATTCGTTTAAAGCTTCTTTTGACAATAGCACTCCTGATTTTTTAATTGACAGCCCAAAAACACCTGAAGAACTAAAGCAGCGGCGCATACAATTAAAAAATGCTTCAAACGATGAAAAAAAACAGGCTAGAAAAAAAGAAAACAAAACCTCTGAAGTAATGAAGAAATGGTGGGTAGAAAGAATGATAGATGCGGAGTATCCGCTTCAAGAGAAAATGACTTTGCTATTACATAATCATTTTGTGTCTACATATCAGAAAGTAAAAGTTAATTACTGGGTGTTTCAGCACAACCAAATTCTACGTAAAAATGCTTTTGGGAACTTCAAAACCTTAACCAAAGAGATCTTGAAAAGCAATGCAATGGTGCGTTATCTTGACAATACCGATAATAAAAAAGGAAAAATAAACGAAAATCTCAGCAGAGAATTGTTAGAACTATTCACCCTTGGAATAGGCAATTACAGTGAGGATGATGTTAAAAATGGCGCAAAAGGACTTGCTGGATTAAATCTTGGTAAAGAAACTGCGGAGTATCGAAAAGTTTTTGAAGACAACTCAATCATAACATACATGGGGCAAACTGGTGTTTTTAAATCTGATGACATTGTAGACATAATTTTTGAGCAAAAAAACATTCCCTATCGTATAACACGTAAAATATTAGAATGGTTTATTTACGACAATCCAACCGATGAGTTAGTAGCCTACTATGGGGATTATTTTAGAGAAGTGAGTTTCGAATTCAAACCTTTATTATTAAAAATATTCACCGAAGAATTTAAAAAAAATAGCGCTGGTTCAAAAATTAAGAATCCATTAGAATATAATTTGCAACTCTTAGCGGAACTGCAATTAAAAAACATAAAAACCACTGCAATTGTTAACTTTGCAAAACAACAAAGTATGAACTTATTCAATCAGCCAAATGTTAAAGGTTGGGAAGGTGGCAAGTCTTGGCTGACGACCCAAATTTATTTACAGCGCAGCTTTATGGCGGATAATTATTGTCAAGGCCGAATATTTAATAAAACAATAATGGAGCGGAACACTAGCTCTTCTAATGATAAAAGAATAATATTAAATTGGCAAAAAGGAACAAACAAAGCAATTATAAAAGAGCTAACAGATCGTTTACTATTTAACGTAAGCCCAGAATCCCAAAAAGACTTTGAAGCTATTTTAAAATACGATTTTGATGCTAATGCTCCTAATGCTGACCAAGCGGTTTTAAGATTGTTTAATGCCATAATAAAAGAACCTGAATTTCAATTAATTTAATAGTAGTTTTTAATATGCCTAAATTATGAACAGAAGAAATTTTATGTCTTTGACCGGTACATTTACAGGAGGGGCATTGTTATTACCTGATTTTTTATTCTCTTTAAGCAAACAAGAAAGTCTTATAATTGGTGAGCAATGTATTGTATTTGTACAATTAAATGGAGGTAACGATGGTTTAAACACCTATATACCATATTTAGACCCTTTATATTATCATATGCGTCCTAAAATTGCGATTTCTAAGGATGACGTCATTGCTGGAAATAATGAAATGGCTTTTCATCCCGCTTTAAAAGGACTTGCTGAAATGCAACAAAATGGTGATTTATCTGTGCTTCAAAATGTAGGTTATCCTGAACACAATCGTTCGCATTTTAGAAGCCAAGAAATTTGGCAAACCGCTTCAGATTCCAATCAATACATTAATGAAGGGTGGCTAGGACGTTATTTAGATTTACAATGTACAACACATAACCCTACTGCAGGAGTCAACATCGACAGTATAGATAATTTATCGCTAAAAGGTAAAAGTCCTAACGCTATTACTATAAAAAATCCAGAAAACTTCAAAATAAAAAATGGTAGAGAAGAGAGTGATGAACTGTCAGAAAACCTCGGATTAGATTTTATCCGTAAAATAGCCAACTCAGCTGTAGAGGGTTCTGAAAAAATACAAAAAGCACTTACGCAAGCTACTGAAGAAAATTTCTATCCTAAAACTGGATTAGGAAAAAACTTAGCTTGGATAGGTCGCTTAATAAAAGGAAATTTGAATTCAAAAGTATATTATACTTCCCTTAGTGGTTTTGACACACACGACAATCAATTGCCAATACATAGAAGCAAACTTACTGAGCTGAACGATGCTTTGTATAGTTTTTATTCCGATATGAAAAATGCGAAACTGCTTCAAAACGTTACTATAGTAGTTTTTTCAGAATTTGGACGAAGAGTACAAGACAATGGAAACGGCACAGATCATGGCACTGCAGCACCTATGTTTATAATAGGTGGAAATAACAAAGGAAAAATCATTGGGAAAAATCCGAATCTTTCGGACTTACAACAAGGCGATTTAAAACATCAAATTGACTTTAGAAGCGTATATGCCACATTATTGCACGAGAAATTAAACTTCAACCCAAAATCTATTGGTATTAAAAACCCTCTACTAACAGACTTATTTTAAAAAAAATCTTTTGTCTAAAGTTGAATTAGACACGAAAGCTTAACTTTGCCTCTCAAAAAAAGACAATGTCAAACAATAATGTTTTAAAAGGAGTTTTTTTAGTTGCTTTTGGAGCGACAAGTTATGGCATGCTAGCTACTTTTGTAAAAATGGCTTATAACGAAGGATACACCACTGCCGAGATTACCTCGTCTCAGTTTATACTGGGAATCTTAGGAATATTAGTTATCAATTTGTTTCAAAAAACAAGAAATAAAAACAAAAACAAGACGCTAAAGGCATCGAAGAAAAATATATTCCATTTAATGCTAGCAGGGACTTCCCTGGGAATGACCAGTGTCTTTTATTATTTGACCGTAAAATATATTCCGGTATCCATTGGCATTGTTCTATTGATGCAAACCGTCTGGATGGGAGTTTTACTCGAAATGATTTTAGAAAAAAAAATCCCTTCTAGCCAGAAAATCATATCAGTCGTTATCGTATTGATTGGAACCGTTTTGGCTACCAATTTAATCAAAAATGAAATAACTTTAGATTGGCACGGAATTATGTGGGGAGTTTTGGCGGCGGCCTCATTTACCACGACAATGTTTACCGCAAATCGCGTGGCAACAGAAATTTCTTCAGCTCAACGTAGTTTATATATGTTGCTTGGTGGTGCAGTGATTGTATTTTCATTTTCGATAGCAACACAAACCGCCCCATATAATTTTGATATCTTTCTTAAATGGGGAATCGTTTTGGCGCTTTTTGGCACCATAATTCCTCCCATGCTTATGAATGCAGGCTTTCCCCTGACGGGAATCGGACTAGGAAGCATTGTCTCGGCATTGGAACTTCCTGTTTCAGTAACGATGGCTTATTTGCTGCTGAGTGAAAAAGTTAATATTACGCAATGGCTCGGCATTATTTTAATTATTATGGCTATAGTGATAATGAACGTAAATTTTAAAAAGCGAAATAAACAGCGGTCTTTTTAATCGGTAAAACTATTAATTTAATATACCTACATTCGCAACTACAACAAACCCAATTCGCTTCATTATGATTTTACCTTGGCATCTTTACTTAATGGCTTTGATGTATGTAATTGCAGGGCTCAATCATTTTAGAAGCCCTAAACTTTATGAAAAAATAATACCTCCGTATTTTCCTAAACCCAAATTGCTAAATTTGATTAGTGGTTTTGCTGAAGTAGTACTGGGAATAGCGCTGCTGATTCCAGTATCATCAAACTATGCCGCCTGCGGAATTATAGCATTGTTAATTGCTGTTTTTCCTACTCATATCTACATGTACCAAAATGATAAAGCAGGAATGAGATTGCCAAAACTCATTTTACTTTTGCGCATGCCATTGCAATTGGGCTTGATTTACTGGGCTTACATGTATACCTAAAATAATAAGACTACCGTGTCGCTCACCACTTAGTAGATGATTTTATCCTTAATTAATAGTTCCAATGCAGAAAAGAGAATTGCTGCTATGAATTCTATATTTAAAAAACTAGGTCTAAAAGCGTATTCTGCAATTTATGAATACCTCAAAATACTATTTTGAAAAGTCAGGCATAAATCTTATTTTCAGCTGATTGTATGAATTGTTAGTAAAAAAAATACTACATTTGAAAGAAAGAACAGTATATGAATGAAATAACCGCCTATTTTTCAGCAATTCCCTCAACGCATAGGAGTTTAATTCTCGTAAGTGGTATTGCTGTTTTTTGGCTAATTGAGAATGCTTTTCCTCTTTTTAACTTGCACTACAAAAAATGGCATCACGCCGGCATCAATATTTTCCTAACGTTAACTACAATTGTAGTCAATTTTGCATTGGCTTTTATATTATTACAATCGGCTGACTGGGCTATTGCTAAGCAATTTGGAATTTTGCAATGGCTACCGAAAATGTCATTATGGTTATATGCCTTCGTCGGTTTACTTTTATTGGATTTAATAGGAGCTTATCTAGTACACCTAGTGGAACATAAAATCAAATTCTTGTGGCGCTTTCACTTAATTCACCACACAGATGTTTGGGTTGACACTACATCTGCCAATAGGCATCATCCGGGAGAAAGCATTATCCGATTTGCTTTCACAACAATGGGCGTATTAATCGTAGGAAGCCCTATGTGGCTCGTTTTCCTATACCAAACTTTGTCTGTAATCGCCACACAATTTAATCACGCTAATATTGCAATGCCAAAAAAATTGGATACCGTTTTGAGCTATTTCATCGTATCTCCAGATATGCATAAAGTACATCATCATTACAAATTACCTTACACGGACAGTAATTATGGAAATATTTTTTCGATCTGGGATCGGCTTTTCGGAACGTTTAAAAAGCTTTCGAAAGAGGACATTATTTATGGAGTCGACACTCATATGAAGGTCGAAGAACACAATCATTTACAGAATTTATTAAAAATACCGTTTCAAAAACAGCACTCCTCGGAAAAGTTATAAATACTATAAAAAAAAATGGTATTTTGGATAGAAGTAAATATATTTTTATTAATATTGGTCTCTGATTTAGAATCAATTATAGTAATCATTAAAAACAAATTGAATTAATTTTCACCTGATGAAAAAGAGTAACCGTAAAGAATTGAACTGGGAGCAAACAGAAAAACTTGTTACAATGGCCTTAGAGGAAAAGAATCCTTTTGAAATTATCAAAAAAGAATTCGGTCTGTCCGAAAAAGAGATTCTGGAAATAATGAAAAAGAAGATGCCGGCAGAAAAGTTTGAAATGTGGAAGAAGAAAGCTACTGCAAATAAACCAAAACCAAAGCCAATAAAAATTGATCATTTCGATGAGGATTTAGATGGCAAGTACTATATAAAAAATAAATTGGATTAACCGATTAAAAAAGCACTCATAATTAGAGTGTTTTTTTTTTACGGAAAACTAAAAATTTAATGTTTCGAAACGGGCTGTAACAATTATTTGTTTTGAAAGTCTAACAAAGAAATCAAACTAACGAAAAAATGAAAAAAATAATTTATGTATTTGCATTCACATCCGTTTTATGGAGCTGTAAGACTGCCAGTTCGGTAACAAAAGTCACTTCTAATAAAGAACAGATTCAAGTTGCAATAAATCTAATAGACATTAAAGAGGATAAGGTAATGGTGACGGTAAAAGCGCCATTAGTTAGCACAGAGGAAATCACTTATCATATCCCAAAAACAGTTCCAGGTACTTACTCAGAAGACAATTACGGTAAATTTATCGACAGCCTGAAAGCATATGACACAAAAGGAAATTTATTGCAAGTAAAGAAAGTGGACACTAATTCTTGGTCCATTTCAAAAGCTAAAACCTTAGACAAAATCACTTATTTAGTCAACGATTCCTTCGACATTGAAAAAGGAACGGGTTTTGGACAAGACGATGTTTTTTCGCCTGCAGGTTCAAACATAGATGCTGGTAAAAACGTGATGCTTAATACTCATTGTTTTGTGGGTTACTTCACTAATTTTATGTCCACTCCATACAAAGTAGCTATTTCGCATCCAGCGGAACTATGGGGAGCAACTTCAATGACCGATATAGACTCCAGTGATACAAATGATGTCTTCATAACTTCTAGATATGCAGAACTGGTTGAAAACCCAATCATGTACTCTAAACCAGACCATACCTCGTTTATTGTTGACGGAATGGAAATTAACATCAGCGTTTATTCCCCGTCTGGAAAAATCACAGCCGAAAGCATAACGCCAGAGATGAAAACGATGATAACTGCACAAAAGAATTTTTTGGGAAAAATAAATTCAACCAAAAAATACAGCGTATTATTGTATCTATCTACCATGGCGGAGGATGACGCGAAAGGCTTTGGAGCGTTGGAACATCCAACTGCCACAACCGTAGTTTTACCTGAGGTAATGCCTAAAGAAGAGCTACTTAAATCGATGAAAGATGTTGTTTCCCATGAGTTTTTTCATATTGTGACACCATTGAGCATTCACTCTAAAGAAATTCAATACTTTGATTACAATATGCCAAAAATGTCAGAACATTTATGGATGTATGAGGGCGTTACAGAGTATTTTGCTAATTTATTTCAAATCAACCAGGGACTAATAACTGAGGACGAATTCTACAATCGTATTTCAGAGAAGATTGAAAGCGCAAATACGATGAACGACAGCATGTCCTTCACAACAATGAGTGCCAAAGTATTGACACAGCCCTACAAAGACCAATACGTAAATGTGTACCAAAAAGGTGCGTTAATAGGCATGTGTTTAGATATCATCATCAGAGAAAAAAGCAATGGAGAAATAGGAATTCTTGATTTGATGCAAAAACTCTCTAATGAATATGGCGTTTTAAAACCGTTTAACGATGATGCCCTTTTCGCAAAAATAACCGCTTTAACTTATCCGGAAGTAGGCGCCTTTTTAACTACCTATGTTGCAGGAACGATACCAATTCCTTATGATAACTATTTTTCAAAAGTAGGATTATCAAAATCTACAATAAAAGCTCCCACAAATGTTTTCCTAAAAGGCCAAAAACCTTACATCACGGTCAATCCACAAACTAAAGAAATCGTTGTTATCCCCAACATTGAATTAAACGATTTTTATACTTCATTAGATCTAAAAGGCGGCGATGTAATAGTATCTATAAACGACATAGCATATAACCTAGACAACATCTACGACCTGATTGGAGCAAGTCAGGAATGGAAAGAAAATGATGCTATATCCGTAAAAATAAAGCGCGGTGGCGCATTGCAAAACATCGAAGGAACAGTAAAACTTCCTTATGAAGAAAAACAAGTACTGAGAGCAACCGACAATTCAAAAATACAACTTAAAGAAGCCTGGCTGAAAGGATAAATTTACAGAACAGCTTAAAAATCCCAATATAGAAATATATTGGGATTTTTTATAAACTTTCGATAAGTTAGTCTCTTATCTTTCCAACTATTTTCTTTATTTTGCAGCAAAATATATAACCAATGAAAAAAATAATTCTTGCATTCTTTTCTTTTGTGCTTTTAGCATCTTGTGACAAAAATGAATCAAAAACAAATTTGCATATTACAGGAAACATCAAGGGTCTAAAGAAAGGAACTTTATACATCCAAAGAATTGTCGATACGAGCCTTGTGGCCATAGACACAATTAATATTGATGGCAGCTCTGTATTTGAAAGTGACATCGAATTACAATCTCCTGAGATGCTTTATTTATTTCTCGATAGAGGAACGAGTAACTCATTAGACAACAACTTACTGTTTTTTGCTGAGCCTGGGGTCATCAACATAGACACCAACTTAGAGTCTTATATTGCAAATGCTAAAATTACTGGTTCAAAAAATCAAGATTTATTTGAAGAGTACAAAAAAATCAATTCTCGTTTTATAGACGAAAAACTAACTCTGATTGAGCAAAAGTTCAATGCCATCAAAAACAATAATTCAAAAGCCATTGACAGCTTGACCGCAAAACAAGAATCAAACATAAAGCGAAAATATTTGTTTGCAACTAATTTTGCGATAAACAATAAAGACCACGAGGTAGCTCCTTACATCGCTTTATCTGAGATTTATGACATCAATGTCAAGTACTTGGATACTATTCAAAAGTCAATGAGTCCAAAAGTGGCGCAATCGCTTTACGGAAAGAAATTGACTGAGTATGTAAGTTCTATTAAAAACCAAAAATAAATCGCTTAGAAACCTAATTTCGATTATTTGTCAAAATGCAAAAACGTCTCATAAAAATTGTGACGTTTTTTTTTGACCTAAAAAAACCAATTTAAGAATTGGTCTAAAATAAAAAACCACCTAACAAAGTTAGGTGGTTTAACCGATGAGCCGGCGGAGGGACTCGAACCCACGACCTGCTGATTACAAATCAGCTGCTCTAGCCAACTGAGCTACGCTGGCGTCTCATTATGGCTGCAAATATAAGTCTGAATT
>JBLIKQ010000051.1:0-16012 GCA_047635475.1 Porticoccaceae bacterium
TGGTACTGGTACAAAAGAGACTTCCGTAGAGGGGTTTCCAGTCAGTAATAACAAAAAAGGAACAGGAAGTTCTGCTAATGATTTGTTGTCTGATGCCGCTTTTAAAAGTATGGTTGTAGAATTGGTATATGTAGAGGGGTTTGAGCCATCAGCTTCATCCGTCACTAATTTTGTTTCTTTTTTGAATGCAAGAACATATAAACCGGGAGGAATTACTGTTGTTAAAAGAGCAATAGCTTCTCCAGGGAAAGCCCGTTATACCAACTCGGATATTGTAAGTATTGAAGATGCCAATAGAACCAAATACAACTCAGCAAACCAGATTGCGGTTTGGGCATTCTTTGTAGATGGAGAATCAGCCAGCAATACTGATACCGGAGTTGTTTTAGGGACAGCCTATCGAAATACTTCTTTTGTTATTTATGAAAAAACAATTCAAGGTTTAAGCGGTGGTCCTTTTGAACCTAGTACAAGCCTAGTAGAAACGACTGTAATCACACATGAGATTGGACATATTTTAGGGCTTACTAACTTAGGTTCGCCGTTACAAAGCGATCATGAAGATGCAGATCATCAAAAACATTGCGAAGTAGAGAGTTGTTTGATGTATTGGGCTGCTGAATCAGGGAAAGGTGTTACCAATATGGTTTCTGGTGGATCGGCACCAAAACTAGACGCACAATGTATCGCAGACCTTCGCGCAAACGGAGGAAAATAAAATTGTATAAATTAAAAATAAAATGTTATGAAATTCAAATATTTATCACTAGTGCTTCTTGTTGGTATACTGTCTACAGCCAATGCTCAAGATAGTAAGACACCAAAATCAAATGCGGGTATAAAGGGAGGCTACAATTTAGCTGCAGTGAACTATGATGGTAGTGGAGAAACTGGACAACGTCATGGCTTTCATGCAGGGATTTATGGAGAATCATTTATTAGCGATAGCTTTGCGCTTCAACTTGAATTGATGTATTCGCAACAGGGATATGAGATAAAAGATGGTAATGCGACTTTTACACAAAAATTAGATTACATCAATTTGCCTATGATGTTTAAAGCGTATCCTTCTAAAAACTTTTTTTTTGAAGCTGGTCCGCAAATAGGATTAGCAATCTCACAGATAGATGAGTCTAACGGTTTTCTTAGTGGGTCAACACAAACAGACCCAAACAACTTTGATTGGGGAATGAATTTTGGAGGTGGTTTTAAAACCGATTCTGGAATAAGTTTAGGTGTACGATATCATTTAGGTTTAGGAGATTTATATGATAATAATAAAGCACACAATAGAGTTTGGCAATTTTCAGTAGGATTTGATTTATAGGCTCACTAGCCCAATATCTATACCCTCCCAAAGCATTTTTTTGGGAGGGTTTTGTTATTTTAAATGCTTTAGTATTTTTGAATGTGCTGTCCTAGGAGCTTATTTTCTTTCCCACGGATTTCCATTTGGACACTATGAGTGTTAAAATCGAATTTTAAAATTCCAAAATTCAAATCTTTGACAACCTCTCCTTCTAAATATGGATTTTCTTCTCCTGAAAAATTAGTGTAAGTATGGGTTAGTCCACTTGAAGTAAAATCAACTAAAGGATAGGGTAGTTGAGCTACTTTCTTAGTAGAGAATAAAGCAATATGGCGATCCCCAGAAAGAATAAAAGTCCCTTGGGCGCTAGAAGAGACAATTAATTTCTCCAATTTATCAACTTCATGAGGAAAGTTTCCCCATGATTCAAAGCCATGTTTGTCTGATAAAAATTGTACGCTACTTACAATCACATTAAACGCTGCTTTTGAGGAGTTAAGTTCTTCTGCGAGCCAATGCCATTGTTTTTCTCCTAAAATAGTTCCCTCACCATAGCTATTGGGCTGAAACCGTTTATTAGTATTTTTTGATTTTGTCAACTTAGTCCTAAAATAGCGAGTATCGAGAATTATAATCTTTATTTGATGGTCATCAACAGTTATTGTTTTGGCATTATAAACTCCGTCTCGGTTCCTTTCAGGAGCATTTATAGGAGTGTCTAAAAAATCAAATAGGTAGCTTTGACTTTCTTTTTTGAATAGGTATTCTTGTCCGCCATCATTAACTCCAAAATCATGATCATCCCAGGTTCCTAAGATGATTTTGTTTTTTATAAAATTCAGGTAAGTTGAATCTTGTTTTTGAACTGCAAAATTGGCCTTTAAAACTTGCATATCCTCCGTATCAGAGTAGACGTTATCACCTCCCCAAATCCAAACTGAAGGATGGTTTGCATCGATAGACTCCCAAAGATCATTTTTTATTTCTTGGTTGTCACAGGAACCAAAAGCAATAGTGTATGGATTGGATTGATTCTCCGTTATCGTAAGGTCTAATGCAGTTGTACTTTTACAATTGATAAATAGAAGAATGCTAAAAGATAAAAGGATTTTTTTCATATGTTAATCGTTAAAAAAGACTTTGTTTGAGGTGTAAAATTAATGAATTGCTTTTTTGAAGTGTTTAATTTAGTGTCAAATTAACTTTAAATAGTTGTCGAGATCTATTTACAGCGAGAGAAAAAATAATTGGCAAAAAAGTATTATTGTAGAGGTTCAGATTTTTAAATCCACAAAAATCAATATCTTTGAACTTTAATAAAAGAATAACATGATCGTTAAAGAAACTTCAACTCAGTTAGAACAGTATTTTCAACAATTTCGTGAGAACATCATAGGAATAGACCAAAATTTTGTTTCTCCTTATGGAAAACAAAAAATCATCTATACTGATTGGACTGCTAGTGGCCGTCTTTATCGACCCATAGAGGAAAAACTGATTAATGAGTTTGGACCTTTTGTGGCCAATACCCATACCGAAACTACAATTTCCGGTACTGCCATGACTAAGGCATATCATAAAGCGAGGCATATCATAAAGCATCATGTAAACGCTAATACGAATGATATCCTGATTACTGATGGAACGGGAATGACAGGTGTGGTTAATAAATTCCAACGTATTTTAGGATTAAAAGTTCCAGAAAACCTTAAAGACTTTATAAATATTCCTGCCGAAAAAAGACCAGTTGTTTTTATTTCGCATATGGAGCATCATTCTAATCAAACTTCTTGGTTAGAAACAATTGCTGATGTTGAGGTGATACCTTCCACTGAAGATGGTTTATTCAGTATTGAGCATCTAGAAATCCTTTTGGATAAGTACAAAGACAGAGCTTTCAAGATTGCGTCTATTACTTCCTGCTCAAATGTTACCGGGATTAGAACGCCATACCACGAAGCGGCAAAAGTAATGCATCAACATAATGGACTGTGTTTTGTTGATTTTGCCTGTTCTGGGCCTTATGTGGAAATAGACATGCATCCCGCAGATACTGAAAGTTATTTAGATGCTATTTTCTTTTCGCCTCATAAGTTTCTTGGAGGACCAGGTACTTCGGGCGTGTTAATTTTCAATAAAAAATTATATCAAAACTTAGTTCCTGATAATCCAGGTGGCGGCACCGTCTCTTGGACAAATCCTTGGGGAGAACATAAATTTATTGATAACATTGAAGATAGGGAAGATGGTGGAACACCGGGTTTCCTACAGGTAATAAAGACTGCTCTTGTTATTCAGTTAAAAGAAAAAATGGGAGTTCAAAACATCTTAAAACGAGAACATGAAATCGTCGATTATGTTTTCTCACAATTAGGCAATGTTTCCAATATTAAAATTCTGGCAGGGCAACATCAGGATAGGTTAGGAGTAATTTCTTTTTATGTTGATGATTTGCATTTTAATCTAGGCGTGAAATTACTGAATGATAAATTTGGAATTCAGACACGCGGTGGTTGCAGTTGCGCTGGCACATACGGACATTTTTTACTTCATGTGGATCAGGAAACCTCTCATAAATTAATAGATGAAATTAGCTTAGGTGATTTGATCAGAAAACCAGGTTGGATCCGAATGTCCACTCACCCTACAACGACTGCCGCCGAAATTGAGTTTGTTTGTAACGGCATTAAGGCACTAGCCGAAAACCATAAAAGCTGGGCTTTAGATTACGATTATAATAGGGAGACTAATGAGTTCGTAAATAAACAAGCACAACCATTAGAGGATGAATTAGTCAAAAACTGGTTTTCATTATAATCGAAAGAGATTCTGCTAATTAATAAATTCTGTGTTGTCTTTTAAGAACTACAAGACAACATAGAACTTCCAATTTTTTCTCGGGCCCAATCCGGTCGTTTGGCGAACCACTTTTCAGATTGCGGCTGTTCCTGATATGGATTTTTTAATAAAAGATGTAACTCTTCTATTAATGAATAATCCTCCTTCTCAGCTGCTTCAATTGCTAATTGTGACATATAGTTTCGTAAAACATATTTCGGGTTTACACTATCCATAGCCGCTTTTCTAAATTCATCAGTCGCTTCTTCCTGTCTCAATCGATTCAAATATTGGGTAAACCAATACAACCAAGTTTCTTTTAGTTGATCCTTAACTTCATTTGTTTTATAGAAGGAATCCGTAATAAGTAAAAGAGCATCTTCTTCAGATTCTAATTTTTTTGTCTGACTTAATTTTCTGAAGAAAATGGTCATATCCGTTTCTGTCTGCTGCAAATTTTCCGTCAATAAAATAATCAGTTGGCTGTCATTTTCCTCTTTAGTAAAAAGACCTAACTTATTTCGCATCATATCAGCGTAATCGACTTCATAATCAGTTTGAAAACTATTTAAAATAGATTCTAGAGGTGTAGCTTCTTCAATTAGTGGGTACAAAGAATTGGCCAATTGATAAAGGTTCCAAAGTGCAATTTCTGGTTGGTTCCCAAAACGATACCTTCGGTTTTCTCGATCTGTAGTATTAGGGGTCCAATTTGGATTGTAATCCTCTAACCAGCCATATGGACCATAATCTATAGTAAGCCCTAGTATGGACATGTTATCTGTGTTCATTACTCCGTGTACAAAGCCCACACGCTGCCATTGCACAATCATTTCACGGGTTTTGTTGGCAACCTCTTGAAAATACTGTACATAGCTTTCTTTGTTCGCTGCTTTAATTTTTGGGAAATGATGTTTAATGGTAAAATCAGTTAGTGATTTTAAAGTTTTTAGATCATTTTGAGAGGAAAAAAGTTCGAAATTCCCAAAACGTATAAAGGATGCTGCCACTCTGCATACCACGGCCCCTTTTTCATAATCGGGATGACCGTCATACATAACATCGCGCAACACTAGGTCGCCCGTAAGTATTAATGATAGTGAGCGAGTCGTAGGGACTCCTAAGTGAAACATGGCTTCACTACATAAATGTTCCCTAATGGAAGAACGCAATACAGCTAGTCCGTCAGCTCCACGGGAATATGGCGTTAGTCCAGCTCCTTTAAGTTGGAGAGTATATATTTTCTTGTTACTTTCTATTTCAGTTAAAATAATAGCTCTTCCATCACCTAATTGTCCAGCCCAGTTGCCAAACTGATGCCCTGCGTAACTCATGGAATAGGGACGGGTCCCAGGAAGCAGCTCTTTTCCAGAAAATACATTTGTAAATTCAGCTGATTGGGCCTCTTCTTTGGTAATACCTAGTATTTCCGCAACCTCTTCTGTAAAGTGTATCAATTTAGGATTGGACGGAGTTCTGGGGGTGACAAAGGAAAAACAAGCGTTTTTAACCTGACGCGGAACATTTGTTTCATTACTATCTGCAGGAAGTTCTGCGCTAAACCTATTATTGATTTTTAAATTCATTTTATAGTATGTTAGTACAAAAATTAATAAAATATTTTGATAACAGTAGTTAATTAAAACCTACTGGACTTTGATTTATTGGCGACGGTGTTTCCATCTTTTATGAGTCCAGAAATAATATTCAGGTGCCTCATAAATTTGTTTCTCCACTTCCTTAATGAAAGAGTGGGTAATTCCAAAACCAGGGACAGACTTTGGATTATCGCTCAAAGGGACTAAAGTTGCTTCATAATATCCCCTTTTAAGCTTTCTTACTTTCGCGAATATAACGTTTAAATCATGTTTTTTAGCCAGCATTTCAGCACCCGTGTGAACAGGAACTTCAACCCCCATGAAGCTGTCCCAATGAAATATGCGCCCTGCTTTTGGAGACTGGTCACTGGCTAAACCATATATGGAAAGAATACCGTTTTTTTGATTGTGAGAAATTAAGGGAATCGTTTTATTAGTGGTGACTAATTCAGTGTTGTATTTTGATCGGAGCTGCCTAATGAGTTTGTCAAAGTATTTATTACTTATTTTTTTATAAACACCTACACCTTGGTAGCTAACTTTTTGATTTAGGACGAGTAGCCATTCCCAGCTAGCATAATGGGATGCCAAAAGTACAATGCTTTTCTCTTTTTTTTCATATTCTTTGATGACTTCCAGATTCGTGATTACGAATCTTTTGTTCATTTCTTGGGATGAAATGGTCATGGTTTTTGTCATTTCCATAAACATATCACATAAATGGCTGTATGATCTTTTCTCTATTGAGAGACGTTCTTCTGGGCTTAGATGAGGCAGGGCTAAAGCTATATTTGCCCTGACGATTTTTTTGCGATAGCCTATAACATAATAAACTAAAAAGTATAACGCATCCGATAGCACATAAAAAACTCGGAATGGAAGTATAGAAATCATCCATAGAAAAGGGTAAGCGATAATAAATATCAGAAATTGCATGCGGTACTTTTTATTGCAAATATAAGCCAAAAATGGAGATTCATAAAATTTATAGCAAGAGACTAATGGAGTATTGCAGAATCACTACATTTGCTACTCACAATAAATACACTTTATGAATTTAATATTAATTGCAATAATCGTTGCAAATGCACTCTTCAGCTACAAAGGATTTAATGATTATTCCTTTTTTAGAAAATATGAATTTCACATGGGAAGCGTTCGTTCAGGTGAGCAAATCAGGGTTTTATCATCCGGTTTTCTTCATGCAGACATAGCACATTTGGCTTTTAATATGATTACGCTTTATTTTTTTGCACCAGTTGTTATTGCTTATATGGGTGAATTTTTATTTGTTATCGTTTATTTTGGCAGTTTGATTACTGGTAGTTTATTGACTATTTTATTCCATAAAGATGACTATAATTATAGAGCTGTAGGTGCTTCAGGTGCCGTTACTGGTGTTTTATATTCCGCTATATTACTGCGACCGGATATGATGTTGGGCCTCTTTTTTATAATTCCGATTCCAGCCTACCTTTTCGGGATCCTTTATTTGTTATATTCCATCTACGGGATGAGAGCCAAGAATGACAATATAGGGCATACGGCACATTTTGGCGGTGCCATAGGTGGATATGTAATAACTCTAATAACGAACCCGCACTTACTCGTAGAAAACACCTTGATGGTGGTATTACTAACCATTCCTATCGTTATCCTCTTTGTAATGGATAAAATGGGAAAGTTGTAATGGCATAAATTTTGAAAAACAATATACATTTTTAATCAACTAAAAACCCTTTATGAAAATAGCAGTATTAATTCTACTCCTATTGTTTCTAGGAATATCATATGCACAAGAAGTAAAACAAGTTCCCCAAGTTAGTGTAACGGGAGAGTCTAAGATTAAGGTCGTGCCTGATCAGGCTACTATAATAGCGACTGTCGAAACAAAAGGGAATGTTGCCAAAGACGTAAAAAAAGAAAATGATAAACAAATCGAAGGGGTTCTAAATATCATAAAAAAAATGAATTTGGCAACAGCTGACTACAGAACACAACGTGTTTCCTTAAATCCGATTTTTGATTATGAAAAAAAGAAGACAACTTATCGTGCTACCCAAAGCGTTGAAATTTTATTAAGAGATTTATCTAAGTATGATGAATTGATGGAGGGTATAGTAGGGCAAGGCATCAATCTAATAGACAATGTTACTTTTCAGTCTTCAAAAGTAGCCCAATATGAATCAGAAGCTAGAAAAAGGGCAATGAAGGACGCAAAGCTCAAAGCAGAAGATTATGCGTCCGTTTTAGGGCAAAAAGTGGGGCCGGCGATAACTATAATCGATAATTCACAAAACGAACATCTACAGCCTGTTTATGCAAGAATGAAACTAATGGCAATGGATGAAATTGTAACAACTCCTGAAACAGTTGCTGAAGGAGAAATTACGATAACCGCAAATGTAAGTGTTAGTTTTATTTTAGAATAAATCAACAATATTTATAATTCAAAAGTCTCCTCTCTTTATAAAAGGGAGGAGACTTTTTTTTGTCGAAAACATGTTCTGGAAAGGCCATTGTATTTTCGATTCTGCAGCTTAAAAAAAAGTATGTTTCCCGTCTATATTAACCAAAAAAAACGCTGCAATTACATGCAGCGTTTTGGTGGGGAGAGTAGGATTCGAACCTACGAAGACGTAGTCAGCAGATTTACAGTCTGCCCTCGTTGGCCGCTTGAGTATCTCCCCGAAGCCTTTGAGCACAACACTTGTGTTGTAGTAAGCGGTTGCAAATATAAAAACTGTTTTCGTGTTTCCAAATTAATTTCGCACTTAATTTCTATATTGTTTTTAATGTATTGGTATTGAATAAAATAAAAGAATCTCCACTAGGGAGATTCTTTTATTTTGTTCTATGAAACCAGCTATTTGGCCAAAAGTTCGATGATTTTTTTCCTCAGTTCATCACCCCTTAGGTCTTTTGCCACTATTTTACCTGAAGCATCGAGAATGAAAGTAGCAGGAATTGCTTCGACCTTATATTGAGCTGCTATTGGCTCGTCCCAAAATTTTAAATTGGAAACATGATTCCAAGTTAATTTATCTTTTGCAATCGCTTCCTTCCATTTATCTGCATCTTTATCTAAAGAAACGCCTATAATATTTAAGCCTTTGGAATGTAACTCTTTATAGATCGCAACCACATTGGGATTTTCTCTTCTACAAGGACCACACCATGATGCCCAGAAATCTACGATAGTAACTTTACCTAAACTTTCCTTAAGAGAAACAACTTTCCCTTCAGGATTAGGCGCGGAAAAATCCGAAGTTCATTTAGCGTCTCCAACTGGGGCAGCGTTCACACCAATGGTAGGAGAGTTGATTTCAGTGATTTTTGCTTTTACAGCTACACCAGCTTTAGTCTTTTTTAAAGATTCCTCTAAGCTGTTAAAAATTGTTTCTGTTTTTTTAGTGTCGGAAGTTGGATCGTTAACCATGCCTTGTACAATCAAGACGCTGATGTATGATTTAGGATGCGTTTCTGCATAGGTTGAATATTTTGCTTTTGATGCAACACCTACCTCTTGTTGTAATTTTGAAAACTCTTGCATTAATTTATTTATCACAGCAGTGTCTTGAGCTTGCTGCGCTGTATTCATCGCTAGCATGTTTTGAGTTTGAAAATCCATTAGCTTCTTTTGAACCACTTTGATTTCCTCATTAAATTTAACATACTCGTCGTTACTGTAAGTTCCGGAAACTTTAGATTTTTGGATACTATCTTTATCTATAGCAATTGTGATTTCTCCATTTTCCAAGATGAAAGGAATTTTTGTATAAGGTGCTTTTCCAGCTACTGATTCTAATTGAATTGTGTGGAAAGCTGGTTCTGTAACTTTTCCCTTAATTTCAAATTTTCCGTTTTCTACTTTTACAGTATCTAAAGCAGTTATTACACCAGTAGTTGGATCTTGAGTTTCTAAGATTACAGTTTTACCATTTTCTATACCGGTAGCAGTACCAGTAATAAGGAATTCGTCTTTTCCAACTTTGTTGCAAGAAAATAAGACAACAGCAACAGAAACTAATAAAATTATTTTTTTCATTATTAATGAGTTAATTTAGTTAAGGCCGTAAAAGTATCTAATTTTCTAATGGTATAATTAAAAATGTAACTTAAAATTTTGTTATTTTTTACAATAAGCAAACGGTTGTTTTTTTCTATTAACGTAATAATAATGATGTTAGACGTAAGTTAAAAATGTTGTTCATTATTTTTAAAAAACATTAATAATAGTTTAACAGGAAATTTAAATTAATTGTACTTTTTTTTAATCTATTAGTTGTTTTGTAGGGTTATTTATTCGTGTTGTTCACATTTGCTTTTTTTTATTGAATTTTATTTAATTAGAAAAATAATGTAGTTAAACAATTAGAAATAAGCGGTTAAGTTCTGTTCCTTAATTCTATATTTTTAAGTAAATTTTTATAAACAAATGATTTTAATCTAACAGTGATGAAAAAAAATAATTGTAAAACTAAGCCCAGTTTTTTAGATAAATTTATAGTGGTTGATAAACAACTTAAAAAGAATCATCTCAGAATAACATTTGTTTTTCTTGTTTTTTTATCATCATTCAATGTTTTAGGTCAGTGCGATACAGCTAATTGTGCTGGACCAAGTTTAGTCTGCAATAGTATTACTGCAGTTAATCTTCCAATTTTTCCAGTGGAAGTAGTTGCTGCTAACACTGGTTTATCGGGAGTTGCTTTAGGTAGTATTTCTAACGCAGAGAATGTTGTCAGTGCTAGTACTACTGATTATGGAACTATAAATCTAACGGCTGGATTACTTGGCTCAGGCAGTATCTCAATAAAAGATAAAGTTACCGACTATCCTGCTGGAATTTATGCAGGTTTTGAGATAGAGAACGCTACTTTAGCTAGTGCATCTATTTTAGGTAACTTACAGATTACAACTTTTTTAAATAGTGTTGAACAAGAGCAGTTCTTGGAAAACATTCTGATAGTTAATGATTCTTTATTTAGCAATCAGGGGCGTTACAAAGTTGGTTTTGTTTCAACAACCCCCTTTGATGAAGTTCAGATAAAAATCAATCAAACTTTAGCACTTGATCTTGGTTCTACTAAAGTTTACAATCTGTTTTTCGAGAAATTCTGCGCAGGGCCAGATTTGCAGTGTAATATTCAAACTAGTATTGTAGCTCCAACCTATCCTGTTTTTATAAATGGAGCCAACACAGGAGTTGACGGAATTTCATGTGTTCTTTGCACGGTAAGTAATACCGGAAATGTCATTAATCAAAATACGTCAGACTATGCTCAAATTAATGTTGCAGCAAGTCTGGGTGCTAGTGGAAGCATTTCTGTAAAAGATCAAATAACAGATTATCCAGTAGGGTCATTTGCTGGGTTTACTATTGAAAATCATTCTTTATTAAATCTAAATGCTATTGAGGCGATCACGATAAGAACCTATTTGAATAATGAACTTCAAGAAAGTAATTCTGGAGAAGCAACTTTAGTGGCAATTGGAACTGACTTATTGTTAGTGACTAGCAAGCAGACAATAGGTTTTGTTTCTACGAAAGCTTTTGATGAAGTTCAAATTACCATTTCAAATCTTCCGACAGTAAACATTGGTGTTGTTAATGTTTACAACGCCGTATTTCAGAAATACTGTGCTGCCACAGTTGAGTGCGATAAAACGTATATATTAACAAATCCAAATTTTCCTGTAACCATTGATGGTAGTAATACTGGACTTGATGGTCTAGCCTGCTTGGCTTGTGCAGTCAATGATGCAAACAATGTTTTAACCGCGGATAGTACTGACTTCGCTCAAATCATTTTAACTGCTGGCGTTGTTGCATCTGGTTCAATTGCTGTAAGGGATCAATTATATACTTATCCAAAGGGAACTTTTGCGGGATTTACTATTGAAGATTTAAATGCTGCAAGTGAATTAAATTTATTTCAATCTTTGACTGTCTCTACTTTTAATGATGGAGTTCTACAAGAATCAATAGCTGGTGATCAATTAACAAATTTCGCGTTATTAGGAGATCCTATTTTAGAATCTGGTCCTGGATTTTATAATATTGGGTTTAACGTGACCTTAGATTTCGATGAAATTAAACTTACGGTAAGCTCTAATGCAAGTGTTATCAATAGAATCAATGTTTATGGTGCTTTTATCGATACGAGTGATAGCAATGGAGGTGAATTACTTTGTTATTCTTCAATTTCAATTACTAAGGAGGGAACTTATGTGGATAATAATGGTGATGGGAAAACAAACATAGGAGACAGCATAAAATATGCATTTGTCATAACGAATACAGGAACTCCTGATTTGACTGACGTCACAGTAACTGATGATAATGCAATCATAGCTGGAGGAACTTTAGTAATTCTTGCGGCGGGGGAGTCTGATAGCAAGACATTCACAGCTGTGCATTCTATTGTACAAGAAGATATTGATGCCGGTATAGTGTATAATTTAGCAACTGCAGTTGGGAAATCTTCACTTGGAGAAACCGTAATTGCTAAATCAACAGATCTAACTCCCTGTACTACATGCTTACCTAAACCAGATTGCCCTACATGTACTAGGACTGCGTTGATGCAAACTCCAAGTATTGCTATAGTAAAAACAGCAGTGTTTGATGATAATAATGGAGATGGAAATGCGCAAGCAGGAGAAACTGTAAGCTATGATTTTATGGTTATAAACAATGGGAATGTGTCACTTACTAAGGTACGGATAACAGATCCATTAGCTGGAATTATACTTACAGGTGGCCCAATAAACTTATCAGTTGGAGAATCTAATAATACGACTTTTGCAGGCTCTTATGTTTTAACGCAGCAAGATATTATTGCGGGTTCCTTAAGCAACCAAGCAACAATATATGGAACAAGTCCATCAGGAGTGACTGTTACAGATTTATCAGATAATGATAATGAGTTAGAAGATGATTTTACAGTGATTAAAATAGATGGTTGCTCTATTAAAGCATTTAATGCTGTATCACCAAATGGTGATGGATTAAATGATGTTTTTCTCATACAAGGAATAGAATGTTATCCAAATAATACAGTTGAGATTTATAATCGCTGGGGTATCAAAGTATTTGGTATGAATGGGTATGATAACATCAATAAAGTATTTAGAGGCTTATCTGAGGGAAGAGCAACGGTGTCTAAAGCGGAAGGATTGGCAAGTGGTACTTACTTCTATATGATTAAATGTGAGGATGTCAATGGCAAAATAATAGATCAAACAGGATATCTACAAATAATTAGAAATTAGTTTAAAAAACTTCCGCAGAATTGGAAATGATTCTTCAGAATAAATACAAAAATATTATGAAAAAGAAAGGAATAATCATCTTATTGTTAGTAGCTATATCTGGTTTTGCCCAACAAGATGCTCAATATACACAGTACATGTACAATACTGCTAACATAAATCCAGCATATGTAGGAAGTCGCGGTGTAACCAGTATTTTTGGATTGCATAGAAGTCAATGGATGGGGATGGACGGTAGTCCAGTTACGAACACAGTTTCGATCGACGCTCCTATAGAAAACTCGAATTTAGGCATTGGAGTATCTTTCGTGGGTGATAAAATAGGCCCGTCCGATGAGAGTACTATTTCTACTAATGTGTCATATAGTATAAAAACCTCCGATAATTATAAATTATCTTTTGGTCTTAAAGGAACAGTAAACTTATTGAATGTAGATTATACAAAATTAAGTATGTATAACGTGAACGATCCCAGTTTTCAAAATAATATTGAAAATAAATTTTCTCCAAATATAGGTGGTGGCTTATATTTTTATTCTGATAAATTATATTTAGGTTTTTCAGTTCCAGATTTTTTAGACAATAGCAAAAATAATGATAATGCTATGTCCATGACGAAGGAAAGTGGGCACTTCTATTTTATGAGTGGCTACGTTTTTGACTTAAGCCCTAATATAAAATTTAAACCTTCTTTTCTAGCTAAGGTTGTAAAAGGATCCCCGTTTCAACTTGACTTGTCTGGAAATTTTTTAATTCGAGAAAAGTTTGTTATTGGAGCAGCATATAGATGGGATGCAGCGGTAAGTGGGATGGCGGGATTCCAAGTGACTGATGGATTGCTTATTGGGTATGGATATGATTTAGTAATGACCAACTTATCAAATTATAATTCAGGCTCACATGAATTATTTTTACGATTTGAATTATTTAAAAGAGAAAATAAAATCGTTTCACCAAGATTTTTTTAAAATAATACAAGATGAAAAACAAAATTATAATATTGCTTTTATTAGGTTTCGTTTCGACGCAAACGTACTCTCAACAACAAAACATTATTAAAGCAGATAAAGAATATGCTAATTATGCTTTTGCAGATGCGATCAAAACATATGAACATGTTTTTTATAAAGGGTATAAATCAGTCGATATGTTACAAAAATTAGCTAATTCTTATTATTTTAACGCTGATTTTGATAATGCCTATAAATGGTATTCGGAACTGTTTGCATTAACAGAAGATTTGCCAACTGAATACTACTATCGCTATGCACAATCTTTAAAATCAATTAAAGAGTATGGAAAAGCCGATGATATGATGATGCAATTTGGTAAAAAGAATTTAGAAGACCATCGAGCAATATTAGCTGCTTCACAAAAAGACTATTTGTCAATTATAAAAAGAAACTCAGGAAGATATGTTATAAAAAATGCTGAAATAAATTCTAAATACTCAGATTATGGGAGTTCATTTTATGGGAATAAAATAATTTTTGCCTCTGCTAAAGACAATGCAAGTTTTGTTAATAGAAAACATTCCTGGACCGGAGAGTCATTTACAGTTTTATACATGGCAGATAAAAAAGTTGACGGAACGCTAACTGCGGTAGAAAATTTTTCTGCAAAGCTTAATTCTAGGTTCCACGAATCAACTCCTGTATTTACTAAAGATGGCAAAACTATCTACTTCACTAGAAATAATTTTTTAAAAGGTAAAAAAGGAAAAGACGCTAATAAAACAACTTTATTAAAAATCTATAAAGCTACATTAGAAAATGATAAATGGATCAATATAGTTGAATTGCCATTTAATAGTGATAATTACAGTGTAGCACACCCCGCTTTAAGTGATGACGAGAAATGCTTATACTTCGCATCTAATATGCCTGGAACATTAGGAGAATCAGACATTTTTAAAGTAAGTATAAACATAGACGGGAGTTATGGAATACCACAAAATTTAGGTAACGCAATAAATACGGAAGGCAGAGAAAGTTTTCCATTTATAACAGCAGAAAACGAACTTTATTTTGCTTCAGATGGTCAGCTTGGACTTGGAGGCTTAGATATATTTGTGTCAAAAGCAGAACAAGATGGAAATTTTAAAAACGTTTTAAACGTAGGAGAGCCAGTAAATAGCTCAAATGATGACTTTGCGTTTTTGATATCCAGCGATACAAGAATGGGGTATGTAAGCTCAAACCGCGAAGGTGGACAAGGAAAAGATGATATTTATGATTTTATTGAAACAAGTAAAATAAAATATATCCGTGAACAGTTTTTAGCAGGTGTTGTAATTAATAAAAAATCTGGACTACAAATTGCAGGTGCAAAAGTAACCTTGTCAGATAGTAATTATAAAGTAATAAAAGAACTTCTGACTGGCAATGAAGGGGAATTTGATTTTGGGAAGGTAGAAAGGAATTCAAAATACTATATTAAGACAGAAGAGTCAGATTATTACACCGTAGAAAACCCTGTAGTTATAGCAGAAGAAGCGGGGGAGAAAATGGTGAAAGTGGAATTAGTTGAAGAACTAAAATCTGGAGATGATTTAGCAAAAATTTTAGATCTCAATATAATTAATTTTGATTTAAACAAAGCAGATATCAGACCAGATGCAGCATACGAATTAGCAAAAATATGCGATGTTTTGTTGCAGAACCCTAGCATGAGGATAGATATTCGTTCTCATACGGATAGTAGAGAATCGAAGGTTTATAACCAAAAATTATCAGAAAGTAGGGCTAAGTCAACTATGGAATGGCTAATTAAAAACCGCATTGATAGATCCCGTTTAACAGCAAAAGGCTATGGAGAAACAAAATTAATAAATATTTGTTCAGACGCTGTTAATTGTACTGAAGAGGAGCATCAAGTTAATCGAAGAAGTGAATTTATAATTGTTAAATAATCGATTTATAGACTTCTTTCATTTGACTTTATAAGGTATATGAAAGAAGTTATTATTTTAATTGAGTTTTAAAATTAG
>JBLIKQ010000052.1:0-15643 GCA_047635475.1 Porticoccaceae bacterium
TAAAAGCGAAAGAGCATAAGAAAGTTGCCAAAGATATTTTTGACAGGCCCAACGATGGACCTCAATATACTTTTGAGATCGGAAATGATCAACTATTTCAGACCAAATTAGAAACTGCGGTTGCTGAAGGAAAATTAAAAGATTTTAATTTTTCTCAAAAAAGTAATTGGAGTGACATTCTGATCAGTTTACTTCCCATTATCATTATAATAGGTGTTTGGATTTTCATAATGAGAAAAATGTCAGGTGGCGCCGGTGGCGGTGGTGGACAGATCTTTAACATTGGAAAATCGAAAGCGAAGCTTTTTGATGAAAAAACTGATGTTAAAACTACTTTTAAAGATGTTGCAGGTTTAGAGGGTGCTAAAGAAGAAATACAAGAAATTGTGGAATTCTTGAAGAATCCGGAAAAATATACAAATCTAGGTGGTAAAATACCAAAAGGAGCATTACTTGTAGGGCCTCCCGGAACTGGAAAAACTCTATTGGCAAAAGCTGTAGCTGGAGAAGCTCAAGTACCGTTTTTCTCATTATCAGGTTCTGATTTTGTTGAAATGTTCGTAGGTGTTGGTGCATCGCGAGTGCGTGATTTGTTTAAACAAGCTAAAGAAAAATCCCCTGCAATCATTTTCATTGACGAAATTGATGCTGTAGGAAGAGCAAGAGGGAAAAGCAACATGTCTGGCGGTAACGACGAAAGAGAAAATACTCTGAATCAATTACTTACAGAAATGGACGGTTTTGGTACTAATTCAAATGTAATAGTTTTAGCTGCAACAAATAGAGCTGACGTTTTAGATAAAGCATTAATGCGTGCAGGTCGTTTTGACAGACAAATATTTGTGGATTTACCAGACATCCGTGAGCGTGCTGAAATCTTCAAAGTACACTTGACTCCATTGAAAAAAGTAGAAGGTTTAGACACTGATTTCTTGGCCAAACAAACTCCAGGTTTCTCAGGGGCAGATATAGCCAATGTTTGTAATGAAGCAGCATTAATAGCTGCAAGGTACAACAAGACAGCGGTCGACAAACAAGATTTCTTAGATGCCGTTGACAGAATTGTAGGTGGATTAGAAAAGAAAAATAAAATTGTAACGCCAGAGGAAAAGAAAGCAATTGCTATCCATGAAGCTGGCCACGCAACTGTAAGTTGGATGCTAGAACATGCCGCTCCTTTAATTAAAGTAACCATTGTACCAAGGGGCCAAAGTCTTGGTGCCGCATGGTACCTCCCAGAAGAGCGCTTAATTGTGCGCACTGATCAAATGCTAGACGAAATGTGTGCCACGATGGGAGGTAGAGCAGCTGAAAAGGTAACTTTTAACAAGATTTCAACAGGTGCTTTAAGTGATTTAGAAAAAGTGACTAAACAAGCACGCGCAATGGTTACGGTTTACGGTCTAAACGATAAAATAGGAAACGTTACTTATTATGATTCAACTGGACAAAGTGAATATAATTTCTCTAAACCCTATTCTGACGAAACTGCTAAAATTATTGATAAAGAAATTTCACTACTTATTGAAAGTCAATATCAAAGAGCAATTGAAATTTTAGAGGAAAACAAAGATAAGCTGAATCAACTTGCTGATATATTAATTGAAAAAGAAGTTATCTTTAAAGATGATCTGGAAACTATTTTCGGAAAAAGAGCTTTTGACAAAAATCTTGAGGAAGTAATTTCCTAAATACTACATCAAATTTAATTATTTTTAAAATCTTAATTCAAAATCACTATTTGAATTAAGATTTTTTTATCTTTGGACTTTATTATTTAACAGATAAAGCCGCTTAACAACATATGAATCTTTTCAGAAAAATTTTTGGTTCTAGTATTTCGCCTTCAGATAAGGATAAAGAGAAAGAAAACAGTAAGTTTTTACCTGATGCCGATATGATGTCTATAGATGAACAATTCATCTACAATTTTAAAAAAAATGGTGGTAAATTTTTATATTGTGAAAATATTAAGGAAGTAAGCGAACAGTTTGAAAATATTCTCGAAGAAAATGACTGGTACGAAAGTGAAGTGCTATGTTACGAACCTAAACTTTTCAACATATTAGATGAAAACAAACTGAGCTATGAAAAGTCAGCAAATCCAAAATTCCTTTTTTCGTATTGTGAAAACCTAATTGCTCACGAAGGCTCCATTTTATTTTCATCAAACCAAATAAAACAGCTTAAACCACACGAATTACCCGTAAATATTATTGTTGTAGCAACAACTAGCCAAATTCTCGCTGTCAAAAGCGATGGCTTAACTTCGATAATAAAGAAATACAAAGGGGATTATCCAACAAATATTACCGCAATAAAATATTTTAAAAAAGCAAAAGAAGAGGACTTTACCCAATATGGTAGTTCTGCAAAAAACATTTATTTGCTGCTGTTAGAAGACCTATAACATGAATGAAACCATTAAGAGATCTATATCTGGCGTAGTTTATATTGTTTTATTACTATTTTCTATACTTCGTCCTGAAAGTTTTTTTATTCTATTCGGTGTATTTCTCCTCATCGCTACAATTGAGTTTTGTAATTTACTAAATATTCAAAAGACCATCCCGTTTGCCCTGGCGTTTACGACCTATGTGCTTTTTTACGAAATATCTATTGCCACAGATGGATACTTGCATGTTTTGCGATTTAACAAAACATTTGACTTAATTGTTCTTTTTTCAACTCTTTTCGTATCTATAAAGTGTATTCATTTTCTTTTTGACAATAAAATAGTCAAAATTGATTCGTTTTCAAAATACACATACCTAATCGGTTACATTATACTTCCTTTTGCTATCATGACAAAAATTCCTTTTGGGAAAGACGGCTACAACCCAAAAATCCTTATCAGTATCTTTATCCTGATATGGACAAATGACAGCTTTGCCTACATAGTAGGAAAATCAATTGGGAAAACGAAGTTATTTGCACGCATATCACCCAAGAAAACTATTGAAGGTTTTGTCGGTGGCGTTTTGTTCTCAGTTATCGCTAGCTATTTGGTTTCAAAATATTATATCGAAATAGCCGAAGGAAAAACATTTATTTGGATCATAATCGCTTTAATAGTGGGCGTTTTTGGAACTATCGGTGATTTAATAGAGTCCAAATTCAAAAGAATTGCCGGCGTAAAAGACAGCGGAAAAATAATGCCCGGTCACGGAGGCGTTTTAGATCGATTAGATAGTGTTATATTTGTAGCACCAATTATATTTTTATTTTATCAAATTTTAAATTATGTTTCATAAAGAAGGAGCCAAAACTATTTTACTCGGTGTAGCTTTTACATCCATTGTACTTTTATTGTCTGACAAATTAATTGACGTTCTCTGGTTAAGAAAGACTATTCAAATTGCTGCATTTGTGTTATTGATTATTATCCTGCAATTTTTTAGGAATCCAAAAAGAGCAGTATTACTTAATGAAAATCAAATATTAGCACCAGTAGATGGTAAGGTGGTCGTTATTGAAGAAGTATACGAAGGAGAATACTTTAAAGAAAAACGCTTGCAAATATCGATTTTCATGTCACCTGTTAACGTTCATGTTACCCGATATGCTGTCAGTGGAATAGTAAAATTTAGTAAATACCACCCCGGTAAATTTTTGGTGGCTTGGCACCCAAAAGCAAGTGAAGAAAATGAACGAACAACTATAGTGGTTGAGAATAAAGTTTTCGGAGCTGTTTTATATCGGCAAATTGCAGGTGCTTTGGCAAGAAGAATCGTAAATTATGCAGAGGAAGGTATGCAAGTCATTCAAGGAACAGATGCCGGTTTTATTAAGTTTGGCTCTAGAGTAGACCTGTTTTTACCCTTAGGAACTCCAATTAATGTAGTATTAAATCAAAAAGCAACTGGAGGAAAAACAATAATTGCAGAAAAAGCGTAATGAATGACAAAGATTTGGACATTCGATTTCAGGAAGCAGTAAAAACAGCTTATAAAATGACGCAATCATCTTTGCCTCAAGATGTACAACTGCGTCTTTATGCATATTACAAACATGCTACTTTTGGAATCTTAGAACCAAGACAAACGTCAACCTACCGTTTAAGAGATGCTTTTAAAATGAATGCTTGGATGCAAATCAGTCAGCTTTCAGCTGATGAATCAAAAGAACACTATATAGAAATCATCAACTCCTTGATGGAAAAATAATACAACTTATGAAAAGATTTAAATTGTTGCTATCGAGCGTACTATTAATTTTAGTTTCTTGTAACGGCAAAAAACTAACAGAAGTTGTAGAAGTGCCTTTACCGACAGCACAAGAAAAAGTGTCTATTGGCTACCCTGACGATGTAAAGGCAAATAAAGGTTCTTTCCAGCTGGAAAAACTCCCTTATCCCTACGATGCATTAGCGCCAACGGTTTCTCCCCTAACGTTGCAAATGCATTATTCAAAACATTATCTGACTTATACCAACAATCTTAATAATGCTATTGCTGGAACTGAATATGAAAATCAATCAATCGACGACATCTTATCTAATTTAGACCCAAACAATACCGATTTAAGAAACAATGCAGGAGGTTACTATAATCATTCCTTATATTGGAAATCAATGGCCCCAAACGCTGGTGGCGTCCCAACTGATACTCTGGCTTCAGTTATCAAAAGGGATTTTGGATCTTATGAAGACTTTACTACTGCCTTTAAAGAAGAAGCCAGGAAACAATTTGCTTCTGCTTGGGTCTTTTTAATCGTTGATAAATCAGGTCAATTAAAAGTGACTAGCAGCCAAAACCAAGACAATCCTTTGATGAAAAACGCCCTAATTTCAGGAACGCCAATATTGGCTCTAGACCTTTGGGAACACGCCTATTATCTTGGATACCAATACAGAAGAAGAAACTACATTGATTCATTTTTTAATGTAATTAATTGGGAAAAAGTAGGCCAAAACTATGAAGCTGCTTTGAGAAGAAAATATTAGTTTCCTTTAAAAAAGTAAAAATGCTGATGCAACCTATGGTTCTGCATCAGCATTTTTGTTTAATTAAGTTTGGCACCATAGCGCTTACTCATTTACAATTGATAAATAAAAGATTCCGAAGGCTCGACAGTCATATGTACTGTACCCTCTCCGTTTATAACCTCTAACTTCACTGTAGATTTCTCATACAATTGATCTGTAATCGTATAGATTCCATCTTTCAAACTCCATTTCTGAATAATATTCGAAGGTACTTTAAGCTCGAAAGAACTGGTTTTAATCCATGAAAAGTTAGTCACAACAATTAATTTTTGAGTGTCGGACCAGCGTGTATATGCATAAATTCCTGCGTCGAAACCTGACGTCGACTGACGGTTAATTGTTTGAATTTCGTCAAATTCTCCCATTAATGCTGAACTGTTGATAGAGAAATTGAGTAGTCTTTTATAGAAATCTCGAAGCTCCTTTTCCTTGTCCGTCAGTAATCCACCGTCAAATTTACCGTTATTCATCCATCGTTGATGATTTGGCACACCAACATAATCAAAGATTGAAGTTCTGGAATGCATCCCAAACCCAGCATTTTCATTAGCTGCCTCGCCTACTTCTTGTCCAAAATAGATCATTGTGGGAGCTGAGCTAATCGTTGTAGAAACTACCATCAATGGTTTTCCTTTTTCAGAGGTTCCAGCAAATTCTGCGCTAGCTAACCGCTGTTCGTCATGATTGTCTAAAAAATGCAACATATGATGTTCAATATCTTCCATTCCTTTCTGGATGTCCGTAAGTCCATCAGGCAAAGATCTTCCCTGAATAATATCCTTTAATTTATCATAGGTTTCAACCTTGTCATACAAATAATCCATTTTACCCAATCGAATATAGTTGCGATATTCATCAGGGTTGTATACTTCCGCCAACAAGAATGCATCAGGGTTCTTCATTTTTACTGCTGAATTCATATAGCTCCAAAACTCATAGGGAACCATCTCGGCCATATCATATCGGAATCCGTCAACTCCTTTGGCAGTCCAATACAGTGCAATATCTCTAAATTTTATCCAAGAAGAAGGAACATTTTTAGTTCTCCAAAATTCAAAATGTACTTTGTATGATTTTGTATCGTATTCTGCTGGAAGCTCTGGAAAATCCTTCGAACCGTCAGGACGGATCCCATAGTTAACTTTTACTGTTTCATACCAATCATTTTTATCCGGTATTGCCATCTTTGAACCATTTCCTGTCCACTTTGCTGGGATTTCCTGAAATTTACCATCACTAAGTGGATTATCTTCTCCATTTAAAGGGTTTATTTCGTCTGGTACCTCAAATTGAGAATTAGGTATGTAATAAAAATTGTTGTCTCTTTTATATTCAACAGTAACATCATCAGCTGCACCAAAATCTCTCACTCCTAGAGGATTACTTTTTCCTTCGTATTTGCGTGCAATGTGATTTGGTACAATATCAATGAGCAGCTTTAATCCTGCCTTATGCGTTCTTGCTACTAAAGAATCAAATTCCTGTAGACGATTTACTGGATTAACTGCCAAATCGGGGTTTACATTATAATAATCTTTTACTGCATAAGGTGAGCCCGCTCTGCCTTTAACAACATCAGGATCATCATTGGATACTCCAAGAGTAGTATAATCCCTAATTAAAGCATGGTGTGGAACTCCGGTGTACCAAATATAGTTAACACCTAAATCACTAATTTCCCGTAGCGCTTTATCCGTGAAGTCATTAAACTTACCTACCCCATTTTCTTCGATGGTTCCCCAAGGTTTGTTATTTGTATTTTTATTCCCAAATAAACGGGTAAACACTTGGTACACCACTATTTTTTTTTCAGTAGTAGTCTCCTTTTTTTCTGCATTCATTTTTAAATCTTTTGTTTTACAAGCTGCAGTCAGAAGTACTACGCTGATCCCAAATACAATAGTTTTGTTTTTTATCATTACTTTCAAATATTACAAGTTTTTAAATTTACTGTAATTTTTAAAACTATACGAAATTCATTTTTTATATACTTCGAAAGTGGAATTAAAAGCATCACTACAACGAAAGAGTTGTCCTATGTGTTGATAACTTAAAGATTGAATAAAAACAGTTCAAATTCCATTACCGAACAACATATAAATAAATGCTAATATAGATTAGGATTGTATCCTTTTTCATAAATTTGACAAAAAGTAAATCCATTGAAGAAATTCCTATTTTTCATCTTCTATTGCTTGGCAATATTAAGTTCAAAACCCATTTTAGCACAAGCAGCAAAAAAAATCATTGTAGAGCATTCTGATTACGCAGATGTAAACCAAGTTGAGATGCCTGACGCCTTCTTACTTACTGGAAATGTACGTGTTAGCCATGACGGAGTAATTCTGACTTGTAATAAGGCCTACTATTTTCAAAAAGAAAATTACATTAAAGCTTTTGGTAATGTACAATTGGTTCAAGGGGACACGCTGTTTTTAAACAGCAAATATGCTGAATATAACGGAAATGTAAAAAAAGCATTTGCGGCGGGAGAGGCTTTTATGAATTCACCCGACGCTACATTGGAAACGGATACTATTAACTTTGACCGAAATATTCAGGAAGTCTATTATAACTCTCAAGGAACCATAGTAAATAAGGACAATACATTGCGCTCTAAATCTGGCAAGTATTACGTAGCACAAAAGAAGTTTCAATTTATTACAGCAGTTACTATTACAAATCCAAGCTATGTGATAAAATCCAATCATTTGGATTACTATAGCAACTCTGGTCACACCTATCTTTTTGGCCCTTCTACAATCACAAGCAAGAACAACTACATCTATACTGAAAAAGGCTTTTACGACACTAAAAAAAACCTATCGCATTTTCTAAAGAAGTCTTACATAAAATACGACGACAGATTAATAGAGGGAGATAGTTTATATTATGATCGAAATCGAGAGTTTGCCTCTGCTACTCGAAATGTAAAAATAAGGGACTCCGTCAATCGTGGGATTGTAAAGGGCCATTATGCGGAAATATATAAAAAACAAGATTCCTTGTTTGTAACCAAAAGAGCTGTAGCAGTCAACTTTGTTCAAAACGACTCAGTTTATATTCATGGAAAAAGGCTGATGGTTACCGGCAAAGAAAACAATAGGATCATTCGCGCATACAATAATGTACGGTTCTACAAAACAGATATGAGCGGAAAGTGTGATTCACTGCATTCAAGTTCAAAAACAGCCCTAACAAAACTCATTGGCAATCCAGTGTTATGGAACGGGGAAAGCCAAATTACCGGGGACCTGATGCATCTTATAGGAAATAACAATACGCAAAAACTAGATTCGCTTAAAGTCCTAAATAATACTTTTCTCGTCTCAAAAGATACCTTAGGTACAGGATACAATCAGGTGAAAGGCCAAAATCTATATGGTAAATTTGAAGATGGTAAACTACATGATGTAGATATAATAAAAAACGCAGAAGTAGTCTATTTTATGCGAACTGACGCGAAAGAACTTATTGGAATCAATAAAAATGTCAGTAGTAAAATCAACCTCATTTTTAAAGATAGTGCGGTAGAAACTATTACTTTTTTCAATCAGATTGATGGCGATATATATCCTGATAAGGACTTGCCAGAAAACGCAAGAAAACTTCGAGGTCTGGTATGGCGAGGAGATGAAAGGATAAAGTCTAAAGACGATATCTTTTCGGATGAAGAAAATGAACTCAATGATAGAATGATTGAAGCTGGTAAAAAACAGGATGAAAAAGAAAGTGTGCCCATGAAGGTCAGGAAAGAAACATTGAATTACGATAAGCAGAAAAAGAAGAAGTAATCAGTAGCCAGCTTCCTTGAATAATTAGTCTCAACGTAGAGATAGTTACCACTCTTGATTGCTGCATCTAGTAATTTTAGATAAGTAATATCAAGAAGCAATAACAATAAGTCACAGAAAATAATACAATTCTAAACTTAGCAAAATGGCGTAAAACAGAACGTAATTTGCGGTTAAATATATAAAAAAGTGAATAACGATTTTACTAAATACCAAGCACAAACCTCACCCCACCCGCTGGGAATGGAAGTTTCATATGCTATGGGTTCTTACATTTACGATACTAATAATAAAAAATACTTGGACTTTGTTGCTGGAGTTTCCGCTTGTACACTTGGTCACCAGCCAGCGAGGGTAAATCAGGCAATCAAGGATCAACTAGATAAATATTCGCACGTCATGGTTTACGGGGAATATTCACAAAGTCCTGCCGTGGAGTATTGCAAACTATTAGCCTCTCTCCTACCAGAACCTTTAAACAAAACCTATTTGGTAAACTCGGGTACCGAAGCTATAGAAGGCGCTTTAAAATTAGCACGCCGAGTTACAGGCCGGAGTCAACTAATTTCTTGTCATAATGCCTATCATGGAAATACTATGGGCTCCCTGAGCGTAATGGGATTCGAAGAACGGAAACAAGTTTTTCGCCCGCTGATCCCTGATGTAGAATTTATCACTTTCAATAACGAAGCCGACTTAGATAAAATAACAACTAAAACGGCTGGTATTCTGCTGGAAACTATTCAAGGAGGAGCCGGATTTATACAACCACACAACGATTTTCTTAAAAAAGTTCGTCAACGATGCACTGAAGTTGGCGCTCTGATGATTTTGGATGAAATTCAACCTGGTTTTGGACGCACAGGAAAACTCTTTGGTTTCCAAAATTATGATGTTGTCCCGGACGTTGTTGTTATGGGGAAAGGAATGGGAGGCGGTATGCCTGTTGGCGCTTTTACAGCTTCATCTGCAATGATGGACTTACTAAGTGATAACCCCAAATTGGGTCACATCACTACTTTCGGAGGTCATCCTGTCATTGCGGCAGCATGTTTAGCCACCTTGAAGGAAATTACCGAAACATCATTGATGTCCAGCGCTTTAGACAAAGAAAAGCTGTTTAGATCACTTTTGGTACATCCTTTGATAGAAGAAATACGTGGAAAGGGTTTAATGCTGGCTGCCATGACAAAAAGCGCAGCAATAACAAATGAAGTGATATTAAAATGTCAAGACAAAGGGCTTATTTTATTTTGGTTGCTTTTTGAAGGATGTGCGATAAGAATTACGCCACCGCTTACCATTTCTGAAGAGGAAATACAAGAAGGTTGCGCAATAATATTAGAAGTAATGGACGAAGCCCTACTATCGATTGAAAATTAATTAGTTTAGATATAGTCACAATAAAATACCACTTCCCTTTTGTTAATTAAATTGTTCACAACAATTCTAATTTTCCTCCACAAAAACAATAAGGATGCCTAATTTTAGGTAGGCCAAATTCAAATATAAAAGTATGCAATTAAGCAACGAAGAAGAAGACTATAACTTATCTCTTTCAAAATTTGAGTCTATGTTGAAAACCAACAAAGTTCTCTTTTTTGATTCCGAAGAATTTGAAGAAATCATACTTCATTATCTCGATATGGGTAAGGCCGCTTTGGCAAAAAAAGCACTTAAATTAGCCCTAGATCAACACCCAAAATCAACAGGATTAAAGTTAGTTCAGATTGAAATGCTAGTTTATGACGACAAATTAGAAATAGCTGAAAGATTACTCAATGAACTTTATGCCATAGAGCCCACCAATGAAGAAATTTTCATTCAAAAAGCAAATATCTATTCCAAGAGAGACCAACATGAAAAAGCAGTTGAATTTCTAAAAACCGCTTTGGAATACACAGATGATTATGCCGATGTGTATAATTTAATCGGTATGGAATATCTATTTATGGATAATCTAGAAATGGCTAAACAAAGCTTTATCAAATGCTTAGAAGAAGACTTGGACGATCAATCCGCTTTATATAATGTTGTGTATTGCTTTGAGTTTTTAGATCAAAACCTCGATGCCATTGCTTATTTGATCAAATACATAGACAAAAATCCGTACAGCGAAATTGCCTGGCACCAAATGGGGCGTTTGTATTATGGGGTTAAAGATTATGAGAATGCCATACGTGCATTTGATTATAGTACACTAATCGACGACGAATTCCTTGGCGCTTTCATGGAAAGAGCTAAAGCATTTGAACGATTAAACAAATACCAAGAAGCGATTGACAGCTATAAAAGAACAATCGAATTAGACGATGCTACTAGTTATGCTTTACTAAGAATAGGGAAATGTTACGAAAAACTTGGAAATAAAGTTTCGGCACTAAAATACTATAATGAGACCGTGCGCGAAGATCCGCTTTTAGACAAAGGCTGGATTGCTATTACCGATTTCTATGTCCATCAAAAAAACTATGAGAAAGCATTATTTTACGTAAATAAGGCTCTGGCAATAGACAATCAAAACCGTCTCTACTGGAAACGTTACGCGAGCATAAACAAAAAAATGGACCTTTACGAAGAAGTAGAATTCGGTTATAGAAAGGCAGTAGAATTTGGCGATCATGGCTTAGACACCTGGTTATTTTGGGTAGACAGCCTACAGTTTTTAGGAGAGTTTGAAAGCGCTATACAAACCTTATTACAAGCCTCTGAATATTTTCCAGAAGAAAATGAAGTGGAATATCGTTTGGCAGGATTGTATTTTATGATCCAAGATAACAAGAAAGCAAAATTTCATTTGAGTAATGCCATGCGTTTAAACTTTGATAACTATATCATTATCGAGGATATGTTCCCAGTGGTATGGAAAAAGAAAATGGTGCAAAACTATATCGCAAAACACAAGAAAGAGTAATGACTGAGATTGTAAAAAAAACCTATGGCTTATTAGGTAGGAACATCAGCTACTCTTTCTCGAAAGGTTATTTTACCGATAAATTCACAAGCGGAAACTTTAGCGGTTGTACCTATGAGAATTTCGATATTCAAGAAATAGCAGCATTCAAGCAAATCACACAAGATAGAACAGATCTTAAAGGGCTCAATGTAACTATTCCCTATAAAGAAGCGGTAATTCCTTTTCTGGATAAACTCTCGAAAAAAGCTGCAAAAATTGGTGCAGTTAACACCATTAAAGTTACGAAAAAAGGAAAGCTGAAAGGATACAACACAGATTATTACGGTTTCAAGAGAACACTAGAGCCTTTACTGCAGTCTCATCATAAAAACGCACTGATTCTAGGAACGGGAGGCGCTTCTAAGGGTGTTGCTTTTGCTCTGGACGAACTAGGTGTCAGTTATACCTTCATCTCAAGAGAGACTAAGGAAAACGCAATGGCTTACAAGCATATTGACGCAACGACTTTTAACAATTATCAAATTATAATTAACGCTTCTCCAGTAGGTACGAGTCCTAATGTTGATGCGTTTCCATTACTCCCTTATGATTATTTTACTGAAAAGCACATTGCCTTTGATTTAATTTACAATCCCGCTGAGACGCAATTCCTTAAGAAAGCGAGGGAAAAAGGAGCCCAAATCAAAAACGGATTAGACATGCTTATTTTCCAGGCTGAGAAGGCATGGGAAATATGGAATAAGTAGACATTCCTAAATATAAAAGCTTACAGACCTTCCAAAGGAAGAATTGTTTTTTTTTTTTAAATTATTAATTACTTAGTCTAAAAAAGAAAACAGATATCAGTTTGAACAAAGTCTAATTTATTTATTGTGCCCACTCTCTATAGGTAAGCATGGTTGACGATCCTCATTGTTTATCTTAATCAACCTTTGCAAATAAATTATTTCACCCCTGATAGCAGCGGCATCCTTTATTCCTCCTTTTTTAAGGAGAAAAAAGATAAAGTGAATGGCAGGAAATTGCTTCAAAAAAAATAAGCTTTCAATATAAAACTACTCTAAACAAAGGAATTGTTTTGTAATTCAATACTCCTTCACTATCTTTCGACCTCGATTAAAGTAGAAACCTTAAACATTATAATAATGTTAGAAGAAAAGAATGATAACCTGCACGAAGCAGATGGACATGTAAAGACTGATTCTATAGAGTCAACTCAAGACGACACAACAAATCCAGAAACGCTCTCAATTACTGAAACTCCTGCATCAGAAACAACTACTCCTGAACCAGATAATACCACTGTTTCAACAGAAGAAGAATTGACCACTACTGCTGAAGTAGTTGAAAATCAAAATCACAAAGCATTAAGCTCAATTGATGATTCAAATGCTGAAGAAGGTGAAGATGAAACATTGAAAGAACGTCATGAAATTCCAATGCAAGATTACGATACCTTGTCATTAGAGACACTGGTAGACGAACTGGATGCTTTAGTTTCCACAGAGAAAGTAATGTCAATAAAAGAGCATGTCGAAGAAATTAAGAAAGCATTTTTAGCAAAATACAATCACTTTATCGAAGAAAAAAAAGAAGAATTCCACACTGAAAATCCCGACACGACGGAAGATTTTCAATATCATTCTCCTTTAAAAACAAAGTTTGATCAAATCTACTCTCATTTTAGAGATAATAAAAATACGCATTTCAAGAGTTTACAAACTAACTTGAAAACAAATCTAGAAAACAGATTAGCTATAGTAGAGGAATTGAAAGAGCTGATTAATCCTCAGGAAAACATCAAGGATACCTTAAACCATTTTAATGACTTAAGAGAAAGATGGAAGAATGCAGGGCCTATTCCAAAAGACAAATACAATCATGTGTGGAATAATTATCATTTCCATGTAGAGAACTTTTACGACTATTTACATCTTGACAGAGAGGCGAGAGACATAGACTTCAAGCACAATCTTGAGCAAAAACAAAAAATTGTTGCCCGTGTTGAAGAATTGGTTAACGAGGCTGACGTAAATAAAGCTTTTAGAGAACTACAAGACTTACACAGGATCTGGAAAGAAGACATCGGGCCCGTTTCGAGAGAAAATCGTGATCTCATCTGGAATCAATTCAGTGATTTGACAAAACAGATGCACGATAAACGCGAAGTTTTGTTTGAAAAATTAAGAGGTACCGAACTCGAGAACTTAGAGAAGAAAAAAGTAATTATTGCTGATATTGAAATTTTGGCGACGGTCAAAGTAAATGCACATTCCCAATGGCTTCAACAAATTGAAAAAGTAGAAGCGCTAAGAACTGAGTTTTTCTCTGCTGGAAAAGTACCATCTGACGTAAACGAACCAACTTGGACGGCTTTTAAATCAGCGGTTAGAAATTTTAATTCTTTTAAAAATTCTTTTTACAAAGAGATTAAAAAAGAGCAAAACGAAAATTTAATTAAGAAAAATGCTCTTGTTGCAAAAGCTCAGGAATTACAAGAAAGTACTGATTTTGCAGTGACTACCCCAATAATGAAGCGCATTCAAGACGAGTGGAAACAAATAGGACATGTGCCAAGAAAATATTCAGACAAAATCTGGAAAGAATTTAAGGATGCTTGTAATAAATATTTCGATAAACTAAAAGAACACAAGGACGAAGACAGCGCAGAGGAAATTGCAGCCTTTGACAATAAGAAATTATATCTTGACACTTTACGTGCCTACGAATTGACAGGAGACCATCAGACAGACTTGGATGCTATAAAACTGCATATCGAAACTTGGAAGAACTTCGGAAAAGTACCCTTCCCAAGAAGACATATCGAAGGTAAGTTCAATAAAATTCTCGACGCGCTTTTTGATAAATTGAGTTTGAGTAAAAAAGATACCGATATGATTCGTTTTGCGAATCGTATGGATAGTCTATCTGAAAATAATGATTCCAGAAAACTGGAAAACGAAAAGATTTTCATAATGCGTAAAATTGAAGAGGTTCGAAACGAAATTAATCAATTGGAAAATAACATTCAGTTTTTTACCAATACACGTAACGCAAAAAAAGAAAATTCAATTGTTTTAGAGGTAAGGAAAAACATAGCGATTCACAGAGAAAGCATGGATACCTGGAAAGAAAAACTAACACAATTAAGGAGTCTAAATCAAGAATAAAAAGTTGAAATAAGTACGTTACAAACCTCATTCCAGAAATAGAATGAGGTTTTTTTAAAAAACCTGAGGAATATGATAATTGTTACTCTTCCTTGTTAGCAATACATTTACTTTTGAATAATGAAAAATCATAGTGTATAAAACCCTTATATTACGGTTGCTTTAAAAGAATGAGTTTTATAATGTAAAATTTTAGATAAAAAACCGCAAATAAGGGAAATCTATCGAAGCGAAAGAACAGCCGCTTTGTTTCTACCACAAACCTTCAAGTTTTTTCAACTGGATCTTTTCTTATGTTTACAACGTCAAGGGTCACGAATTCAGCTTTAAAGGCCATTCTAACTGCACTTCCTAACAACATTTAAAAAAGCGGTATAATAGTATAGGTTTTACAAGGGTGAGTTTTGATATTCAGGATTATTCCGAAAAAGTTCAAAAAGTAATCCATCGCAAACAAGCTTTTCATAACGTAACAAAAGTGATATTTTGGACTAGAGACATTGGTTCCACTTCGATAGGTAATAATATTGTTTTTGTTTACCCTTTCAGTAAATAGAAGATATTATTGACACTGTAGAAAAAACAAAATTGCCCTAGGAATAATTTATAAGTTGAAAAGAATAGCGAATTAGTTAAAAAACCAATCACTATTGCTTCTTATTCATAACAAAATAATAAACTGGGATTCCTAGTACTACAATCCCAAGACCTAATCCTGTATTTACCGTGTCGTACACTAGCAATGTAAGACATATGCCAGTGGTAATTATAACAT
>JBLIKQ010000053.1:0-15627 GCA_047635475.1 Porticoccaceae bacterium
TGTTCTATAAACATGTTTTTTTTTAATTTTATGCGTGATTAGACTTTCAAAGTCTATTTTTGTTTGTTCGAAAATAACCTTTTTATTGCATTCAAAAAAATAATAATCATGATAAAAATATATCATAACCCACGTTGCGGGAAATCGAGAAGTTGTTTAGCATTGTTGGAGGAATCTGGACAAGAATATGAGATTATAAAATATCTCGAACAGCCTCCAACTATTGCTGAATTAGTGTCTCTTTTGGGAAAATTAAACAAAAAACCGCTGGAATTAGTACGTCAAAAAGAAAAAGTCTGGATAGAAAATTTCAAAAACAAATCTATGAATGATGACGCAATCATTAAAGCTATGGTTAGCAATCCCATTCTTATTGAAAGACCAATTGTACTAAAAGGAGACAAAGCGATCATTGGCAGAGAGTTAGATATGATAACTACATTTATTTAAGTATTGTTTAATTTTATTTAACAAATTTTGTGATTTGTCTTTTAAACTATACCCGATTTTTGTAGTCCTACTAAAAAAATTAAAACCATAAAAAATAATGAGTCAGAAATTAAATTGTTATTTGACCCTAATATTCTTATTCACATTCTTATTGAGTGTCGCCCAACAAAGATCAGGACCAGCTGTTGAAAAAATAAAAATCACAGGAACCGTTACTGAGAAGATAGGCAAACAACCTCTAGAATATGCGACAGTTACCCTTATTAATTCAAAGACTGCAAAAGTAGTAGCAGGAGGAATCACAAATCCAAAAGGAGAATTTAATATTGATGTGTCGCCAGGTGTATACATCATAAAATTAGAGTTCATTTCTTTTAAGTCAGTGCTACTAAAAGACCAAAACCTGAGAGAGAATACTAGCTTAGGGACTATATCGTTAGCAGAAGATATTTCGCAATTAAACGAAGTCGTTATTCGTGCAGAAAAATCTACTGTGGAGATAAAGTTGGATAAAAAAGTGTACAACGTAGGCCAAGACATGATTGTTAAAGGAGGAACAGTGAGTGATGTATTAGAAAACGTACCCTCAGTATCTGTTGATATCGAAGGAAACATAAGCTTGAGAGGTAGCAATAATGTTCGTGTTTTCATCGATGGCCGTCCTTCAAACGCTTTAAATATCGCAGAAGCTTTGCGCCAAATTCCTGCTGATGCTATAGACAAAGTGGAAGTAATCACTAATCCATCAGCCCGCTACGATGCAGAAGGAGGAGCCGGAATTTTGAACATCATCTTGAAAAAAGGTAAGAATCGAGGTTTTAATGGTTCTTTTATAGCTTCTACAGGAATCCCTGAGACTTATGGTGTAAGTGCTAACTTGAACTACAAAACAGATAAGCTGAACTACTTTACTTCTACTGGTTATGATTATAGAACTAATGAAGGTGCAGGCCTAACCGATTCACAATATTTCAATGATGACAGTTCCCTCAAGGAATACATATATGAAAATCGTGACACCAAGAGAACTAGAAAAGGAATCTCAACCAAAACAGGATTAGAATGGACAATTACTCCAAATACTTTCTGGACCAACTCCATTAGTTACAGAGAAAACAGTGGTAAAAATGAAGATTTGGTTACTTATAACAAATCAGATAATCAACGAAAATTCGTTTCTTACAGTTATCGTTTAAATGATGGAAATGACTATGGAAAAGACTTTGAGTTTTCATCTAATTTCATAAAAAACTTCGATAACGAAGGCCATAAATTGACTGTTGACGGATCCTATTCTAAAAATAAGGATAATGAAGATTCAACCATTGACGGTGTCAATGAAACTTTTCCGGATAAAGGTACTTTTGGTACAACACTCAATAATGAAATCCAAGACCAGTTTCAATTTCAAACTGACTATGTTTTGCCTACTGGTGAAGGAAGTCAATTTGAAGCGGGATATAAGGGCAATTTCAATACGCTAAATAAAGATTATGCTGTTTTCTCTAGTGCAAATGAAAATAACAGAGATAATTTTTTATCTAACACCTTAGAGTACAAAGAGAAAATCAATGCCCTATATACGCAGTATGGCTTCAAAGTAAATAAATTTTCTTATCTATTTGGTATCCGTTGGGAAGACACTAATATCGACGTAAACCTGTTGGAGACGAATGAATATAATAATAAAAGATATAATAATTTTTTTCCAAGTGCTTTCGTCAATTATGAAATTTCATATCAAAGTAACATCGCTTTAAGTTACAGCAAACGTTTGTCCAGACCCAGAGGTCGCTTTTTAGACCCTACTCCTAATGTTTCAAGTAACATCAATATTTTTAGAGGTAACCCAGATTTAGACCCATCATTAACAGATAAATTTGATTTAGGATATATCAATCGTTGGGACAAAGTGACATTCAATACTTCCATGTATTTTGAAAACACGGTTGACGTATTCTCTTTCGTACGTTATGAAAGTGGTAAGTTTGTGGATCCCCAACTAGATGCAGATGAAGAACCAATACCAGGTACTGGTACTCCAGAAATTCTTAGTACCCCAATCAATATCGGAAAAGAACAAAGATTCGGGTTTGAGTTCACATTAAATTATTCTCCAAGCAAAAAATGGAAAATAAATAGTAGTTTCAACCTTTTCAACACCAAAACAACAGGAGATTTTACATATACAAATTCAAAAGGCATTGCGATTACTAAAAATCTTGACAACGAAGCTTTTTCTTGGTTTGCGAGAGTCAACTCTCGTTTAACATTACCTTACAAAATTGAATGGCAGACTAGTGGAACCTATTCTGGCCCAAGCAACACAGCACAAGGAAGAGATTTAGCTCTATACGCTATCAATACTGCCTTTAGCAAGGATATATTAAAAGACAAAGCCACAATAGCTTTTAACGTAAGTGATATTTTCAACTCACGTAAAAGAAGATCTGAAACAAATTTATCAAGTGTAAGTAACTATAGTGAGTTTCAATGGAGAAAAAGACAATTCAATTTGTCGTTTACCTATAGATTAAATAAAAAGAAAAATGATCGAGATAAAAATGCCCCTAGAAATAATGATGATGATGGCGGATATCAAGGATAATAAATGATTTAATTGGGTTAATTAATTCACTAGAAGTGCGGGTTCGTTTAAATACGGACCCGTATTTTTTTTTGTAAAAATAGGGCATAAAAAAAAGGACTCGTGAAAACGGGTCCTTTTTTTAAGTAACAATCAATTTAAACTGATTGTTCTTGCTTCTTTTTATCTCTCTTTTCTTTATATGCTTCCCAAGTTGCTCCACCTACCCAGTAGGATACGAAAGTAACCAAAAAAAACATTAACCAAAATCCTAATGTTAGGATCGATAAGAAAAGTAAAAAGCCTAAGTACTGAGAAAATTCAAACATGTTTTCCGGAATTTTTGAATGTAAGTACAAATGTAAGGGTAATATTTTTTCGTAGCAATAAAAATCCACATCAATTTTTATAAAATAGTATTTATCCGTATTTTTGAGCTCAATTATGAGGATTTTAGACTGATTTTTTCAGAAGCTATTCCCGCTATCCGTTTCAATCCAGGCAAAAACCTGCGATTTTCACTGCTATCGGGGCTATAAAAAAATTCAAACAATACAGAAACCATTGGCATCAACGGAGATTATATAAAAAATTAAACACACAAATAAACACTAAAATGAAATTCAGAATAGAAAAAGACACCATGGGTGAAGTGCAGGTTCCAGCTGACAAATATTGGGGAGCACAGACAGAACGTTCTAGAAATAATTTTAAAATAGGTACATCGGCTTCCATGCCAAAAGAAATTATCGAAGGTTTTGCTTATTTAAAAAAAGCAGCCGCTTACGCCAACTGTGATCTAGGTGTTTTACCCGCAGAAAAGCGAGATGCTATTGCAGCGGTCTGTGATGAAATCCTTGCTGGTAAACTAGATGATCAGTTTCCATTAGTTATCTGGCAAACGGGTTCAGGTACACAAAGTAATATGAACGTAAACGAAGTGGTTGCTAATCGCGCCCAAGTACTCAAAGGTTTTGCTATTGGTGAAGGTGAACAATTCATAAAAGCTAATGATGATGTGAACAAATCACAATCGTCAAACGATACCTTCCCTACAGGAATGCACATCGCCACATATAAATCAGTAGTTGAAATCACAATCCCAGGAGTTGAGAAACTACGGGACACTTTGCATGCTAAAGCGACCGAGTTCAAAAACGTGGTGAAAATTGGTCGTACGCACCTTATGGATGCGACTCCCTTAACTGTTGGTCAAGAACTTTCAGGTTACGTAGCCCAACTAAATTATGGCTTAAAAGCAGTTAAAAATACCTTAGCTCACTTATCTGAAGTAGCATTGGGAGGAACTGCAGTAGGAACAGGTTTGAATACACCTATCGGCTATGACGTTAAAGTGGCGGAATACATCGCTGAATTCACCGGTCATCCTTTCGTTACTGCCGAAAACAAATTTGAAGCCCTAGCCGCTCATGATGCAATAGTTGAGTCACATGGCGCCTTAAAACAACTAGCCGTTTCATTGAACAAAATTGCCAATGATATCCGTATGCTTGCTTCAGGACCCCGTTCAGGAATTGGTGAATTAATCATTCCAGAAAACGAACCTGGTTCTTCGATCATGCCTGGAAAAGTAAATCCTACACAATGTGAAGCGTTGACGATGGTTTGCGCCCAAGTGATGGGTAATGATGTGGCTATTACCGTTGGGGGAATGCAAGGTCATTATGAACTAAATGTATTTAAGCCAGTAATGGCAGCCAACTTCTTGCAATCGGCACGTTTGTTGGGAGATGCTTGTGTTTCATTTGATTTGCATTGCGCTCAAGGAATCGAACCTAATTACACAAGAATTGAAGAATTAGTATCTAATTCTTTAATGTTGGTTACGGCATTGAATACTAAAATAGGATACTACAAATCAGCTGAAATTGCCCAAACCGCACATAAAAACGGAACAACTTTAAAAGAGGAGGCTGTTCGTTTAGGATACGTAACTCCAGAAGATTTTGATCTATGGGTAAAACCTGAAGATATGGTAGGAAGCTTGAAATAATCGTCCAAGTTTATAAAACCAAAAACCTGCAACTCGTTTAAGTTGCAGGTTTTTTTATGAATTTCAGTTCCTAAAAATAAGAGCACAAAAAAAGCCCCGAATTTCTTCGAAGCTTTTGCTTTCTGGGTGGAAGACGGGGCTCGAACCCGCGACCCTCGGTACCACAAACCGATGCTCTAACCAACTGAGCTACAACCACCATTTGCTTAGCGGTTGCAAATATACAACATAAGTTCACTACTGCAAATAATATAATTAAAAAAATACAGCAAATTTAGATCAAATCCCCTAAGCTATTGACTGCCAAATATCTTTCAACAGTAAAACCTTCGGCATGATCCACTCCTATAAGCCTTCCTAAATCCCTTGAACGATAATTAAGACTTTCCAAGAAGTTTTTAGATGAAATAGGCGACTCCGGCTCCTTAGAAGCCGCATCATAAAACTGCGAACTGTAAGCCAAAATAGATTCGATTTTTTTATCAGTAAAGCCAGTAATATCCACAACAAAATCCGGTTCTAAGTTATTCCATTGGATATAATGATAAACTAATTTGGGTCTCCAAGCAGCTTGCTTCTCCCCTATCAGTTCCGTTTCTACTTTCATCAATCCCGACAAAAAACAAGAGTCAGAAACCAATTTGCTTCCTTTTCCGTGGTCAATATGCCGATCATCAATAGCATTACACAACACTATTTCGGGTTTATACTTTCGAATCATTTTAATGATTTCCAATTGGTGCTTTTCATCATTTAAAAAAAATCCATCACGCATCGCTAGATTTTCCCTTACAGCAACTCCTAAAATTTTTGCAGCAGCATTTGCTTCCTGATCTCTAATAGTCGCTGAACCCCTTGTTCCTAATTCTCCGCGCGTCAAGTCCACAATTCCAATGGACTTTCCTAACGAGATTTCTTTTAAAATGGTTCCTGCGCAACCCAATTCCACATCATCTGGATGAGCTCCAAAGGCTAATATATCTAGTTTCATTATGTTTTTCTTTATTATTATTTATTGATCTACAAAATCTCACTGCTAACTTCCCCAGTACTCACTACTTATGCAATAGCCTTTTCATAGTCATCGATTTATTGACGCTTTCTTTCCACTCTTTTTCAGGAAAACTGCCTTCCGTAATTCCACAGCCAACATACACATGGGCCTGTTTATTTTTTATTTGCATACAGCGTAAATTGACATACAAATCCGTTTTTAATTTCTGCTTAGCAAAACCTTTTTTATTTAATTCACCTAAAAAACCGGTATAGTATTCCCTATCATAATCCTCATTTTCAAGAATAAATTCTTTAGCAGCTAATTTCGGTAATCCGCAAACGGCAGGTGTTGGATGCAAAACGGAAATCAACTCTTTCAAATTAGCCTTTTCATTTACAATTCCTTCAATTTCTGTTTTTAGATGCAACAAACCACCAGCTTTAAAGGTAAAAGGACTGGAAACTGTTAATCCTGTAGTTAGGTTTTGTAGCTTTTCTAAAATAAAATCAGTCACAAACTGTTGTTCCTCTTTTTCTTTTCTTTCCCATTCGACCTCTATACTATTTACAAAAGCCTGTGTTCCTGCCAAGGAAGTCGTGAAAAATTTATTTTTATTAGCTTTCAGCAATCGCTCAGGAGATGCTCCCATCCACAGACCAAATCTGGGATGAAACCAACAATATCTAAAAGCTGTGGGATAGGTTCGCACTAATTTTATAAAAACGGTGACCGAATCAAAATCAGGCACATCAACAATTTCCTTTCGTGACAAAACTACCTTTTGGAAAACACCATTAGATATGCCATCAATTCCTTTTTGAACCAGCATTTCAAAATGAGCTTGAGCTTCCTCATTTTCGGCCGTTGCAACTTCAGAAGTACTTTTTTCTTCAACTGAGGATAGTTCCGCTTCCCATTTTACAGATTCTGAACTGGGTATAAGTATATTTTGGTTGCCTTCAAAAGGGGCAAAAACAAAACCAGTTTCAGTAAAATCTTCAACAAAATACAAATGGTCATTTTTTTGAAAAAGACCTGTTAACTTCTTTTTATTCGGTTTGCTGTAAATTACAAACGGCAGACTCAATGCCATTTGTTGTTTTACTTTTATAAAAAAATCAATCATTTTTTAATCATTTTAAATATAAATTTAGGCCTTTGGATGTAATGTAATTCAATTTGTTTAATTCTTTCACCAAATAGAGCCATAGAATTTTAGTTTGTCTATCAGGAGGCTTCGCTTACTAAAGAAAACAATAGCTATGTGAACCCAGAAATTGGCTCTCCAGCTGTTTTTTTCTTTGTTTCTCTGTGATTTATCACTTTAAATATATCCAACATTCAGTACAATAAAAAAACTTCTTTTATTTCCTTTTTTCCAAAACCATATTTGTCAATTTACATAGCGATATTAAGTTTCCGGCCTCATCAGTGACCTTAATTTCCCACAGATGCAAGCTTCTTCCTTTGTGAATAATTCGTGCAGTTCCATAAACCACCCCTTCTCGTATGCTTTTTAAATGATTAGCTGAAATTTCTATTCCGCGCACTTCTTGTTCTTTATCATTAATAAAAAAATGAGAAGCGGCACTTCCCACACTTTCTGCCAAAGCTACTGAAGCTCCACCATGCAATAATCCTGCAGGCTGGTGAACACTGGAATTAACCGGCATTTTGGCAACAAGGAAGCCTTCTCCTGCATCTATGAACTCAATATTTAGGGTTTGCATCAGTGTGTTTTTTGAAAAATCATTGCAATACTGAAGCATTTTTTCTTTGTCTAATGTCATCTGTCTTATTTTAAAGAGTGTAAAAATAAATAAAAGATGAGACACAAAGCAGTAATTCCAACTGTTATTCTGATTTCAAAATAGATTTTTCCTATTTTTACAAAAAAAATAAATGCGTCCTATCCCTTTTTTACTTTTTATTGGTTTATTGTTAGCTCTTGGTTCTTGTCGGTCTGATTTTGAAACGGTAGCTAACACTGGCAATTTAACATTTTCAAGAGATACAATCTACCTAGATACCGTATTTACTGATATTGGTTCTAGTACCTATCGACTTAAGGTATACAATCGCAGTAAAAATGACATCAATATTCCAACAATAAAATTAGGAAAAGCGTTAAATTCCAAATATCGTATGACCGTTGACGGTATGCGAGGCACAGAAGGAAAGCTCTTCACTAACATTAATCTTTTGGCCAAAGACAGCCTCTACATTTTCATCGAAACTACCGCAAACATAAGTGAAGCGAACCCAACTGATTTCCTGTATACAGACCAAATTGAGTTTGATGCCGGAACTAATCTGCAAACAGTTGAACTAGTGACACTCATTCAGGACGCTGTTTTCTTATATCCGAAACGTTTTGCTGACGGCACAAAAGAAACACTTCCTATAGGTGATCAAGAAATTGAAGGCTTTTATCTCGACGAAAATGACCCCATAAATGGCAACGAACTACTGTTTACCAATCAAAAACCATATGTCATCTATGGCTATGCTGCAGTTCCTACTGGAAAAAAAGCCGTATTTGAATCGGGTGCGCGCGTTCATTTTCATGCTAATTCTGGACTTATAGTAGCAAATAATGCCTCTATAAATATAAACGGAAGCACATCAACCACTGATGAATTAGAAAATGAAGTCGTTTTTGAAGGCGACCGTCTAGAACCCCAATTTTCTAATGTCCCCGGACAATGGGGAACGATTTGGCTAACTGACGGAAGCACAAATAATAACATAAATCATTTAACTATTAAAAACGCAACTATTGGAATATTGGTTCAAAACAATGATGGAACGACCTTATCGATTAAAAATACACAGATTTATGACTGCTCTAACTATGGTATTTTGGCACAAACCGCAAAAATAGAGGGAGAAAACATGGTAATCAATTCTGCTGGTTTGGCTGGCTTAAGCTGTTCTTACGGAGGAGATTATAAATTTACCCACTGTACATTCAACAATAACTGGAATAGCTCGTCCCAAGTAGCGGTTTCTATAAATAACTACAGTCTAGGAGCCATCCCTGAGGTTAAAGCTTTGACACAGGCCACTTTTAATAATTGCATTATTTACGGTTCGTATCCTAACGAAATGGTTTTAAATAAAAAAACAGCCGCTGCTTTTGAGTACCAATTCAATAATTGTTTGATAAAATATGATTCGGCTACAGCAAATCCAGATTATCAATTTAATTCTGATACAGCGCATTACAATTCAATAATTTTGAACGAAGACCCTAAATTTCTAAATGAGTCACAAAACAAATGTAATATTGATGACACTTCAGCTGCTTTCGCCAAAGGAAATTCGGACTACCTGATTCCTTTGGATATTTTGGGAAACACAAGAACATTACCAGCTGATTTGGGAGCCTACACTAACCAGGCCTTTGCAGATTAAACGTTAAATAATGCGAACATAGAGCGAACTTAAACATTTGATAACCTCGGTTATTGAGTAATAATTTATATTTGTCAGAAAAAAAATACACTGTATACTAATTTGTTGTGTTTTTTAAAAACGTATCTAAATTAACGCTCAACTATGAAACAAATCTACTCGATTGCCTTATTACTTTTTTTTACCTTTAGTATTGCACAAATTCCCGCAGGTTATTATGATTCTGCTACAGGAACAAATTACGCTTTAAAAACGCAATTACATACTATCATTAAAGATCATACCGTCAATGATTATGCAGGTCTGTATGTAACCTACCAAACCTCTGACATTGATAATTTCTTTGAAAAAGATGGTTCCGTTTTAGATATGTATTCTGAGAACCCTACTGGAACAGATCCCTATAGTTATAGTATTGAAACTACTCAGCGCTGTGGAAACTATACTAATGAAGGGGATTGTTACAATAGGGAACACATCGTACCACAATCTATTTTCAATAAAGAATCACCAATGGTTTCTGATGCCCATTTTATTGTACCTACAGATGGAAAAGTAAACGGAATCAGATCTAACTATCCACATGCAATGGTAGCTACTCCCACTCTAACTACTCTTAATGGAAGTAAACTTGGCGAAAGCACTACAGCAGCTTACACAGGTCCTGTTTTTGAACCAATAGATGAATTCAAAGGCGATATTGCCAGAATGTATTTCTATTTTGCAACACGTTATGAAAATACAGTTGCGGGATATTCTTACCCTATGTTCAATAATTCATCAGATAAAGTATTTACAACCGCATTTTTAAATCAATTGTTATCTTGGCATACGCAAGACCCAGTAAGCCCAAGAGAAATAACTCGAAACGAGGCTATTTATGCACGCCAAAACAACAGGAATCCTTTTATTGATAATCCTGATTATGTAACGGCTATCTGGAAGATAGAAGCAGTTGACACTGAATCCCCTACTGCCGCCACAAACGTAGCAATAACAGAGACGACTTCTAGTACAGCTACTTTAACTTGGACAGCGGCAACAGATAATATTGCTGTTGCTGGTTATGATTTGTATGTAAACGGTAACTTAAAATCTACCGAAACAGGATTAACAGCTACGGTAACTGATTTAGCTGCATCTACAAAGTATATCTTTTATATTATAACAAGAGATGCAGAAAGAAATTCTTCAGTTGCGAGTGCATCAGTCGATGGAACTACAACTGCAGCTGCAACGGGAGGCACAACAGCATCAGAAATATTTTTCTCAGAATACGTTGAAGGTGGTGGTTACAACAAGGCTTTAGAAATTGCTAATTTTACAGGAGCATCGGTTGACTTATCAATTTATTCCATTAAAAAGCAATCAAATGGTGGAGGAGCTTGGTCTGCTGGTTTGAATTTAACTGGCACACTAAACAATACAGCCGTATTTGTCTTAGTTGATCCGCAAATTACAGCTGCTTGTTATGCAGCTGCCAGCGCCAACCTTTCATCTTCCCAAGAAGCATTTAACGGAAATGATCCAATGGGCTTGTTTAAAAATGGTGTCCTTATAGATATTATTGGAACATTCAACGGAGGATCCACTAATTTTGCAATTGATGAAACCTTGAGAAGAAAACCAAGTATTTCTGCTCCAAATGCAACTTTCAACAAAACTTCTGAATGGGATGTATATGCAAAGGACACTTGCAATGGTATTGGAAGTCATTCATTGGCATCCCTTTCCACTGTTAATTTTGATTCTAACGAATTTAATATTTATCCAAATCCTTCAAATGGAAATGTCAAAATAAATTTCGTCAATTCAAATGGAAAACATTCTGTTCAAATATTTTCTGTATCAGGACAAAAAGTTTTTGAAAAAGAATACACTAACAGTTCCTCTGCAGCTGTAACCAATCTTCAAAAAGGAGTTTACTTAGTTAAAATAACAAACGATGGTCAATCGATTACTAAAAAATTAATTATCAATTAATCATAAATTAGTTTTAAAAAACATTTAAAGCGGCATGCATCGCCGCTTTAAATGTTTTTCTTTTAAGGAAATAAAACACGAAATATTTAATACCTACCATAGATTAAACTGATAATTTATATTGTTAGAATTACTTCAGTTTAAACAGTAATAAATTCATAATTACCTTAACAATTCCTTAAAAAATAACCTTTTAAAAAAGTGATAAAATTGCATTTCTTCAATAATTTATAATTTGAAAACCACTTTTTAAAAACTCTGAATTATCGCTACAGCTAAATAAACAGTCAACTATGAAACAAATCTACTCTATTGCCTTATTACTTTTTTTTACGGCTGGCATCGCACAAATTCCTGCAGGTTATTATGATTCTGCCACAGGAACAAATTACACCTTAAAAACACAGCTGTACAATATAATTAAAGGTCACACTGATAATGGCTATGGTGGTTTATATACAACCTACCAATCGTCTGATGTTGATCATTTTTATGAAAATGACGGTACTGTTCTAGACATGTATTCTGAAAACCCTAGTGGTTCTGATGCTTATAATTATTCGACAGGATCAACTCAAAGATGTGGGAATTATTCAGCTGAAGGTGATTGCTACAACAGAGAGCATATTATACCGCAATCAACATTTAACTCTAGCGCTCCAATGGTTTCTGATGCGCATTTTATAACACCAACAGACGGAAAAGTCAATGGACAAAGATCCAACTATCCACATGGAACGGTAGGTTCTGTAACATGGACCTCGCTAAACGGCAGTAAGCTGGGCTCGAGTTCGGTGGCTGGATATTCAGGGACCGTTTTTGAACCAATAGACGAATTCAAAGGCGATATTGCACGAATGTATTTCTATTTTGCCACTCGATATGAAAATACTGTTTCAGGATACTCCTACCCTATGTTTGATGGATCAAGCAACCAAGTTTTTACAACTGCTTTTTTGAATATGCTTTTGACTTGGAACAATCAAGATCCTGTAAGTATCCGGGAAATAGAACGAAACAATGGCGTTTATACTTTTCAAAATAATAGAAATCCATACATCGATCATCCAGAGTACGTGCAACAAATTTGGAACCCAACAGCAGATTCTCAGGCTCCAACCGCAGCTACTAATTTAATTGCTTCTGGAACTACGGATACATCAACAACTTTGTCTTGGTCCGCTTCCACGGACAATGTAGCTGTAACTGGATACGAGGTTTATCAGGGAACAACTTTAAAAGGAAACAGCGCTGGAACTTCCTATACAGTTACAGGACTATCAGCTTCTAAAAGCTACACCTTCTATGTAAAAGCAAAAGATGCTGTAGGAAATAGATCGACTGCCAGTAATACTGCAAACATTACTACAACTGGAACGGCTGCATTAACCTACTGTACTTCACAAGGAAACAGTACGGCAGACGAAAAAATAGGCAAAGTAGCTTTTGGATCAATAAACAATACTTCTACAGGGACTTCCGGTTATGAAAATTACACTGCAATTTCGACAAGTGCTTCCCGCGGAACCGCTTACACAATTACAATAACTCCTTCTTGGACATCGACGGTGTATAGCGAAGGATATTCTGTTTGGATTGATTACAATCAAAACGGATTATTTACAGATAGTGGAGAAGAAGTTTGGACAAACTCAGCAACGACATCATCCCCAGTTTCGGGCTCTTTCACAATTCCTGCTACAGCCAATTTAGGAACAACAACAATGAGAGTATCTATGAAATACAATGGGATTCCTACTTCTTGCGAATCTTTCCCTTATGGACAGGTCGAAGATTATACGGTAACTATTACTGGAGGATCCGCAGATACAACTGCTCCATCAGCTCCAACGGCATTAGCTGGTTCGGGGACTACACAGACCACAACAAATTTATCATGGTCAGCTTCTTCAGATAATGTTGCCGTTTCTGGATATGACATATATCAAGGAACATCAGTATTAGGAACTGTTAGTTCAACTTCTTATAATGTAACAGGGTTATCAGCTTCAACTGGGTATAGCTTTACAGTAAAAGCTAAAGATGCGGCCGGAAATATTTCTTCGGCTAGCAATACAGTAAATGTTACCACTGCGGCCTATAGCGCTTCAACTGCCACCGACCTACTGTTTTCAGAATATATTGAAGGTTCATCTAATAACAAAGCTTTAGAAATTTCAAATACGACAGGCAGCTCGGTTAACCTATCGGCCTACGTTGTAAAAAAACAAACTAATGGTGCTGGGTCTTGGAGTTCAGGAATTGCATTAAGTGGAACTTTAAATAATGGGAGGAAATTTACTTTAGTAAATAGTGCTATTGCTTCAAGTTGCTATTCAACTAGTTCTGCAAACATTTCTACTACCGCAACGGAAATGACTTTTAACGGAAATGATGCCGTTGGTTTATTTAAAAACGGAATACTAATCGACATCATTGGAACATTTAACGGGGGAACTGCAAACTTTGCTGCCAATGTTACCTTGAGAAGGAAATCAACCGTAAATTCGCCCAATACTACATTTAATATTGGCACAGAATGGGATTCTTATTCATCAGACACTTGTTCTAATTTAGGAAGTAAACTTCTTGAATCATCGGTTAAAACTGAAATAATTGACGAATCAAGCGAGCTAAAAATATATCCAAACCCTTCTGATGGTAACTTCTTTATAAACAACTCAAAAAACCAGTATTCTATTGAAATTTACAATAGTATTGGTCAAAAGGTTTACCAAATAAAAAATACCAACAGCGAAACTTTATCAGTATCGCAACTTGGCAAAGGAGTCTATTTCATGAAAATAATTGACGATTCAAAATCCACAACTAAAAAAATCATTATCAACTAGTTAAGTATAAATGTTCAACATATTAAAAAGCGGCAAAATTGCCGCTTTTTTTTTACGCAAAATTTAATCTTAATTGCCTAAATTTGCAGCCGTAATACAACAAACACACAACAATGATCCATTTCTTTGAAAACCAAAGCAAAACTGTTTTTGCAGTACAAATGCAAAACGAAATTTCAGCTCAAGACATTTCAAAACTAAATTGGCTTTTTGCCGACTCCCATAAAATAAAAAAATCCGTATTGTCGGATTTTTTTGTTGGTCCTCGTGCCACTATGATTACGCCTTGGAGCACAAATGCTGTGGAGATCACCCAAAACATGGGAATATCAGGAATCATTAGAATCGAAGAATTTCACAAAGCGACAGCTGATTATACTGATTTTGACCCGATGCTTTCACAGAAATATTCCGAATTAAATCAAGATATTTTTACCACTGATGTCAAGCCAGAACCTATTTTGGAAATTGATGATATTGCAGCCTATAACAAATCGGAAGGTTTGTCTTTGAGCCCAGAAGAAGTAGGATACTTAGATGATTTAGCTATTAAAATTGCTAGAAAATTAACAGACTCCGAAATTTTTGCTTTCTCACAAGCCAATTCAGAGCATTGTCGCCACAAGATTTTCAACGGAAAATTTGTAATTGATGGTGTTGAAAAAGAATCTTCTTTATTCAAATTAATCAAGAAAACTTCAGCTGAAAACCCGCACGATATTGTTTCAGCATATAAAGATAACGTTGCATTCGTAAAAGGGCCACGCGTACAACAATTTGCCCCAAAAAGCGCTGACAAAGCTGATTTTTATGAAACTAAGGATTTCGATTCTGTGATTTCATTAAAAGCAGAAACGCACAATTTCCCAACAACAGTAGAGCCTTTCAATGGAGCGGCGACTGGTGCAGGTGGAGAAATTCGTGACCGTCTTGCAGGTGGACAAGGTTCTTTACCTCTAGCAGGAACAGCAGTTTACATGACTTCTTATTCAAGACTGGAGGAGAACAGACCATGGGAAAACGGAATGGCCGAAAGAAAGTGGTTGTACCAAACTCCAATGGATATTTTGATTAAGGCTTCAAACGGAGCATCTGATTTTGGAAACAAATTCGGACAACCACTGATTACAGGTTCTATACTTACTTTCGAACACGAAGAAGACGCCCGCAAACTGGGTTTCGACAAAGTGATTATGCAAGCAGGTGGAATAGGTTACGGAAAATTAGAACAGGCAATCAAGAAAACACCGCAAACGGGAGACAAAATCGTTATCCTGGGTGGAGAAAATTATAGAATCGGAATGGGTGGTGCTGCAGTTTCCTCTGC
>JBLIKQ010000054.1:0-15487 GCA_047635475.1 Porticoccaceae bacterium
AATGTAGCATTAGTCGGAGGTGGCAGTTATCCGCAACCTGGAGAAATATCAATGGCTCATAATGGAGTCTTATTTCTTGATGAATTACCAGAATTCAAACGTGATGTTCTAGAGGTCATGCGACAACCATTGGAAGACAGGGAAGTGACAATTTCGAGGGCTAAGTTTACTGTGACCTATCCATCTTCCTTTATGCTAGTGGCGAGTATGAACCCTAGTCCAAGCGGTTTTTTTAATGATCCAGACTCTCCCCAAACTTCTTCTCCGCATGAAATGCAGCGTTATTTGAGTAAAATTTCGGGGCCATTACTAGATCGAATTGATATACATATTGAGGTTACTCCCGTTCCTTTCGAAAAATTATCAGAAGACCATAAAGCAGAAAGCAGCGTTGATATAAGGAAGAGGGTTACAGCAGCTCGTGAAATCCAAACGGAACGGTTTGTGCAAATGGAAAACATCCATTACAATGCACAAATGAATACTAAACACATTAGGGAATATTGCGCCCTTGACGAAATTTCGAAACAATTGTTAAAAACAGCGATGGAGCGACTGAATCTTTCGGCTAGAGCCTACGACAGGATTTTGAAGGTCGCTAGAACTATCGCTGACCTAGATGCGGCTCCTAAAGTTATTTCATCTCATATTGCTGAGGCAATTCAATACCGCAGTTTAGATCGTGATGGATGGTTGGGTTGATGAATTCTCAATCAGTATAGAAATAAAAACACATCTGTTTAAAAACACCATATGTCAAATAATTTATTCTTCAAACAAAAAAATCCTTTACTTAATGTAAAGGATTCTTGGATTTTATTTTCATATGACTTGACTAAGAGTTATTAGATCTTCTGTCATTATTTTGATTTGGACGTCTTGGACCAAAGCTGTTGCTTCCGCTTCTATTTGAATTTTCAGAATTTGGTTTTCGAGGGTTTGAACTTCGTTGCTGTCTGCCTTGACCTTGTTTAATAGGTTGAGTTGACGCTTTCGGGTCTGGTTCAAAACCTGTAATATTTTCCATTGGCAATCTTAATCCAACTAATTTTTCTATATCGCGCAGAAAAGAGGTTTCATCTGGGCTAAATAAAGAAATAGCTTCTCCACTTGCCCCAGCTCTTCCTGTTCTACCAATTCGGTGAACGTAATCTTCAGGAATATTAGGCAATTCAAAATTAACGACATGCGGTAATAATGGGATATCCAAACCTCTGGCGGCAATATCAGTAGCTACTAGAGCGGTGAGGTTTCCGTCTTTGAAGCCCGCTAATGCTTTTGTTCGTGCTCCTTGCCCTTTGTTACCGTGAATAGCAGCTGCTTTTATACCTGCACCAATCATTGCTTCAGTCAGTTTGTTTGCACCTTGTTTGGTACGAGTAAAAACCAAAATTTGTTTCCAGTTTCCTTCGGTGATCAACTTAATGATTAATTCTGTTTTTTTCTCTTTTGCACAAGGATATACTTTTTGGATAATAGCTTCTACTGTTGAGTTTTCTGGCGTCGCTTCAACATGTACTGGGTTGTGTAAGATACCCATTGCCAATTTCTTAATGTCTCTGGAAAAGGTTGCAGAGAACATCAAATTCTGCCTTTTTGCAGGTAAAACTTTTATAATTCGTTCAATATCTCGCACAAAACCCATGTCGAGCATACGATCTGCTTCATCCAAAACTAAGATTTCAACTTTTGACAGCGATATTAAACCTTGATTTTGCAAATCAATCAATCGACCAGGAGTTGCGACCAAAATATCAATTCCTTGACGCAATTGAGCTACTTGTGGGTTTTGGTTTACGCCTCCAAAAATCACAGTGCTTCGTAAATCTAAAAACGAACCGTATTCCTTTATATTTGCTAATATTTGAGCTGCTAATTCTCTAGTAGGGGTAAGTATTAAAGCGCGAACAGGTCTCTGGCTTAGATGTTTACCTTCCGATAATATTTGTAATATCGGTAATGTAAAACCGGCTGTTTTTCCTGTTCCTGTTTGTGCAGATGCCAATACATCTTTACCTTCTAATATTGGTGGAATCGCTTTTTGTTGTATTGGAGAAGGTGTTGTGTATCCTTTTTTACTAATTGCTTTTAGTAAAGGATCAGATAAGCCTAATGAGTTGAATGACATAAATTATGTTTATGAAGTAAACATAATAATTTTGCTTACTTCCTTAAGTTGGCGCGAAGATACTGCTAATTTTTCCTATCTGCTTTTGATTGCTTGACTTTGTTTAAATATAAAATACTTGTTATTTTTAATTCGTTACAATATAAGACCGATCCAACAGGGGTTGCGGTTAAAGCAAATAGGGGATATCTGATGTTGCTATTCCTTTATGTGTGATAGAATAGAGGCAGATATTTCTGAAACTGGATTTTTGAAATGTCATACCTTAGATTGTGCACATTATTACTTATCAATACACGGTTTTTTTAAGTTTATATATATGAAGATAAGCTGTTGCAGTTTCGATTGCATTTGACGATTAGTAACATATACCGCTATATAACTCTTGTGTAAAGTATTCTTTTATAAAGTGATGCTGTTGATTCACATCCATATTATCTGCATCTTTAATCTCTATTTTTAATTTTAAAAACCGCTCATCTTCACTCAAAAAGTCAAAAAATTCTATTTTTGCATCAAAGGGACCAAAAAGAACAACTTTATCATATTTTACGATGGCCCGACCAATTTTATTATAAAATTTATTTAATGCAGCTTTATTTGACCTCGTTTTCACTTCGTATTTTTTGGTCAGGCTAGTGTTCTTTTTTTCCAGTGGAAATTCATACAGAATTGTTTGAACTTCAAAAGGTTTTACAGTAAATTCAATTAAAGAGGCAATAGAGTGATCCATCCATATACCAAGTTGCCTTGTATTTTTCATATTGTTGCCTTCTTTTTTTAAATAAATCTAGCTACATAAAACAGGTATTTGCATCAATATTAGCTAGAATACGTTTTTATGGAGGTGAGTAGCTTAAATATAACGATGAATGGTTTTTTTTTAAGTAGTGTTGTTCTCCTTTTTTTGATTTCAACTTCTTTTTCCTTGATGCATTTTTAGTCCTTTGCTTGAGGACCTTAGTAGCTTTGCATATTTTGTTTGCTTAGGTTTGTGATTAGCTACCCAGTATGTAAATCAGAGTAACATAAATTTTCTGTGCATGCAGTAAAAAGTTTTTCCATTTTAAAGAGAAAATTTTTTTTCATCTACTATAATTCTTTTGGTTGGCTCTGAAGAGTTTTATTTTGGAATTAAATGGGCTCATATGAAAAATTTGGGAGAAGTTATAAATTTGCATAAAAAAGTAAATTAACGAATCTTAGGTCGAGTTACCGAGCCTTATTTTAACAGCAAGAGTAAACGACACACAATAGGGTTTTTTATAATTGAGATTGCATTCTTCCAAATTTTTGTTCAAACATTTTTGCTGAGTGCTTTAACCGTCTATGTATTTTAATCACCAAGTCAATTCGTCTTATGGATTGTAATCACGGATTTTTTTTTCTAAAAACCCGCACTATAACTTGATTATAAATGTCCCCGTTCTTCTTAAGCACTCTATAACAGCAATTTTCGCTTGATTTAGGGTTAAAATAATTCTCTAGTTTTACTTAAATATTTTATGGTTTACTCTGAGTGAAACAAATTAAATTAACCATTTAACGAGTGTTTTTTCGATAATTCCTCTTGCTGTGGGTTTTGAAATAGAATCGTTCATTCCTATCTCAATACATTTTTCTTTTTCTTCTTTTTCTTCTTCAGTAGTAACTGCTAGTATGGGTATTTATTTTCCGAATTGAAATTTTCGCATCTCTTTTGTAGCTCTGTCTCCATACATTATGAGCATTTGTATGTTTACGAAGATTATATCAGGGTATATTTATTCAAATGTGGAGAGTAACTTTAGTTTGATGCTAAATAATTTTTTGTCCAATTTAAATTACCAAATTGATAAATTAGATTTTATTAGTAAGGGAATATTAGGCCAGCAAAAGTGCTTGTATTTAAGATTAAAATATTTAAAAGCTGTTAGCATTTCTTTAAGTATGTTTACTTATTAATAGCAGTATAAATTTATGAAAAAAAGCAAAACAAACCCCAATGAAAAAATTATATTGAATTGGGGCTTACTAGTTAAAATAGCGTTCAAATAGAAGTTAAATGATTCTTTGAGATGGTTTTTTGAATTAGTTTTGTGAGTTTATAATCTCCTGATCTTCGTCTTCTTGGTCAAAACCAATAATCTCATTATATAGGGCATAATACGTAGAATATAAAAATGGAAGGGTGAAAAATATTCCAATACAACAACCTATGAACCCAACCATAGAGGCGATAATTGCGACAATCATTAAACCAAGCAAAGTCAAGGGTTGTTTTAGCACTATCGTAAAACTTATACTGATGGCATGAATGGCTTTTAAACCTCCAAAAATAATTAATGGAATGGTAAATATTGTTAAAAATGATATTGAAATAGTTGTTAATGAACCAATTAATTGGACTTCCGAATAATCTAATACCGTTGCTATACCGGAGCTAAATGCCGAAATTAGAAGAGTAGCAATAAAAAGTTCCTTAAAATAAGCTACTTTGTAATATTCGAAAATGCTGGAAACATTAAATTCCTCATCTCTTTCTGCGCAATAAGCCATTTTAATCAAGGCTGCAGGGAAAGGGCTAATTAAACTAGATAATAAAATTCCCCCAAGCGTATAAATTAGTATGAAGTTTTCAGATACGTTTTCAGTTTTCAAATTTTCAGGGCTTAACATAGTAGTTAGTGTAGCGATTCCAAAAATTGAAATTATAATTGTAGCAATTATTGAGAAGAGAACAAAGTAGAATATTAATATCATCGAACCTGCATAAAGTGCGATTTTTTTATAATTTTCGAATGCATGATTAAATACGTTGGCGAAATCCAATTTATATCCAGTGGCCTTTATTTCTTCAATTCTGTTTTTTTGTAAGTTCATTTTTTACTTATTATAATTATTTGAGTTGGCTTTAAAATTTAAAATAAACTTCTTCAAATGGCACTCTAAAACGTTCTCCGTAAACTCCCTTTTCATCTCGGAGTCCACAAGCTATTATCATGTTTATTTCTGATAATTGTGGTAAATTTAATATTTTTTTTACTCTTAAAGAGTCAAAACCTTCCATCGGGCAAGTATCATAATTGATTGCTGCCATACTGATCATGAAATTTTCAGCAGCTAATGCTGCACTTTTATGAGCCACGATACGCATGTCGCTTCGTCTTGATTCACGATAAATAGGCCTGAAAACCCCAATAATTTTGAAAGAAAGATACTTTAATGCCCCCAATATTCCAATAAAATCACAGTAGAGGGTTGGAACTATTTTTTGATAATAATTCAGTGCGAATTTTTCTCTTTTAGTGTATTCAGAATTTGGCTTATCGCCATATTGGGATTTTAAAAAACCGATATTGGATTGTAGTCTTTTTTTCCAAAGATCTTTTCTGGCCAAAACTACAACCATTTGTTGGGCTGTTTTTGCGGCACTTTGATTGAAGCAGGCTCCGCTAAGTTTGGACAGGACTTCAGTTGAAGTGATGTGGTAAAATTCCCATAGTTGCATATTACTGCTAGTCGGCGCTAGGGTCGCCAAATGAATGCATTCTTTTACTTTTTCGTCATCAAGTGCTTCCTTTTTAAAAACACGTACGGAGCGACGGTAATGTATGGCTGTGCTAACAGATTTTTCTGGCATTACATCCATTTAAGTAATTTTTTTATAGTTGCTAATTTACCTTTATAAGGAGCATATCGCGTTGTTAGATCTAACCAGTTTGCTTTTTTAACGATTCCTTTTCTATGCGAGAAAACGTCAAAACTCAAACTGCCATGATAAGCCCCAATACCGCTATGGCCTACGCCGCCAAAAGGTAATCTTTTGTTGGAAAAATGGACTACTGTGTCATTAACGCAGCCCCCGCCAAATGAATAGGTTTGGATTATCTGTTTTGCAAACGAATTATTTGTAGTAAAAACGTATAAGGACAGCGGTTTTTCATATTTTGAAATTATAACATCTATATCTGCCTCACTGTCGTAAGAAAGTATCGGCAGCAAAGGGCCAAAGATTTCATCCTTCATTATGAGACTATCGAGACTGGTTTCATCAATTAATGTTGGGGCGATGTAGCAACTTTCCTCATCTGACTGTCCTCCAATAATTACTTTTTCAGTGTCTATCATTCTCACTAAGCGGTCCCAGTTCTTGTTGTTTACAATTCTTGCAAAATCCGCAGACTCTGCAGGGTTGTAGCCATAAGCTGCTGTTATTTCTTTCTTGAGATAGTTTATAAACTTGTTTTTCATATCCTTTTGTATCAAGATATAATCTGGCGCAATACAAGTTTGTCCTGCATTAATAAATTTCCCCCAAACGATTCTTTTGGCTGCCAGCTTTAAATTAGCTGTTTCATCAACAATACATGGGTTTTTTCCACCAAGTTCAAGTGTTACAGGTGTCAGATTTACGGCTGCTGCCTGTGCTACGATTTTACCAACGGCTACACTACCAGTAAAGAAAATATAATCCCAGCGTTGCGAAAGTAAGTTTTGAGATGTTTCCACGCCGCCTTCAATAACTTCCACATGATTGGGGTGAAAGCTGCTTGCTATAATTTTAGCGATTAGGGCTGACGTTTTAGGAGTCAATTCAGATGGTTTAAGGACGACTTGATTTCCTGCTGCCACTGCTGAAACTAATGGGCAAAGAGCCAATTGGAAGGGATAGTTCCATGGAGCAATTATTAACACCTTTCCATAAGGTTCTTTATAGATATAATCAGTTGAAGGGAAATTGAGAATAGATGGAAAAACTTTTTCTGACTTTGCCCATTTGTGTATATTCTTAATAGTCTCTTTTAATTCCGAAATCACGTAATTAGTTTCTGTTATAACGGCTTCAAATGCGGGTTTCTTGAAATCGTCATACAAGGCCTCTACTATTTCATTTTCATTATCTTCAATGCAATGCAATAGCTTTTTTAGTTTTTCTTTTCGGTAATTGATGTTGGTTTTATACTCCATAATTTAAAATGTTCCTTTATATCGGTTAAAGTTACTCCTATTACTAGAAAAGTGCAGCTCAAAATTAGAGAAATCCAAATCGATATCCCATATAAAGATCAGCTTGTTTACTATTGCTTGTAACTGCTGTTAATATGGAGTTAGAACCAAGGAAAAAACCACTTAATCTGAAACCCAAACCAGCAGTGGTGCCTGAAATTTCATGAAAAGAAATGGGCAAATAGGCTTCAAAAAAACCTACAGCAAATCTTGGTGAAACAGAAAAAATATTTTGAGAAGTAACTTGGTTATTTTTACTATTCTGCTTTATATTTTGTTGCAAGAATAGAGTCAGGTTAAATTTTGGAATAACTTTGAAATCGGCATATAGATTTAAAACAGTTGGAAGTTTTACTTTGAAATCTTTATTGTTGTTTACAAGAGTGACATAACCGCTCTCTAAAAGAATGTTTTCGATATCTTTTATGCCTCCGGCGTTTTCAAATTGATTCAGGTTTAAACTTTCGGAATTTTGAATTTCTAATTTATAATCTTTTGAGTAATTATCATTAGATTTAAAAGTCATACTTCCCATGTTTTTTATGGCAGCTCCTATTTTTAATTTATATCCGCCGCCGGAACTCTTCAATTGGTAATCAAAACCAATATCTGTGGCCATTCCATTTAAATTTCCAAAAACGGAGCGAGTGTAATCCCCTGTATTTGTAAAACTGTTCGCAAAATCGCCAGTATATGCTATATTTAAGTTGGCATTAGCATTGGTAAGTTCTGCATTTCCAAGAATACTAGTTGAAACGGTTCCATTAAAATTCCCAGTACCAATATTAGCGTAAGAACCGGGGAATAACAGCTTTAAAGTTAGACCTCCGTTGAGTGAACTATTTTCATTTTCAAAAAGCTGGTGGGCTACTGAAAACCCAATTTCACCCCAAGAAGTGGTGTTTACACGCTGGTTATAGTTATTGGAAATAATTGAGGAACTACCTATTGAGTTCAATACACTATTAGAAAAAGCATCACCAAGATTAGGGTCTACGTCGATAATATTGGCTTTAATATGGCCTTTTGAACTTATTGCGAATCCCCAACCTAATAGTTTTGTTGCGACTCCAGGACCATAAAACTCAGCATCTACGTTAAAATTAACAGGGCCATCTCCTTTGAAAATCTTGTTTTGTAAATTATCTCCGTTAATGATGTCTTTGAATCCAACTTTATTATTAGAAACATTGATACTGGCTGCAAGGGTTTGTATTTCAAATTTGCTGCTCAAATTTGCTAATTCCGAGGGGTTCATGCCTATGTTGATAATTCCGATACGTTTAGAGGTTGTAATACCAGAAAAATGGTCTTGGGCAAAAACTGGAAGAATAAATAATAAACTGAAGAGTACTAGGATTTTTTTCATATTTTTTTGTTTTAGTTGCTTCAAAAAGTTTTATAATCAGTTGACCTATGATAGATGCAATAATAATGTGACTAAAATTAATTTAAAGTGTTCCAGATAACTTCATTTGGTACTGGAGCGGTAACGGACAAGGGTTCTTTTGTGACAGGGTGAATAAACACTAACGTCCTAGCATGTAGATGAATACCACCATTAGGATTACTTCTGTCAAAACCATATTTTAAATCCCCTTTAATGGGCGAACCAATGGCTGAAAGTTGTGCTCGTATTTGGTGGTGTCTTCCAGTATGTAGATTAATTTCTAATGCAAAATAGTTGTTCAGTTCCTTGAAAATATTGTAGTCTAAAATCGCTAACTTGCTGTCTGGGACTTCTTTTAAATGTGCTTTTGAAGTATTGTTTTTTTCATTCCTTTTGATAAAATGAATCAATTTATCCTCAGGTTTCGATGGTTTGTTTTTTACAATTGCCCAATACGTTTTTTTGGTTTCTCTGTTTTTAAATAATTCATTCAATCGCGTCAATGATTTGCTTGTTCTGGCAAAAACTATAATTCCTGTAGTGGGCCTGTCCAAACGGTGAACAACGCCAAGGAAAACTTCTCCAGGTTTGTTGTATTTATCTTTGATGTACTCTTTCACGATCTCAGACAAGGGCTTGTCTCCCGTTTTGTCTCCTTGCACTATATCACCTGCACGTTTGTTTACCACTATGATGTGGTTGTCTTCGTGCAGTACTTGAAGGTTGGTTTTATTAGAGATCTCTTTCATTACTTGATGATACTTTTTTATTTTGATATAAAAATAGTAGTTTTAGAATTGCTTTCGACTAAAACCATCTGCTCAATATATTTTTTTGGAATTTCATTTTGTCTTCTTTTCAAGGTAACCAAAATTATTTTTTTGTTAGTTTTAAATATAGAATCAAGTTGATTTTGATTTGTTATTTTTTGAGCCCTTCCGTTAGTGTAAAATGCTGTGGAATAATTTCTTTCTATCCAATAATATAGTGGAATATCTTTGTTTTCTCTTTTCTCTAAAACATCTTCCAAGATGTACTTATCCGTATTCATTTTTTTATCAAACACTCCAGTTTCAAGCACCATATAGGCTATAAAAGTAATTACTGGGAAAATCAAGGCAATACGAATTAGTAATTTTTTTCGTGTAAAATCTTCCCACCAATGTACCATTAAAAACATTATCGGTATTATTACGGGTAGAGTGTAGGTATGTAATATGTTATTAGAAAGCGTAAAAAAAAGGGGAGTCCAAAACAGCCATAAAACTAAAAATGAGACCCAGTCGTTTTTTAAAATTGTTTTTCTTGTTTTCCATAATTTGTAGAAGACGACTTGTACCCAAGGGAGTCCAAAAATAAACAGAAAAACCCATATCATTCCTTTTGGTTGTGAGTGACCGCTACCATATAAGTCTCCTGCCCAGCGTCCTTCCACGAATCGTTTGTAGTGTTCTCCAACAATAAAATAATCTAAAAAACCCGGTGATTGCTGTTCGGCAAAATAATACCAAGGAATCCCAATTATTGCGGTAATTATAATTCCACCGATGATTGAAAATTTAGAAAATAATTGACGAAATCTTTGGGCATCTAGGCAACACCATAAGAATAATGGCGGGAAAGTAAGCACCATGATAATTGGACCTTTTGTTAATAACCCTAATCCCAAAGCAACAAAAAACAGATAGTTCCAATAAGTTTTATGATTACTTTTCATAGTTTTCCAAAAAGAAATCATCATTATAGCTACGCAAAATTCTAAAGCCGTATCTGTTGAAACTACTCCTGTGTGAATTAGAAACTCAGGCATTGTTAACAAAATGAATCCAGGTAAATAGAAAGAAACGCCACTCTTCTTAGCCATTTTCCCTGCTATAATTAATAATAAGATACTAAGGAAAAAAGAAGGAAACCTTGCAGCAAACTCATTAACGCCAAAAACAAAATAGCTAGCGGCAGACAGCCAAGTAGATAAAGGTGGTTTTGCCCAGAAAGGAATGCCATAATCTATTTGGAGTACAACCCATTGATTTGTCTCTTGCATTATTCTTGCAATTTCGGCATATCTTGATTCTGTTTTATCAAGTAAGGGAATTGTTACGGTCAATAACAACCTAAAAAGAGCGATGAGAATTACAGATATGTAAAAAATGTAAGAGTTGCTTTTAAGTTTATCCGCAATCATTTTTCAGTTGTTTAGAATTAAATATAATTTTTTGCATTGTTTTTGTAATTTTTACTGATTTGGTACAAATCAATCCACAGTTTAAAAAAGTAAGTTGGTTTTACTTTAGAGTCTCCTTTTTCAATCCAAGATTTTAAAGGGACTTCATACATTTTTAGAATTGCTTTTTCTCTTCCGAAAAGAATGATAGCTCTAAAGAATATTTCAACGTCAAAAAGCCATCTAGAAATAAATTCTTTCTTAAATAAATCTTCAGAAACTTCCTTGGTAAAAACCTTACAGCCGCATTGGGTATCATATACTTTTAGGTCCAATACTTGGGAAATGAAGGTGGCGATAATTCGACCGATTAAAAACCGGCTATTTTGACGTTCAATTACAGAACCAATTTTTCTAATCCGTGAACCAAATGAAAACACAATTTCATCTTTTAAATAATGGGTAAGGTCCATGAATTCTTCGAGAGTTGTCGCTAAATCTGCATCCAAATACCCGATAATATGGTGACTAAAATTTTGATTGCAGTAATTTATTCCCGTCCTGACGGCTTCCGCTTTTCCAGAATTTTTAATAAGGGAAACTACATGAACTTTATGGGGGTATTTTTCTTTTATTGTATTAATTAACAGTAAAGTATTATCTGTTGAACCATCATTAACGAAGCAAATCATGGTATTGTGGAAGTTGTCCAGAAACCTAGAATATTCTATAAGTGAAATACCTTTTTCTTCATTAAAACAGGGGATAACAATAAAAGAAAAAGCTGCTTCTGGCATAATCGCATTAATTTTAGGGGTAAATATAAGATGTTATTGATTCAAATATCTTTAATACTGCTCTTTGTCATTTGGGAAATCACTAGATTTTACATCGGCTACATATTGACTTATGGCGGTAGTCATCCCTTCATATAAGTTCATATATCGACGTAAAAATCGTGGGCTAAATTCATTGTTCATTCCAAGCATATCATGGATTACGAGTACTTGTCCGTCAACACCTCCACCGGCACCGATTCCAATAACGGGAATCGAAATGTTTTTAGCCACTTTTTCAGCTAAGTGAGCTGGTATTTTTTCTAAGACTAGGGCGAAACAACCCAGTTTTTCCAATAACTTTGCATCTTCCATCAATTTATCTGCTTCTTCATCTTCTTTGGCACGAACAGTATAAGTTCCAAATTTGTAGATGGACTGCGGGGTTAGACCTAAATGTCCCATTACAGGAATTCCAGCATTTAATATCTTTTTGATTGATTCCTTAATTTCTTTTCCACCTTCTAGTTTTACGGCATGACCACCACTTTCCTTCATGATTCTGATGGAGGAGCGCAACGCCTCTTTAGGATCTGACTGGTAACTTCCAAAAGGTAAATCGACCACAACCAATGATCTTTCTATAGCTCGAACAACGGAGGAGGCATGATAAATCATTTGGTCCAAAGTAATCGGTAAAGTCGTTTCATGTCCCGCCATCACATTTGAAGCTGAATCTCCAACAAGGATAACATCAATACCAGCAGAATCGACAATTTTTGCCATGGTAAAATCATAGGCAGTAAGCATGGAAATTTTTTCTCCATTATTTTTCATCTCAATTAGTGACTTGGTAGTAACTCTTTTGTAGTCTTTTTTCGCTGATGACATAGGATCGCTATTTTTGGTACACCAAAGGTGTTTGGTTATAATCCGTAAAAGTAGTGAAACTAATTCTTTAGAAACTAGAAAATGGTCCGAATAAATCGACCCTATTTTCTGTTCTATGGTGTAAAAGTAGTTAAAGTGCTGTTGTCAAGTTTTTTTAAAGGTATTGAATTATGTACTTCTTATAAATAGAGATTCGATTAGCTATTTAAAACTTTTTATCCAGTGCTTTTCGTTACACAAATAGCAATACCAAAATCAATAAAATTCCAGCTTCTGCAAAGTATAGCCCTTTTTTGAATATCGATGTTTTCGGTATGAACATCCAGAAAGAGACCAGCACAAAAAAAAGAAGAGATAGAGGGTCACATAAATTTTCTGGGGATTATGCAAAAAGTTGTTCCATCCAAAAGAGTTTTTTTTGCATATACAACGCCTCTTTGTTCGGCTCTGCCTTGTTTTATTTTGAAATTAAATGTTCTGCATTAGCATTTGTATTTCTTTTTATAAAGAAGTTCAAAATGGTTTCGAAATAATGTTGGTATTACACTTTTCATTATTCGAATTTTAAGGTATTCTTTTAGCTAAGTTTTCCTTCGGCATAAAGTTTTCGGATTTCTTTTTTATCAAATTTACCTACACTGGTTTTGGGCACTTCATTTATATAAATATAGTCTTTGGGAATCTGATATTTTACAAAGTCTCTTGATAAAAATGCCATTAAATCTTCATCTGAAACCGGATCTTCATCATTCATCAAGACTATAGATGCTAAAGGTTTTTCCACCCATTTTTCACTTGGAATCGAAATTACAGCGGCTTCTTTAACTTTAGGATGTGCCATTAATGCAGATTCTAGAGCTACACTAGATATCCATTCACCACCACTTTTTATAAGGTCTTTCGTTCTATCCTTTATTTCCATGTATCCATCTTCGTCAATTGTACTCACATCACCAGTTTTAAACCAGCCATCTTGTGTAAAGCTTTCTTGATTATTGGTTTTGAAATAGGAGCTCAGAGTCCATGCGCCTTTTATTTGTAATTCTCCCATGGTTTTGCCATCTGTGGGAGCCAAAGTTCCCTCATCTGTTACAATTCTTAATTCTACACCCGGAAATGCAGTACCTTGTTTTGCACGAATATCCATTTTTTCATTTGCTGATAAATTATCCTGTTGTGGCTGTAGTCTGCTTACTGTACCTAAAGGAGAAGTTTCGGTCATTCCCCAAGCTTGAACTCCTCGTATCCCGAAATCTTTTTCAAAACCTTCAATGAGACTTTTTGGTAGTGCAGAACCACCAACAAGATATTCTTCGAGAGCTAGTTTTTCTTTTGGAGGATTCTTTTTCAAGGCGTGATATACTCCTAGCCAGATTGTTGGAACTCCATTTGCCTTATTGACTTTCTCTTCGATAAGAATCTTTATAATGGCTTCAGGCTGTAAGTTAGAAGAGGGGAGTACCATGTTAGATCCAGATAGTAGGCACAAGTATGGAAAGCCCCAGGCCATGACATGAAACTGTGGTACAATTAATAAAACAGTATCTCTATTGCTGAAATTCCCCGCATTTGGTGACATAATCGTTGTCGCGTGTAAAAATGTTGATCTGTGAGAATATAAAACTCCTTTTGGCAAACCAGTGGTTCCGCTTGTATAGCATAAACCGCTGGCGTCATTTTCATTTATCGCAGGCCACTCAAAATCTTCAGACTGCTCAGCTAGCAAATCTTCATAATGAATAGTGTTTGGTAAAGTGCTTGTAAAATTCTCAGGAGCATTTATCAAAACGTAATGTTCTACAGTTGCGAGTAGCGGAGCAATTTTTTCTAAAAGAGGAACGAGTGTAGCATCAACAAAAATCACTTTGTCTTCGGAATTATTGATGATGTATTCTATTTGATTGCTAGATAATCTAATGTTTATGGTGTGACAAACGGCACCTATACCTGATATTCCATAGTATAATTCTACATGAGGACCATGATTCCAAGCAAAAGTCCCCACTATGTCTCCATTTGTGATTCCCAATTTCTGTGATAAGGCATTGGCCAACTTTTTACAGCGTTTATACATGTCTCCAAAACGATACTCGTGTCGGGTTCCATCTGGTAAATGGCTTATTATTTTTTTATTTTGATACACGCTGTTTCCATACTCAAGAATCGTATTTGTTGTGAGCGGATAATCCATCATTAGACCTTTCATACTATAATGTTTTAATTGATTTATTTAATAGAAGCTTAGTTTTAATGCTTGCTAAGGTCCTTGTGGCTTTGTCGATTAAGGAAGCCGGCAATTGCAGTTTCGCGCAGTCCTCTAAGATACAAAACAAACTTTATTTTAAGCCGAAAACCTTAATCACTGCAAAATAATCTTATCCCCAGTTTGTATTTCTTTTGTACGACATAATTTTTGATGACTTGTGAGCTATATGCTCCTAGTATAGCTGGAATTGTATAAAATCCGTAGAATATGAATTCAATGGGAAACATATTATGGGAAGAAGAATCGGCAATCATTTCACATAGTGTAGCTAATGGAAACAAAGCCATACTCATTAATCCAATTTTCCAAAATGGAATATCACTAAATAACTTAACTGTCGAACCTGATACAAGAAGGAAGAGTAAACTATATAGAGAAAATCCTTCAATTCCAGTTCTAATTAATGGGAACAGTGGTGATTCATAGTGCCTTAAATCACCCAAAATAAAAACTGGAAGTATTATGGAAACCATACCAAGAATTGACACAAGTACTAAAGGAGCTGTTTTTTTTAATTTCATAAGACCTTACAAATTAATGATTCATAACCTTCAAATACCTCTGGAGTTTTGCTGATTTATAAAATGAATGTTTTGGGCTAATCTAAAGTACAATAAAAAAAGGTAATTTACCTAAATTTACTATTTGATGAGTTATAATTAGAAATTTTTTTAGAACAGGAGTCATTGCTTACTTCATTAATACTGTTTTTTGATCCTTTAGAGAAAATATGGTCGCTTGATTTGTAATTTTATAGAATGAATTATTCCAATTTAGGCACTTAAGATGAAGTTCTTATTCCCCTTTTTCTACTTGATAGTCATAGTAGGCTTCTGCCAATAGAGCAAAAAAAAGCGACTCGATTGAGTCGCTTTTTTTTTTA
>JBLIKQ010000055.1:0-14801 GCA_047635475.1 Porticoccaceae bacterium
TTTTGCCTTTTTTAGCGCCAAAGATATTTCCAATTTTATCTGTTTTGACACTGTTTATCCCCTTGTTTTTCGTGCTGAATGGCTTGTTCTTTTTGTATTGGGCTATTCATTTTAAAAAACAGATGGTTTTATCAGGTGTAGTGCTTTTGATGGGTATTACCTTTATAAATAAACTTTATAAATTGTCCTCAATAGACCCTCCAGAGGATGAAAAGGACTTTATTGTAATGAGCTATAATGTGCGTCTATTCAATTTGTTTAAATGGTTAGATAAAGAGGATGTTCCTGGAGTAATCTTAGGATTTATAAATGAAAAGAATCCAGATATTTTATGCATTCAAGAGTTTTCGTCGTCAACTGATATAGATTTGAAATTATATCGCTACAAGTATATTTTGATGGAGGGGAATAAAATTAAGACAGGACAAGCTATTTTTTCTAAATTTCCAATTATTAGTCAAGGCAATGTTGTTTTTCCGGACTCTAAGAACAATGTTATTTACGCGGACATTAAAAAAGGTAAGGATATCATTAGAGTGTATAATATGCATTTGCAATCGATAAAAATCACTCCGGATGTCAATGAGATTTCTGAAAACATAGATGTAATTAATAAGGGTAAATCGCAAAAGTTGCTTAACAGAATCAGTAAGGCTTTTAAGCAGCAACAACTACAAGCTGAGATTTTTAAAGAGCACGAGAAAAGCTGTGAATATCCGATCATCATCTGCGGAGACATGAATAACAGCGCTTTTTCTTATGTGTATCGCAGTATAAAAGGCAGGCTCAAAGATAGTTTTGAGGAGGCTGGAGAAGGATTCGGGCAGACTTATAAATTCAAGTATTATCCAACGAGAATTGACTATATTTTTGCAGACGAAAAGATGACTGTTAAGAAATTCGAAAGCTTTTCTGATTTCGAAAACTCAGATCATTATCCTATTATGGCCACACTATCATTAGAATAGATGTTTTCTTGTTGCCGTTATAGGCGTTGGGTTTTTAGATAGTCAGCTGTAAATTTACCTTCATTGAATAGTAAATCAAGAATACTGAGATTGTTTATAAAACCATGTTTGTCGTCAAATACTTGTTTGTATTGTTCAAACGAAGAACTATCTTTTTTCCCATCTACTAAAAATCTGAAATCTGTAATGAGCTTAGTATCGTGACCTTGTAAATATTCGGTCGAGCTATTGTAATCTAATTTTATCCGTAAACATTTAGCTACAAACTCTAAAGTCTCAAAATTAAGATCTAGTAGGAACTTATGTTTTTTCTCAAAAACAGGACGAATGTCGTCTTCAAAGAACTCGAAAAAAGGCGAGCTTCTATAGGCTGTTTCTAGTGACTTAAAGTGTTGTTTTTGCCAGTCAAAATCGGAATCTATCTGAATTTCCTTTGTCTTCTGATGAGCTCTTTTGGAATGTTTAATAGGTATATTTAATAGCTGAATACCGTTTGGGCTATATATGTAAGTTCTGTTGCGATTGGTCTGTTTTTGAAAATTATCCTCTACTTCAAACGTAATTTTTTCTGCCTGAAGCATGGCCACAAAATGGCTAATAGATGGGAAGTAGCTGGGGTGTAGTAAAGTATTCATATCTGTCTAAAGTTATTAAAGTCATAAGGTATGAAGTCATATAATCATCTTTTGAAAACGACTTTATGACTCTTAACTTTTACACTTTTGTCTACTCTTTTTTCGCTCTGCTTTTTTTCCATAAGTACTCGCCAAAAAAATAGGCCGCTAGGAATATTAAAAAGTATTTGAAGTACGATTGTGGCTGTCCTTCACCACTTACGGTTGTAAATACTCTATCCCAACGGACTTTATTCAAGCCTTTTCCGTTAGTATCCCAACTCATCCATATGAATACAGGTTTTCCCACAATATGATTCTCAGGAACGTATCCCCAATAACGACTATCTTCAGAGTTATGACGGTTATCTCCCATCATCCAATAATAATTTTGTTTAAAGGTGTAGTTTTTTACAATATTACCATTTAATCTAATTTCGTTTCCAGTTACTTTTAGATCGTTTTTATTTCCTTCATCATTCATTTCATAATCAGTGATTATCCTTTTATAAAACGGTAAGCTTTCGCTTGTAAGGGCTACCATTGCTCCTTTTTTGGGGATGTAGATAGGGCCAAAATTATCTCTGTTCCATTTGTTTATGTTTGGGAAGATACCTTCTTCGGTACCTTGTGCTATTTCTTGTTTTACTGCAGTAATTCCAGGTACATTTTTTAGTCTCGCTGCTCCAGCTGCTGTCAGTGCTCTAAAAAGCAAAGTATCTCTTGTCTCGTTGTTCTTGTAGTATACCTGATCAGTGATGTCGAGATCCTTCAATAGGTATTCAAAATTAATAGCTGTCTTTCCGTCTAATGCAACGGAGTAAGAAAATTGAGGTTTAGCTCTTTGAGGTAATTGCAATAGAGTGCCGTCTATATATACAAGTCCGTCTTTAATAGAGAGGCTATCTCCAGGAACTCCCACACATCTTTTTACATAATTAGATTTTTTATCGATAGGTTTTATAACGCCAGGGGTGCCTTTAGGCTCGAAAAAATAATGGACTGTATCAACGGGCCAGTTGAAAACCACGATGTCGGTACGTTTTATTTCTTCTATAGCAGGTAATCTTAAATAGGGTAGTTGTGGCCAACTAAGGTAGGATTTGGTTTTAACAAAAGGAATTGAATCATGTACCATTGGCAGTGCAATAGTAGTCATTGGAACTCTGGCTCCATAATTGATTTTACTTACGAATAAGAAATCACCTATCAACAAGGATTTTTCCAATGAAGATGTAGGAATAGTGTAGGGTTGAACAAAATAAGTGTGAACTAATGTCGCTACTATGATTGCAAAAAGTAAAGAGCTTATCGTACTTGACGCTTTATTTTCAGAGTTCAAACTTCTGTCTTCTAAGTAATTTAATTTTTGGGTGTAATTGACATAATAAAGATATAGGCCAAAAGTTGCTATGGCTAAAAAAGTATCTAAATTGGATTTTTTGCCAAAACTCCTCAAGGTTTCTATCCAGATTACCGGAAACATAATGAGATTAATGATTGGAATAAACAGCAAAACCGTCCACCAAGTCGGGCGTCCGATAATCTTGAGCAATACAATCGCATTATAAACCGGTATAGCTGCTTCCCAAGATTTTCTTCCTGCAGCTAGATATAATTTCCAAGTTCCTAAAAAGTGAACTATTTGTATGAATAGGAAAAATACAAACCATTGATATAGTGTCATAATTTTTTGATTAGGGTTTAAACCTTAAGCTGTTGTGATTAGTACTCTAACCTTAAGCTTGATTTTTTTATTTTAAATTTAATACATCTTTCATCGTGAATACACCCTGTTTGCCAACAATCCATTCTGCTGCGATTACTGCTCCAAGGGCAAAGCCTTCGCGGTTGTGTGCGGTGTGTTTTATTTCTATAGCATCCACTGCCGAATTGTAGGTCACTGTATGAGTTCCGGGAACAGTTCCAATCCTTTTGGCTTCGATATGAATTTGCTTCGCTTGTTCGCCATTGTTCGGATCACTTGCTTTAGGATTGTCTAGCGTCCAGTTAGTGAAATTGCTATTTTCAATTATTCCATTTGCTAATGAAATGGCTGTGCCACTAGGTGCATCCAGTTTTTGGGTATGATGAATTTCCTCCATGGCAACAGTATAACTATCCAATTTAGACATCATTTTAGCAAGGTATTCATTCAGCTCAAAGAAAATATTGACTCCTAAACTAAAGTTGGAACTCGAGATAAATGCCCCATTTTTCTCTTTACACAGAGAGACCATTTCGTCAAAATGGTCTAGCCATCCCGTTGTTCCTGAGATCACAGGTACATTAGAATGGAAGCAATTAGAAATATTACTCACAGCTGCCGTTGGAATGCTAAAATCAATTGCGACATCTGCATTTGAGAGGCCTTCATAGGTATTATGTTCGTCTTTTTTTAAAACGATTTCATGACCTCTTTCCATCGCAATTCTTTCGATTACCTGTCCCATTTTTCCGTATCCTAAAAGCGCAATTTTCATTTCTTTTGTTTTTATTTTCGTTTCAATTCAGCTTTTTGACTAAGAGATTAGAAATTGTAATTAAATGTTAGACCTACATTTGTTTTGAATGTTACATCATTGGGGTAAATAACGGGTTTGACTGATAAGTTTTCATCAACATTAAACTGTAATAGTGCTGCGTCTACATTGGCATCTATTATGTTTAAAGCGTAAAAGGCAACGATAAATAAGGCAGATAAATCTCTGTTACGTTGATAAAATTTTTGCCCTGAGATTAAGCGAGCGTTATCTAGGTAGGAGTAATCGTCATCTGAATAGCCCTCTAGCCTACGTTTGTAGGCATCTCTAAATTGATTGTATTTTTTATTACTGTCTAAATAAAAATATAAGCTGCTGCCTATGGCGCCGTACACAAGTGGTATTTTCCAGTATTTTTTATTGTAAGCTTGCCCTAAACCTGGTAGTACAGCTGAGTAAAAAGCAGCTTTTGCAGGTGTTAGTGGGTCAATATTAGTTGATTTTAAAGTGTCTTTTACATTCAGAATTGCATCGGTTTTTACTTGGGCAAAAACGGCTGCATTTCCTAAAACAAAAAAAAATATTCCTATGGAAATAATTTTATTCACTATTCCTTTATTAAAGCTATGATTCTTTTTAAATCTTCTTCCGATTGAAACGGAATTGTAATTTTTCCTTTGCCATTTCCAGCTACTTTTACGTCTACTTTGTTTCCAAAATAATTAGAAAACGCTTTTTTTTGTGATTCATCTACCTCAAAATAGGCCGTCTTTGCTTTTACAGCGGCTTTAGGTTTTAAGCTATCTTGATAGTTCTTGACCAGCGCTTCTGTATCCCGAACAGAAAGGTTTTGGCTTACTATTTTTTGATAGATATCTGTTTGAATGTCTAGATCTTCAATATTGATAATTGCTCGACCATGACCCATACTAATGAAACCGTCACGAATGCCAGTTTGGATAATCGGATCTAATTTTAAAAGTCTTAGGTAGTTGGCAATCGTAGATCGTTTTTTTCCAACACGTTCGCTCATTTGTTCTTGAGTCAATTGAATTTCATCAATTAATCGTTGGTAGGACAGTGCAATTTCAATAGGGTCCAGATCATGGCGTTGAATATTTTCAACTAATGCCATAATTAATGATTCATTATCGTTTGCAATACGAATATATGCTGGAACTGTAGTTAATCCTATTAATGTAGAAGCTCGTAAACGACGCTCACCAGAGATTAATTGGTATTTGTTAAAGTCTAATTTTCGAACTGTAATTGGTTGAATTACACCTAATTCCTTGATGGAAGTAGCTAGCTCTCTCAATGATTCTTCATTGAAATTACTTCTTGGCTGAAACGGATTTATTTCAATCGCAGCAATTTCAAGCTCAATAATGTTTCCTACAACCTTATCGGCATTTTTATCGCCGACAGATTTAATATCATTGTCTGGATCTTTTAGTAGCGCAGATAACCCTCTTCCTAGAGCTTGTTTTTTTATTGCTTTTGCCATAAAACTATTTACTATTTTTCTTTATAACTTCTTGTGCTAAATGGAGGTAATTAGCAGCTCCTTTACTAGTTGCATCAAAGTTTATAATACTTTCACCAAAACTAGGAGCCTCACTCAACTTTACATTTCGTTGAATTATCGTATCAAAAACCATATCATTAAAATGTTTTTGAACCTCTTCGACAACTTGATTCGATAATCGTAATCTAGAGTCAAACATCGTCAATAACAATCCTTCTATATCTAAATCAGGATTATGAATTTTTTGAATGCTTTTTATTGTGTTCAATAATTTTCCTAAACCTTCAAGTGCAAAATATTCACACTGAATAGGAATGATGACTGAATCTGCTGCAGTTAGTGCATTTAATGTCAGAAGTCCAAGCGATGGTGCACAATCAATGATGATAAAGTCGTACTCATCTTTGATACTTTCTAATGCTTTTTTAAGCATATATTCGCGATTTTCTTTGTCGACTAATTCGATTTCAATCGCAACAAGGTCAATATGCGATGGGATTATATCAACATTAGGCGCTGAACATTTTATAATTGCCTCTGCCGGCGTATTGCTGTGTTCTAGGATTTGGTAAGTTCCAATTTCAACATTATCAACGTCAATTCCTAAACCAGAACTTGCATTGGCTTGTGGGTCAGCATCTATCAGCAGCACTTTTTTTTCTAAAACTCCTAAGGAAGCTGCCAGATTTATAGAGGTTGTTGTCTTTCCAACTCCTCCTTTTTGATTAGCAATCGCAATGACTTTACCCATTTATTTATAAATTTTGAACCGTAAAAATACAATTATTTATGGTTTCTAAAAATCTATTTTGTTAACATTTGTTAGCGCTTGATTAGTATATAGTTGGCTACTCAGCTTTTTTATAGTCAGACTCTACTTTAAGCCCTTAGTACTTCTATTATTATTCAAGGTGTTGGTTGTCAATTATTTTGTCGCTATATTAGTAATCGCTTTCTTTCATTCCTTGTTTTCGGTTAATAGAAAGGAAAACTGTAGTATCGGCAGAGCTTTATGATTTCATATGCTGAATGAAGTAAACAGATTAAATAATATGAAATCTATACATTGTTTTGCAAAAAAAAATCAGTTGAAGGCAGATAACGTGTTTTACCTCTTAAGGGTGAAATAAATTAATTCTTATTGCCAATATAGTTTTGGGGAAGCAAAAAATAGTTCTATATTTGCAGCCGCTTACGGGGTGTAGCGTAGCTCGGTTATCGCGCCTGCTTTGGGAGCAGGAGGTCGCAGGTTCGAATCCTGCCACCCCGACTAAAAATCCTTTCTGTTCTAACAGAAAGGATTTTTTTATTATTATAGAATAGCTAAAATTGATTATTCAAGTTCAATAATGCAGCAATTATAACTTACTTTTGTTCTTTTAAAATTCCAATACAATCTTATTATGTCTGATACAATCGAAAAAATTAAATGCCTTATTATAGGTTCTGGACCAGCAGGTTATACTGCAGCAATTTATGCCGCAAGAGCGAACATGTATCCTGTCTTATACCAAGGAATGCAGCCTGGAGGTCAATTAACTACAACCAATGAAGTGGAAAATTGGCCTGGTAATCCTGAAGGGATAACTGGTCCAGAAATGATGGTGGGCTTACAAGCTCAATCAGAACGTTTTGGTACAGATGTTCGTGATGGTTGGGCTACCAAGGTTGATTTTTCTGGCGATGTACACAAAGTCTGGATTAATGATACTAAAGAATTGCACTGTGAGACTGTAATTATTTCAACTGGCGCAACTGCTAAATACTTAGGTTTACCTTCAGAACAACATTATTTAAAGATGGGTGGTGGCGTTTCTGCTTGTGCCATTTGTGATGGGTTTTTCTATAGAAACCAAGAAGTGGTAATTGTGGGTGCCGGAGATTCATCTTGTGAGGAAGCACATTACTTATCTAAGCTATGCAAAAAGGTGACGATGTTAGTGAGAAGCGATAAATTCCGTGCTTCAAAAATCATGGAAGAACGTGTACGTAAAACGGAGAATATAACTATCTTGATGAACCATGATACTATTGAAGTTCTAGGCGACGAGCAAGTGGTTACTGGTGTAAGAGCACTAAACAAAAATACTGATGAAACATTTGATATTGAAGCAACAGGTTTCTTCGTTGCAATTGGTCATAAACCCAATACAGATATTTTCAAAGATTTTCTCACACTTGATGAAACTGGATATATTGTAAATGTACCAGGAACGTCAAAAACTAATGTAGCGGGTGTTTTTGTATGTGGTGACGCTGCAGATCATGTGTATCGTCAAGCAATTACTGCTGCAGGTACAGGATGTATGGGAGCTTTAGATGCAGAGCGATATTTATCTGCTAAAGAATAAGTAGAATTGCATATTTAAATATTAAAAAGTCCCGATTTGTAAAAATCGGGACTTTTGCTTTTAAGTAGTTTTCTAATAATTTTAATCAGTAAAAATAATAAAAGGTATTTCTATTTTACTTTTTTAAGTAATTGAGGCTCGTCAACAAATTTTCTCATTTCTATTTCTGGTTCTCCAAAAAGTTGAATTTCAGATTTATCTGATGCAGAAATGATAATACTGGTTTCTGCATAAACGGCAGAGTTGGAATATCCTTCTGAAGTTAAATCGATATTTTTAACTGTTAATTTATTTGCTGTTAAATTTGAATTGCTATCGAGTCTGAAAGCAGCATTGGTCGCGCTACCCTCTATTTTCGCAGTCGATTTTTGATATAAGTCACAAGCAAGGTCTTTAGTTACGATTAAAGATTTTAATGACGCATCTTTACTTAATTCAATTTTTGAGTTTTCTGATTTTAAGTTAAGTTCTACTTTGGACTCATCGTTAGATTGTAGCAAGAAGTCTTTGACATTGACGTTTAAAAACAACTTCGAATTATCAAATGATCTAAAGGTAATACTGTCCAATAATACTTGTTGAATGGCATTTATAGTGACATTATTTCTTGAAATTACTAAATTTAGATCTTTTGAATAGGTGATTTTTACCATTAACTTTCTATATCTAATTGCTTCTTTTGTAGTGTATATGCGAAGCGCGTTGTCCTGCAAATCAATTTTAATGATATCATGAAGATTATCATCAGCTTCGATTTTCAATTCGGCCGTCTCTCCTCTCTCGATATAGACTTCAATATTATCGTCTACTTGTAGGCTATGGAAATTCTCTATTTCTCTCTGTTCAATTGTCACTTTTTTTGAACCTTTTATCGTTTCTTTTTTCTGCGCAGATATTATTGCAGTAGATAAAAGGAGTAGGAGTATGGCAGTATGTTTTTTCATTATGTGTGTAAATTATCGTTTTTACAAATATAAAAAAATCATCCACTTCTGGTGAATGATTTTAGTAATAATTTCCCTGTGCGAAAGGCTAACCTCTACTGATACTGCCGCCAGAACTGGATTGTTTTTCCAGTGATTGCGGTGTGTTATTATATTCAATAGAACTACCGCTGGAAGCTTTGGCTTTTAAACTTACGATAGGGTGAACGTCTATTGACGATCCGCTCGATGATTTTGCAGTCACTTCATTTGCTAATAATTCATTTGCATTAATATTACTTCCACTTGAGGCAACAGCCTCTAAGCTTAGAGCCATACCGTCCATCGATATGGTACTGCCACTACTAGACTTACTACTTATGTTATCTGATTTTATTTTTACATCTATATTTGCTGCACTCGAAGCTCTAAGATTTATGTTTTCGCCCTTCAAAGTATTTATGCTTGTAATTGATGAAGCACTCGAAGCCCGCAACTCTTCTATAATAGGCATTCTAACGATAACTTTTTTCGATGCAATATCAATAAAGGAATTGTAATCACAGGCGATAATAAGGACCCCATTTTGAATTTTTGTAGTAATGTGATTTTGCAAATTATCATCAGCCTCAACTATAATTTCTTTTTTGTCGGCTTGTTCCACAAACAAATTAATAGTATTACTTACTTCGATACTTTTAAAGTCTCCTGCTACAATTCTGTTTTCCGTAGTGACCTGACCGCTACCCTTTATCGATTTTGAAGTGATTGTGTAATTACAGGATCCGAACAATAACGCGGTCAGTGTAACTAATATGAACTTTGTTATGATTGTGATGATTTTTAGCATGACTATCTAGTTTTAATGATGATACCGTCTTTGTTTATTTTTAGCTCTTTGATATTATTTTGGGTATTGATTATGGTATCGTTGGTAATTGAAATTCCATTTTTATTTATAGTTACTGATGTATGATCATCTTCATCGTACTGTACATCTTCATAATCATTTTCATTTGTTGGGCAGTCCAGACATTTTACCTTATTATCCATCAGCTTGTATAGATATTTATCTGAACTATAATTCAAGTTAAAAAAATCGTTATTGGAACTTTCATAGTTTTGTACACTAGAATCGACTTTAAACAAGCTTCCTTCGGGCAGGTATAAGGTAATTTCAATTTCTTGATCTCTAAATTTATTTTTAAGCTCAGATAAAAGATAATTGTCTAAAATTATTTGATTTCCAATTATTTGATAGTTGTATCTAATTTGCTCCGCTCTTTGTTTTGCTTCAGATAGTGACTTTCCTTTGGCTTCTTTTTCAATTTTTATATAAGGTAGCTTCTCATCTGTTTTTTTTATTTCAAGGCGTACTTCATTCGAATAAATGACATCAGTATTGGCTGAATCTTTTGTGATTCTGAAATTGTTTCTGTCATCCACATTTTTGGCGTAATAGTCATTGTGTACGAATTTAATAAGCAAAGTATCTGTAGGTTGTATTGCAATATTCTCTTTATTTACTAGTCTTCCATCTATAGCAAAAGCTGAAGCTTGTTTTATTCCTACTGAGATTGCTAGCGCAACAGCTATTATCCAAAGAGCAAGCAGGGTATATTTAGCAATGTTTCCTATCGACTTCATGTTTGGAGCCAATAATTTGAATCCTAATATAGTTAGAAATAGGAATGGAATTCCTACAGCAAAGAACATAAGTAGTCCAAAAGACCAAATTGGGTAGTCTGTAAAGTTCCCAGCTTCAATAAAATCATTCCAAGGTAAATCAATAAATGTCGCTGACCCCAATGTAAAAATACCAATAAGTAACGAAATCAAGGTTGTTAGTCCGATCATGATTAAAATCACGCCTAGAAATTTTGCAAAAACCTTAAAAACTGAGAGGATAAAATCACCAAAAGAACTTCCTATTTTTTCTGCGCTAGATTTTATTTGATTACCATATTTGTCATAGTCGGCATTTTTTATTTTATCAGAAACATTTTCAAATTCTTCACGTACTTTTTTTTCGATATTTGAAATAGTAACTGGTTCGCCAGTCATTTCTAGTTTTTCCGCCGTTGTTATAGCCTCAGGCACTACAATCCATAGAATTATATATGCGAATATTCCAGTTCCTGCACCCCATACTAATAAGATAAGGATCAGTCTTATCCATACAACATCAATTCCAAAATAGTGACCAAGACCTGCAGCTACGCCACCTATCATACCTTTGTCTTTATCTCGGTATAACTTTTTTGATTTTCTGTTTGTGTTGCCGCTAAAGGATTGATGTGGTTGATTGTCTTCTTCAATGATATAGTCTTCTGGTTGTCCCATGACAGCAATCATTTCATCAACATCTTTTAAACCTACAACATGCTTGTCGCTTTTTTGCTTCTCGTTCAGTAATTCTGAAATACGCATTTCGATATCTTTAATGATTTCATCTTGTCCAGATGAATTGGATAGAGAGCGTTTTATGGCGTCAAAATAACGAGTTAATTTTTGGTATGCATCTTCATCTATGTGAAAGAACATTCCGCCTAAGTTTATGTTTACAGTTTTGTTCATGACTCTTATTTTTGGTTTGTTATTAGGTTTACGGCATCTGATAATTCACTCCAGGTGCCCGTTAGTTCGGTTAAAAATGTTTGTCCTATTGCAGTTAGTCCATAGTATTTTCTTGGCGGTCCTGATGTTGATTCTTCCCAACGGTAGCTCAGCAATCCGTCATTTTTTAATCGGGTGAGCAGCGGGTAGATAGTGCCCTCAACCACTAATAGTTTCGCGTTTTTCAAGGTTTCTAATATTTCCGATGTATATGCGTCTTTTTCCTTTAGAACGGATAAGATGCAAAACTCGAGAACACCTTTACGCATCTGTGCTTTTGTGTTTTCAATGTTCATAATTTCATTTTTGTTAGTTGATTAGACCGTTCATTTTTTGATTGATGATTGATTTTGCTATTGTTTTTTAGGAGCTAATTCCCGCTGTCCGCTATATCTTTCTTATTCTGAACTTGTTTCAGTATCCTAAAACAAGTTCAGAATAAGAAAGGATGTCACTACCATCGGGGCTAGGCTCATTATTTTATAAATGGAATAGTGATAGGGTATTTAAATCGCTCTCCGTTTGAGGTTTTTATTGCCGCATATAGTATTAAAAAGAATTCGGCAATTTTTAAAAAGCCAAAGATAACAACAGCCAATATTCCAATTGTAAGTAAGCCAATGCTGTTGTCTAAATTAAAATTATTGATGACAAAATTATCATCATGAATTATGGCGCTAAAAGGTACGTTCTTAAAAAGAGTGATAATAAAAATAGGAATAGCCACGGCAATTAGTACTAATGAATATAAAAGTAAACTCAATTGAAAATTAAGTACTTGTTTACCGTTATGATCCACAAATTCTGATTTGTCTTTTTTTGCAGTCCAAATTAGGATGGGAAAAATATAATTTCCGAAAGGGAAAAAATATTGAGTGAGAGCACTTAAGTGTGTAAAAGTGGCGGCGTTTTTTTCTGTGATTGTTTCCATTTTTTTGATTTTGTATTGATGATTTAAATTCTCTATCTAACTACCATTAGCTTACATAGTAATTTCTTATGCAAATATATGGCTAAAAGAAAGTATCTTGTATTACATAGTAATAAAAGTTAACATAATTTTAACAAATGGTTTTTATATGTACGCATAGTATATTTTTGTATATTAGCAAAAAACTTAATGAAAATGAATCTTACAGCATCTAAACTTAATAAATTTCTATTTTTCAAACTGCCTTCTGCATTTCTATGTGGAGTAAGAGTAAAGGAAATAGATGAGAATAAATGTATGGTATCTGTAAAGCACCGTTGGATTAATCAAAACCCATTTAACTCTATGTATTTTGCAGTTCAAGCAATGTCTGCCGAACTATCAACAGGAGCATTGGTAATATACCAAATTCAAAAAAGCGGAAAAAAAATTTCTATGCTAGTTGCAAACAATAAATCATCTTTTACAAAGAAAGCAACGGGAAGAATAACGTTTGTTTGTAAAGATGGACACCTAATAGAAAAAGCGATTCAAGAAACTCTAGCTACTGGCGAGGGGCAGACATTTTGGATGAAATCCATTGCAACTGATGAAAAAGGAGATCAAGTGTCCGAAATGGATTTTGAGTGGAGTGTAAGAGTGAAGTAGATAAACTAGAAAACATCTGCTGCTTTTAATTTAAAGTAAAACAAAATAAAAAGAGGCTGCCTTTTCAGATAGGCTCTTGTCGTTTTAAAATTTATGTATTAAGGTACCCTCTCCTAAAGTGTGTAAGTTAAAAAGCTATTCTGAAAATTTGAGATAATTCAAAAGCAAAAAATTTTTGGGAAATTACTGTTTGAGGCTTTTTTTGTAGCGAAGAGGGAATTTGGGCTCGTGACCTCAGGGTTATGAATTAATTTTCTAACTAATTTTTGCCCCTTTTTTGCCTTATAATGCTGTATTTTCTTAAAAAGTGTACGGTTTGGTGTACTGTTTGGTGTACTGTTTTTGAAATTATTTTCGAGTGCAAATTACTTATTTTTCCCAAATTATTGCTATTGTTTATCATTTCTTTTAGCCCTTAATTTTAAATTCAATTGAGGCTTTCAGAGAATTATAATTTGATTTTTATGCCAAGAAATAGTACTGCTAAATGATTTTCTAGAAGCGATAACAGTCCTAAATAAGTTTTAGATTCTATTTTGGGGACTATAACTTGAAAAGTATTCCAAGTCTCGTACTAGTGATTTGTTAATTATTTTTTTGTAACAAAGACATTTTTCATTAGGTAATCTATGGCATCTTGTTTAGTATAGACAAGCTGTTTTTTCTTCGTTTTGGCTAAGATGGAATGTTTGCTGTTGAGTTGACTATTGTATTCATTCACTAATTCAATATGACGTTGCCTCTCCGTTTCTGGAAGAGCAAGAAATATGTCATATACCGTATTAGCATTCATTAATCAGTTTTTTAATCTAAAAAAAGTCTTTCGCTTTATTTGATTTACAAATATTTCATTTTAAAATTAATGCTTGATCGGTTTTGCTAGGTTTTGAAAGGTTCTGCTCGGTTCTGTCCGGTTTTGCTCGGTTTTGCTCGGTTTTGAAAGGTTTTGAAAGGTTCTGCTAGGTTTTGTTAGGTTTTTACTATTTTCACCAGATTAGCTTGTTTTTCATGAGATTCGTTCAGATTGGTCGTGACTTTTGTACTTTGTGATGATTAGCTCTTTTGTCATATCATGTAATACCTAAGGAAAACTCGACTAAAGTGTCTACAAAATTATGCTGTAAATATTCGATATTAAACTTTATGTCTGGCGGGATTCGTGAGCTTAGCTGAGGATTTGTTTGTTTATATTAGATTTCTTAGCTGGAGGTAAGACTTGTTAGTATTTATAAGCTTTGGGTTATTAGCTTAGTAAATATTAACGAATCCTCAACGTAAGCTTTTTTTATTGATTGGATTCAGGACTAGGCAAGTAATTTAGTTAGATATTTTTAAGCATAAAAAAACTGCTATTTGCTGTTTTGTGTGGAGTTTTAGTTGAAGCGACTATTTAATTAGCTTACGATTGTTTCAGAGCTATTTAATCAATCGAATAAGAATAAGCAAATTATGCAATGGGTTAAAGCCGGAAGTTCTTATCACTAGGGGAAATAAACCACAATAAAGGACTCGTATGGTAGCTTGGGGTTAGCACCTAAGGGGAAATAAACTACACGAAAAAAGACTTATAGTAGTGGGGCTGCAACCTTTAAGTCATAAACTACAATTTAGCGACTTAATAACAGCTAGCGCTATGAATTAGCTTGCTCATAAGTTCTATGTTATAACGACAGTGAGGTCCATCCTTTCAAATGTAACCCAGTCTATTTAGTACTTTATTAAAACCATAAAAGCACGTA
>JBLIKQ010000056.1:0-14738 GCA_047635475.1 Porticoccaceae bacterium
TTCAAAAAATGTTAGATATAAAAGATTTTACGATTTTTGAAGATCAGCTAAATTTTGATTTTAAAGGATTTTTAATAAAAATCGGGAGTTACTGGAAATGGTTCTTGTTGAGTTTACTTATCAGCTTCACCATCGCCTATCAGCTGAACATCCGCAAAGCTAAGATTTATGGTATGGAAACGCTTATTTCTGTAAAGGAAGAAAACAACCCTCTTTTTACCTCTAATACTAGTTTGATTTTCAATTGGGGAGGTACTTCTGATCAAGTCCAAACTATTTCAACCACAATACAATCAAGGTCTCATAATGAGCTGGTTGTGGATAAATTGCAATATTACATTGATTATCTAGTTCAAGGAAAATACAACATGGAAGACGCTTATGGAGCGGTTCCTTTTTATGTGCAGATTGATAAGTCCAAATCGCAAATTGCAGCTAAGCAAATAGGGATCACTTTTTTGAGTGATACGGAATATGAGATTACAATTCCATTTGAGAATAACTCAGTATCCTTAATTAACTATTCCGATAATTCTTATAGTACCACTGCAGTTGCAGTTGGGGACTTTGTTAAAAGATATAAAGTAGGGGAGCAAGTTTTGTTACCCTTTTTAAGCTGGAAGTTGCAAATAAATGACAATCCTGGTTTCTACAAAGGCAAACAGTATTTTGTTCAGTTTAATGATTTTAATAGTACAGTGGTTCGCTATCAAGGGATAAATGTGAGCTCAGATGACAAAGGGGGTTCCATAATTACACTTGGATTGCAGGGCCCAAATAAGGCAAGAATGGTTGAGTACCTTAATGCGACCGTAAAAATGCTAATCAAAAGACAATTGGACAGTAAAAACCAATTTGCAACAAACACTATTGCATTTATTGATAGTACCTTGGTCGCGATGGAGTCACAGTTGAAAGAAACTGGGAACGAATTAAAATCATTTAGGAAAGGCAAGAATATTTATGATATTGAAGAGGGAGCTGCTAAATTTTCGGCTAGGATGCTTGAATTCGATTTGAAAAGGGATGAGGTTAGTCGGAGAATTACTTACTACAACGCATTGAATGCATATTTAAAAAGTAGTGTTGATTATTCTAAACTACCAGCACCATCGGCAGCTGGTATTGAGGACCCAAACGTGCTAGTCAATATATCTAAATTGATTTCGCTTTCTACCCAAAGATCAGAAATGGCTTATGCTGTAAAAAGCGATAAGATCTTCAAAGATTTTGACAATCAAATGGAAGCCGTTAAAAAGGTATTATTGGTCAATATTGCTTCTACAAAATCTCAATTACAATTTGATCTAGCAACAGTGAAGGGTAAAATTAGTCAAACGGAAAGCACTATCAAGGAACTTCCGGATGACCAACAGGAACTGATTAAGATAAAACGGAAATATAATTTAAGCGATAATATCTATAGTACTTTTCTTCAGAAAAGAAGTGAAGCAGATATTGTTAAGGCGGCAAACTTATCGGATATTCATTTTATAGACCCTGCAAAAGATGTGGGTGCGGGTTTAATAGGGCCTAAGACTTCCGTGAATTACGTCTTAGCACTATTTCTGGGTATTTTATTCCCCTTACTTTTTGTCTTCTTCATTTTCTTTATCAATAACTCTATTCAGAATACTGAAGATATTAGTAAGTTAACGCAAATTCCTTTGATTGGGGTTGTAGGCTTATATAAAGAAATGGCTGAATTAGCAGTTTTTGACAGGCCTAAGTCGCCTTTGTCAGAGTCTTTTAGAGCGATTCGTTCTTCCCTTCAATATTTGTATAAGCAGAAAAATGTGGATGGGGCAAAAACCCTTATGATTACATCCTCAGTAAGTGGAGAAGGAAAAACATTTTGTTGCATAAACATAGCGACTGTTTTTGCATTAAGTGGAAAAAAGACGGTTATTGTTGGTCTGGATTTAAGAAAGCCTAAATTATATGAGGAGTTCAACTTGTCTAACGATGTAGGAATCGTAAATTACCTTATCAAACAAAAAAGTGTGGAGGAAATTATTAATCATACTCAGGTTCCTTTTCTGGATGTTATTTTATCAGGGCCTGTACCGCCAAATCCGTCGGAATTGATTATCGGCGATGCTATGGCCGAATTAATCGAAGAGTTAAGGAAAACTTATGATTATATAATTTTGGATACGCCGCCAGTGGGACTGGTATCAGACGCATTAGAATTAGCGCAATATTCAGATGTTACCTTATATATAGTAAGACAGAATTTTTCGAAAAAAGAAATGATAAATTTACTCAACAATAGAATAAAACGAGGGGAATTGGACAATGCGTCTATTATTTTCAATGGCTTTGAAAATAAGGCTAAGTATGGGGCAGGCTATGGTTATGGTTACGACTATGGCTATGGTTACGGCTACGGTACATATTCAAACGGCTATGGTGATGAAGGGGAAGCTGAGACAGTTTTTCAAAAAATGCTAAAAAAGTTACGTAAAGTATTAAGTGTATAAATAGATTAGATAATGATTATTAAATAAATAAGAAAACGATACTAATTACTTTAGGGGCAGCCTTTAGCAAGTCTAATTTAATTATGCCCAATGTAACAAATAAATATAGCCAATTGGCTAGCAATAGTAACTGAATTTATTACTCCAAAAAATAATTACGATATGAATTGGTATGTACTCTATACAAAACCGAAGTGGGAAAAAAAAGTAGCTGAACAATTAACTAGTTTTGGTATTGAATGTTATTGTCCATTGATCACAGTAGTGCGTCAATGGTCAGACCGAAAGAAAAAAGTAGAAGTGCCACTTTTTAACTCTTATGTATTTGTTCAATTGCCTAATACGGACCGTAATTTAGTGTTCCAATCTCTAGGAGTGGTGCGCTATTTATTTTGGTTAGGAAAAGCAGCCATAGTGCGAGATGAAGAAATTGACACAATAAAAAAATGGCTTAGCACTCCGGAGCAATATGATGTTTCAGTAGCTGCTTTTCAAATAGGAGATAAAATTACACTAGAATCGGGCCCTTTTATTTCTCAGGAGGCTACCGTGCAAGACATCAAAAATACACATTATGTTTTAGTTTTGGAATCATTGGGATGTACGTTGAGAATGAATTTCAAATAAAATTGTTTGTCAAAATTAATTAGTTAAATGCTGCGTCGCTTTGCCTCGGGCTTTGAGAAGAAAGTTTGAAAACCTAGAATTTTCAAAAACTAAAAATTTGCTTTTTTTAGATTGATCCCACGATGGCTCTGCCTCGGCCTAATTTATTCCTAAAATAATTAAATGCTTTGGGCGTATTCTAGATGCGCTTAATAATGAATTAGCCCTCACATTCATTGGTGCTAAAGCCTATACTATGAATATTCCCTGTGTCGCTACCAATAGCGACATCTATTATCCACTTGTCCTTTTTTATCGATTTGCAATCTAATCCAAGGTAGTTGATTTTTTGTTTAAAAACTAAAATCAAAATGGATTTGAATTCTATATTGGCTTTTGCAAGGCATATCTTTTTTTCGTTTGCTTATTGAGTTAGCTTAGAGTTTAACTGTACTTTTTTAGAATAGTTAAATTTGGTAGTTCTGCTTTAGTTTTTCTCTGTACACATTATGTTATGGTAAAGTTTCTAACCTAATTAGGTGATTTTTTGTAGTTCAATAAAGGTAATACTGTTGCTTTTCTACTGGAATTGAGCAACTTATGTTTTCACCGTGGTTGTGTAAGAAATATTGTGTTTATTTCAGTTAATAAAATAGCTTGTCTAACGATTTAATCTGTCTATATTTGCAGTATTTTCTTATTATTTCTTTCTGCCACTTTCTTGTGAGTTGGAGACGCGAAGCGGTAAAATTTATTTTATAATTTGCTGCATATTACTTCTTTTGTTAAATAATAATAGCTAAAAAAAATGAAAATAGGAATAACATTTAGTGCATTCGATTTGCTTCATGCTGGGCATATAAAAATGTTGGAAGATGCTAAAAGACATTGTGATTATTTAATTGCTGCATTACAAACAGATCCTACTATTGACCGCCCAGAAAAAAATAAGCCCACACAATCAGTAGTAGAACGTTATATACAGCTGAAAGGCTGTGTACATGTTGATGAAATTGTTCCTTATGCTACTGAACAAGATTTAGAAGATGTTTTGCGCTCTTTTAAAATTGATGTGCGGATAATAGGTGATGAATATGAAAATAAAAACTTTACAGGTCGCAGTTACTGTGAGCAAAAAAGAATAGCTTTGCATTTCAATTCGCGAGATCATCGTTTTTCTAGTAGCAGTCTCCGTAAGGAAGTTACTGAGAAGGAGAATATAAAGAACGTGCTTAAGGTATAGTAGTCAAACTTTCAGACAGAAGAAATTTTGGCTTTCCAAAAGAACAGCGAATAAAAAAAAATATGGAAAACAAACATGCAATCATACATGTCATCCTCACCGGAGGGCTAGGAAGTCGACTATGGCCTTTGTCACGCAAAAGTCAGCCAAAGCAATACCTTGATATTTTTGAGGGTAAATCCTTGTTCGAAATGACCGTGGATCGCAATCGCAATCTAGCGGATAAAGTGATGGTCGTTGGGAATATTGACAACTGTCATTTGAGCCATAAAGTATTAAAAAAAACAAATACCGAATATATTGATATCATCGAGTCGACGCCAAGAAATACGGCTGCAGCTATTGCTTTTGCAGCTTTAGCAGCGGATCCAGATGATATTTTAATCGTCACGCCATCAGATCATATTATTGATGATATGGATGCGTATGAAAAGGCAATAAAAGAAGCGATAGAAAAAGCGTCTCAGGGGTACATTGTTACTTTCGGTATTGTGCCTACGAAGCCGGAAACGGGTTATGGTTACATAGAGCGTAAAGGAGATGATGTGATTTCTTTTCGGGAAAAACCAAATCAGGTTTCCGCCCGAGACTTTATAGCCAAAGGAAATTTTCTGTGGAATAGCGGAATGTTTTGTTTTAAGGCTGGAATTTTATTAGAAGAATTAAAAGCCTTTCATCCTGAAGTATACGAAAAATCAAAATTGGTTTGGGAAAGTAACAAAAATGGGAATTTAGATTTAGCATTATCGCTGGATATTCCTTCTATTAGCATTGATTATGCTGTGATGGAACGTAGTAAAAAAATAAAAGTGGTGTCCTCTACATTTGCCTGGTCTGATTTGGGATCTTTTGAGTCGGTGTATGACTATTTGGTAACTATTGGTCATGCAGTTGACGAAAATGGCAATATGGTCATTGGAACCAATAATTATACTGCTTTTATAGGTGTTAAAGACACGATTTTCGTGTACACGGATACAGCTAATTTAATTTTGAAAAAAGAATTTTCGCAGGATGTTAAAAGCGTGTATAATGCATTGGCAAGAGATAAATCCGATTTATTAAATTAAAAAAGAGTTATGCTTTGTCATCTCGATCCGCCGCGGCGGAAGAGATCACACAAGTAGCTAAATAATCGTAGTAAATGTGGTTTGTGCTAAGAAGGTAATCTTTACTTTTTTGCTTGATGAAAAAAGTAACAAAAAAATCAAGCCTGAAAATAAAAATCTTGAAAACTAGCCTGAAGTTCTACTCCGCAGCCGGAGCCGATCGTCCTTCGTCCTCAACTCGCGTACTACTGCCGCTTCACTTCCTCGTTGTTTTCCTACGCTTTTTATTTAAGGGCGAGGCTTGGTTTGTTGATCAGATTATGTTACTTCGACTGTTTCAATTTTTTATTATTTTATTTTGAAATGTATCGATAAGTCGTGAATTTAAAAACATCGTTTCCAGTTAAAGACAAATAAATAAAGGATGGTCAATCGCATCGAAAACACTAATATAATTTTCTATTATAAAAATGAATAAAGACGCTAAAATATACATAGCTGGTCATAACGGTATGGTGGGTAGCGCTATCTGGCGAACGCTTACCGCTAAAGGCTATACCAACTTGATTGGAGCATCAAGCAAAGAGTTAGATTTAAGAAATCAACAAGCGGTGAAAGATTTTATGTCTAATGAAAGACCAGATGTGATTATTGATGCTGCCGCGAAAGTAGGAGGGATATTGGCTAACAATGATTTTCCATATCAATTCATAATGGAAAATATGCAAATTCAAAATAATCTAATCGACACCGCATTACGGTCTGGTGTTGAGAAGTTTATATTTCTGGGAAGCTCTTGCATTTATCCAAAATTAGCGCCACAGCCCTTAAAGGAGGAATACCTGCTGACCGGAACGTTGGAACCAACTAACGAATGGTATGCTATCGCAAAAATCACAGGGGTAAAAGCTTGTCAGGCCATCAGAAATCAATTCAATAAGGATTACGTAAGTCTAATGCCTACTAATCTATATGGAACGCATGATAATTTTGATTTAACCTCTTCACATGTTTTACCGGCAATGATGCGAAAGTTTCATGAAGCAAAGCAAAACGCCAATGCTCCAGTAAGCCTGTGGGGAAGTGGAACGCCCATGAGAGAATTTCTTTTCGTTGACGATATGGCACAAGCGGTTGTATTTGCATTAGAAAATAAACTGCCGGATTACTTATACAACGTGGGTACAGGAGAGGATTTAACCATCAAACAATTGGCCGAAACCATTCAAAAAATAACGGGACACCAAGGAGAAATCATTTGGGATGCTAGTAAACCCGACGGCACCCCCAGAAAATTAATGGATATTTCTAAAATGCATGCCTTAGGATGGAAACACCAGGTGCAACTAGAAGAAGGAATTCAAAAAACATATGATTGGTTTTTGGAAAATATAGATCGCTTTAAGCAAGTGAAGATGTAGGTCGTTGACCGCTAATCGTCCAACGCTTTTCGAGCAACGATCAACGAAAAACGATTCCCGTTTTTCAAACGAACACCAAACAACTAACAAGAACAACGAATATGAGCACAACGCAAAAAACAGCATTTATTACCGGAGTTACCGGTCAAGATGGCGCATACCTAAGTGAATTTTTATTAAAAAAGGGATACATTGTTCACGGATTAAAAAGACGTTCATCTTTGTTCAATACAGATCGTATTGACCATTTGTACCAAGATCCACATGTGGATCACCGTAATTTCTTTTTGCATTATGGGGATATGACTGATGGTACTAACTTGATTCGTTTAATCCAGGAAATTCAACCGGATGAAATTTATAATTTGGCAGCAATGAGTCATGTGGCCGTTTCTTTTGAAACACCTGAATATACCGGTAACGCTGATGGATTAGGAACTTTACGTATTTTGGACGCAGTTCGTTTATTAGGATTGGAGAAAAAAACACGCATCTATCAAGCTTCTACTTCTGAGTTGTACGGTAAAGTACAGGAAGTGCCGCAATCCGAAACAACTCCGTTTTACCCACGTTCGCCGTATGCAGTCGCAAAGATGTATGCATTCTGGATAACGGTAAATTATAGAGAAGCTTACGGAATCTACGCTTGTAATGGTATATTGTTTAACCATGAATCACCAATACGTGGGGAAACCTTTGTAACTCGAAAAATTACCAGAGCAACCTCTAGAATAGCTTTAGGATTACAAGACAAGTTATATTTGGGTAACCTTGACGCAAAAAGAGACTGGGGTCACGCCAAAGATTATGTTCGTATGATGTGGATGATTTTACAGGCAGATGAAGCAGAAGACTGGGTAATTGCCACTGGCAAAACAACGCCCGTAAGAGACTTTGTGCGTATGAGTTTTGCGGAGGTTGGAATTGAATTAGAATTCAAAGGTGAAGGAGCTGATGAGAGAGGATATGTAAAAGCATGTAACAATCCGGAATTTCAATTGGAAATTGGTAAAGAAATATTGGCGGTGGATCCTAAGTATTTCAGACCTACAGAAGTTGATTTGTTAATTGGTGACCCAACTAAAGCACGAACTAAATTAGGATGGGAGTGCAAGTATGATTTACCGGCCTTAGTAAAAGACATGATGCAATCTGATTTAAAACTGATGCAGAAGGATCAATACCTAAAAGATGGGGGTTATGCTACCTTGAATTATTTTGAATAATATAATAAACGAAAACCTCTTATAAGTTGTCTAAAAATTTTAAATGAAAATAAATAAAAGGCATTTAGCTAAAACCATTACTTGGCGAATTATTGGCACGATAGATACATTAATTTTATCTTGGGTTATCTCTGGTGACATCTTTTTGGGAATGCAGATAGGCGCAGCTGAACTTGTGACAAAAATGACTTTGTACTACTTGCATGAGAGGGCTTGGTTTTATTCTAAAATAAAAGACAGCAATAAGCGGCATATACTTAAAACATTTTCATGGAGAGGAGTTGGTACCATAGATACTATTATTTTATCATGGATTATTTCTGGTAACCCATTAACAGGACTAAAAATTGGTGGTGCAGAAGTAGTGACCAAAATGATTTTGTACTTTTTTCATGAGAAACTCTGGTACCGTATTAATTTTGGTTTAAACAAAAGAAATAGAATAAAACATATCAAGCGACAACAATCTCAAAAAGTAACAGCATGAATAACACAGTCCATCAAGAGTACAGAATTACAAAGTCCGAAAGACAAAAGCGTCACAAACACAATTCTTTTCTTATCTGGTTTACGGGCTTATCTGGTTCTGGGAAATCTACGCTAGCTAATTTAGTTGAGGTTGAGCTACATAATTTAAATATTTCTACCTATACTTTAGATGGCGATAATATCCGCAGAGGAATAAATAAGAACTTAGGTTTTACTGCTGAAGACCGTACTGAGAACATTCGCAGAATTGCTGAAATTTCAAATTTATTTGTCGAAGCGGGAATCGTTGTTCTAGGGGCTTTCGTGTCACCTTATATAAAGGACCGGGAAAATATTAAAAAAACTGTTGGAGCTGAAAACTTCATAGAAGTTTATGTCAATACGAGTTTAGTAGAGTGCGAACGTCGCGACGTCAAAGGACTATATCAGAAAGCGAGAGCGGGTGAGATACAAAATATGACAGGAGTTACGGATCCGTATGAAGCTCCTATTAACCCAGATTTAGAAATTATCACAGATAATGAAGCGATTGAGGTTTCGCTTCAAAAAATAATGGATTTTATAACTCTAAAAATAAAACGAAATAATGAGTAATTACATCATCGACCATTTACGCGAACTAGAATCCGAAGCGATTTTTGTCATTCGTGAAATTGCGGCGCAATTTGAAAACCCTGTTTTACTTTTTTCTGGAGGGAAAGATTCTATTTTATTAACCCATTTAGCTAAAAAAGCATTTTATCCCGCTAAAATCCCATTTCCCTTAGTTCATATAGATACGGGTCATAATTTTCCGGAAACCATCGAATTTAGAGATGCCTTAGTTAAAAAGTTAGCTGTTAAACTTATAGTTGGTTCAGTACAAGACGCTATCGATAATGGACGTGCAAAGGAGGAAACGGGAGCAGATGCTTCTCGTAATGCCCTTCAAATAGTGTCCTTATTAGATACCTTAGCAAAGTATAAAGTAGATGCTGCCATGGGTGGCGCTAGAAGAGATGAAGAAAAAGCCAGAGCTAAAGAACGTTTTTTTTCACATAGGGATGAATTTGGCCAGTGGGATCCCAAAAATCAGCGTCCTGAATTATGGAATTTATTTAACGGTAGAAAAAATTTTGGGGAGCATTTTCGTGTCTTTCCTATTTCTAATTGGACGGAGATTGATGTTTGGGAATATATGAAATTAGAAAACATCGAATTGCCAAGTTTATACTTTTCTCATAAACGTGATTGTGTAATTCGGGACAAAGTTATCTTGGCCAACTCGGAATTTATTAAATTAAAAGCAGGGGAAGAAGTAGTCGAAATGACTGTGCGCTATAGAACTTGTGGAGACATGCCTATTACTGGAGCGGTTGAGTCTGAAGCCGATACCCTAGAAAAAGTGATTGAAGAAATTGCAACTACCAGAACAACGGAAAGAGGGGGTCGAGCAGACGACAAACGTGCTGAAACGGCCATGGAAGATCGCAAAAAACAAGGGTACTTTTAATCCTAAAAACAACTAAAAAAATAGTGATGAATAAGCAACATACAGAAATATTACGTTTCACAACTGCAGGAAGCGTAGATGATGGAAAGAGCACTTTGATTGGAAGATTGCTTTATGATAGCAAATCTATTTTTCAAGATCAGCTTGATGCCGTTGAAGAATCTAGTAAAAGTAAAGGCTTTGATTATATCGATTTGTCATTGCTCACAGACGGTTTAAAATCTGAACGAGAACAAGGAATTACGATTGATGTAGCCTATCGATATTTTTCCACGCCAAAGCGTAAATTTATTGTAGCTGACACCCCAGGGCATATTCAGTATACCAGAAATATGGTTACGGGAGCTTCGACCGCAAATCTAGCAATTATCTTGATTGATGCTCGAAAAGGAATGTTAGAGCAGACACATCGTCACGCTTTTATTGCCTCGCTTCTACGAATTCCCCATGCGATAGTATGTGTAAATAAAATGGACTTAGTAGATTATAGTCAAGAAAAATATGATGCAATAGTATCTGATTTTAAAGCTTTTTCTTCTAAACTCGACATCAAAGATGTACAATTCATTCCCATTTCGGCTTTGACTGGTGATAATGTAGTGAATCGTTCTGAAAACATGCAGTGGTATGAGGGTAGCACATTGATGTATCATTTAGAAACAGTACATATTTCAAGTGATTACAATCATGTGGATTGTCGTTTTCCGTTACAATCTGTAATCAGACCACATACCTTGGAGCATCAAGATTATAGGGGATTTGCTGGACGTATCGATGGAGGTGTTTTTAAACCAGGTGATAAAGTTAAAGCATTGCCTTCTGGATTTGTATCGACTATAAAAACGATTGAACTTAATGGAGAGTCAATTGCTGAGGCATTTGCACCTATGTCAGTTACGATGACTTTGGAAGATGAAATCGATGTGAGTCGTGGAGACATGATTGTTAGAGAAAATAATGTACCTGAGATAGGACAGGATATTGATGTGTTAGTGACCTGGATGAGTCAAAAAGCCTTGCATTCCAGAACTAAGGTTGTAATAAAGCACACCACAAATGAGTGTGTGGGTATGATTACAGAGTTGAAGTATAAAGTTGACATCAATACTTTACATCGTATCGAGGGTATTGAAAAAGTGGAGATGAATGATATTGCACGAATTTCAATACGTACCTCTAAGCCATTGTTTTATGATTCTTACAAGCGCAATCGTAAAACAGGAAGCTTAATTATTATTGATGAGCAAACCAATGAAACCATTGGAGCGGGAATGATTATTTAATACAAAAGATGCAAGAAAACTTAAATACAGCTATAAAAGCGGCATTAGAAGCGGGAAAATCCATTCTAGAGATCTATGAGTCTGGTGACTTTGATGTAACACTTAAAGGTGATGACTCGCCTTTAACCAGAGCTGATTTGGCTTCGCATAATGTTATCGTATCGTTTTTAGAAAAAACGGGTATTCCTATATTATCAGAGGAAGGTAAAGCCATTCCTTATGAAGTGCGAAAAGATTGGAAGCAGCTTTGGATAGTGGACCCTATTGATGGCACTAAAGAATTCATTAAGCGCAATGGGGAGTTTACCGTAAATATTGCCCTAATTGAAGACCAAAGGCCTGTTATTGGCGTTATTTTTGTGCCGGCTACTGGAGAACTTTATTTTTCAAGCAAAGAATTAGGCGCCTTTAAAGGAATGGTCGTTTTGGATAATTTTGATATTGAAAATTTAATAGCTGAGGCTAGTAAGCTACCTTTGAGTCGCGATGACAAAACTTTCACTGTGGTAGCTAGTCGTTCACATATGTCTGCAGAGACCGAAGACTATGTTGCAGCAATGAAGCAAGAACATGCTAATGTGAATTTAATATCTAAAGGCAGTTCATTAAAGCTCTGTATGGTAGCCGAAGGTCAAGCTGATTGTTATCCTCGTTTTGCCCCTACTATGGAATGGGATACGGCGGCAGGACAAGCCATTTGCGAGCATGCTGGATTTCAGGTAATCGATTGGGGGACCAAAGAAAAAATGCTGTACAATAGAGCAGAATTATTGAATAACTGGTTTTTAGTTAATTAGTATCGTGATAAAAAAATTTAAATCTAAATTAGATTTACATACACTAGAGGTATTAGTTAGTTCCTCAAAATCAACTGTAGTGAAGGTTTTGGGTATGATAGCTGGTTTACTAACGAGCATTTTCTTAGCTAGAGCGCTAGGCACAGAGGGTTTAGGTGTTGTCAATTTGATAAATAAGTATGGTGAAATTTTATTGATTATTACTTTATTTGGTCTTAATACAGTCATTATTAAAAATGTCTCTATTTCCAAATCAAAAAATAATTTTGAAGATATTTTAGCTACAGTAAAGTCTAGCTTATTATTTAATGGATTTTTGTCCGTTTGTTTCGCAGTGATTGGAGCTTTATGTTTGCCTTGGATAATCGATTTTTTCTCAGGGAATCAAGAGTTGTACTATCCACTTTTGATTGGTTACCTCATGATAATTCCGCAGACCTTAGCAAGGGTGTATGCGGCGGCTTTAAATGGTTACGGTAAAATATGGCAAGCAAACCTAGTTGGTCAGACCCTGACCTCAATTTTATTATTGGTTGGACTTTTAGTCTTATGGGTTTTTAAAGTTTCTTTTACACCTATTAATGTTTTGGTAATTTATGCATTCAGTCGTTTTATTCAGCTGTTTTTCATTCAATACATTTGGAATGATACTTTTAAGTATAAAGCAAATGTAAAAAATAATTTAAAGCCTTTAATAAAAATGGGATTGCCTATGCTACTTATAACTGGTACTTCAACAATAGCAAGTAATATAGATACTATTATGTTAGGTTCTTTATCTTCTCTAAGTGAGGTAGGATTATATACTGTTGCAGCCAAAATAGCAATGTTAACTTCATTTTTTTTAGCAGTTTCTAACGCTGCTATCGCTCCTAAAATAGCAGCATTATACCACAAACAGCAAACCAAAGAACTTGAGGTAATGGTTAAAAAAACCACCAAGATACTGATTGTTATAGCAACAGTTACATCCCTATTGTTTATTGTTTTTGGGAAATTTATTCTGGGGATATGGGGAAGTGATTTTGTTTCTGGCTTTACCATTTTAGTAATCTTATCTCTAGGGCAATTTTTTAATATTGCTACAGGTTGTTCAGGCTTATTATTGTCAATGACGGGTTTTGAGAAAATACATGGTTATATATCACTAATAACATTAATTGCAAACATCATTTTAAATATAGTTTTAATCAATAAAATGGGTGCTTTAGGAGCTGCTATAGCAACAGCAGTCACGGTTTCGTTTGGTAATATTGCCAAGTTAATTTTAGCAAAAAAGAAAACAGGAATTATGACATTACCCTTTTAATTAAGTGTATTATTTTTTTTTAAATTCGATTAGATTTAAAATATATTATCAATTGATATGTTAAGTAGTATCATTACAACTAATTAGTGCTTTTCAGCTCTTTTACAACACCCACGAAAAGAATCTAAGTGCTGAATTATGGTGTTTAGTATGATACTTAAAGAAGAATCATTATTTATTCGCTCTTTTATTTTATAAATTTATTTTGATAAAAAAAATATTAAATAATAAAACTAATGGAATCAGAAATTAATCAAATAACCCCCATTTTTATTTTTGCACTACCAAGAAGTGGAAGTACGTTACTGCAAAAGATTATAGCTTCTAGCGATGAGGTTTCAACGGCCGCTGAGCCATGGATATTGTTGCCTTTATTATATTCACAAAAAACGGAGGGGACTCTATCTGAATATTCACATAAAAAAGCGGTTGTAGCTTTAAATGATGTAAAACTAGGGCTGCTTTCTAATGGTAATAAATATGATGAAATTTTAGAAAAATTTATTTTATCGATTTATAATGGGCTTAGCGACTCGGATTCTAAATATTTTTTAGACAAGACCCCAAGATATTTTTTGATTATTGAAGAGATTGAAAAAATTTTTCCAAATGCTAAATTCATTTTTCTTTTTAGAAATCCATTGGCTCAATTAGCTTCCAAATTAGTTACCCATAAAGGGAGATTTAAAACACTTTATGGCGCTGCTGTTGATCTGCTTTCAGGTCCTAATTTATTAGCAGCTGGATATGAAAAATTACAGAAAAAATCACTTAAAATTACCTATACGGATTTAATAGATGATACTGAAGCTACAATTCAAAAATTGAATGTTTATTTAGATCTTCAAATAGATAGATCTATAGCTGATAATCTTTCAAAAGTCCAAATAAAGGGCGCTATGGGCGACCCTAAACTAATGTCTAATACAAGTAGTAAAATTTCAAATGACTCATTACATAAGTGGAAAGATGCTTTTAAAACACCTGTTAGACGCATAGTTGCTATCAAGTATTTAATGGGGATAGATGGCAATTATTTTGACATACTAGGTGTTGGTAGGACTGAAATTATCAGTGATTTAAAAACAACTAAAATTAAATTTAATTTTAGTATCAGGGATTGCTATGACCTAATCTATTGTTATCTAAACTTACGATTTAAACCAAGTTTAATTTTTTCTAGGCAATTTAAATGGACAAAATATAATAGGCTCAGTTAGTTTATTATTTAGAATTAAAATTGGTTAATTACACAAAAAGTGAAGATTTTAAGCTAAACTCTTTTGATATTCATAGTTTTACTTATTGAGGTGAATAAAATCTATTTTTTTTAAATTACA
>JBLIKQ010000057.1:0-14467 GCA_047635475.1 Porticoccaceae bacterium
ATTGGCTATCACTCATTGTGATTATTTATTTTATTATTTTTACTGAAAATAATATAAGAAACTACATGAATTCTATTGCAGAGCATATTGCGGATTTTTTGAAAGAATACTCACCATTTGACCAACTAACAATTTATGAATTATCTGAAATTGTAGGTAATATTCGTGTGGTTAATTTACAAAAACATAAAACTCTTTTCCAGATAAATGATGTTGTGCACGATAGTTTTTATGTTGTTGCCTCAGGAGTTATTGATTTGTCTGTAATTGCTGATGCCGAAGAAACTATTTTAAACAAATGTCATGAAGGTGCCATTTTTGGCTTACGTCCGTTTTTTGCGAAAAACAATTACAGAATGACAGCAAAAGCTCGAGAAGAAAGTATCGTTTATGCCATTCCTATCTCTGTTTTCCGACCTTTTTTGGCTAGTAACATGGATGTTTTGAACTTCTTGTTGGAGAATTTTGCGGCCAATACCCCTGACTCTAGTGACAACGAAAACTCGCGAGGAAATTTAATTTCCGATTCGGTATTCTATACTGATCAACAATCAGAAATGCAATTTTTCCAAACTTTATCGTATAATACTACTCCATTAAAAACTACAGTTAACGGCATTGTAAAAGATGTAGCACAATTGATGGCTGAAACAAGAGTTAACAACACTATCGTATGCGAAAATAATATTCCGCTGGGTATTGTAACTGACACCGACATGTCCTCAAAAATTGCTACGGGCAGATTCCCTGTTACGATTTCTGTCGATAGAATCATGTCATCTCCGGCGATAACGGTGTCGGAGAATGTTTCATTGGCGGAAGCTCAACTTTTAATGTTGAAAAATAATGTGACTCATTTATGTGTAACATTAGACGGAACAAATGCTAGTGTTATCAAAGGAGTGATTTCTGAACATGATTTGATAATCGCCCAAGCCAGTAATCCTGGAGTTTTAATAAAGGAAATTAAACGTTCCCAGAGTGCAAATGAACTTAAACAAATTAGAATACGATTAACAGCCCTCATTCAGACTTCTATTCAAAAAAACATTCCTCTTACGCATATCACTAATCTCACAAGTGAAATCAATTTTGCCTTATTAAAGCGTGCAATAGAGTTATCAATTTTAGAATTAGGCTCGGCTCCTGCCAGATTTGCTTGGTTAAGCATTGGTAGTCAAGGAAGAAAAGAACAGCTATTACTTACGGACCAAGATAGTATTTTAATATTCGAAGATGTTGCAGCTGAGAAATATAGGGATGTTAAAGATTATTTTCTTAAATTAGGAAAAATGACGACTTTGACTCTTGAAAAAGTAGGTTATGAATTATGCCTAAATGGACATATGGCAAGCAATATGATTTGGTGTAAATCATTGACTGATTGGATAAAACAATATGATAGCTGGATGAATGCACCAGGAGAAAAGAATAATAATATAAGTAGTATTTTCTTTGATTATGAGCTTGTCTTCGGAGACCAAAAACTGGAAGATGCGATCAGCAAAATTGTTTTTATAACTTCAAAAAACAATAGCTTATTCTTTGATTATTTAGGTAACGATGCTTTAAGAAAAAATTCACCTTTAAGCTTTTTTAAAAATTTTAATGTAGAGGAAGAAGGTCCTTATAAAAACATGTTTGATATTAAGACTCGTGCCATTATGCCACTTGTTGATGGGGCCAGATTATTCACTCTCTACTTTGATCTAAAGGGCATAAATAACTCCTATGTTCGATTTAAGCAATTAGCTATTTCGGATCCTAAACACTCCGAAGTTTATTTGAACTGCGCCGAAGCCTTCTTGATATTATCAAAATTCAGGACCTTAGAAGGACTAAAAAATGAAAATTCAGGGCAATATATAAATTTAGAAGAATTATCAAAAATTGACAAGGAAAAACTAAAAAATGCACTTTTTCCAATGAAAGAATTGGAGGAATTGATAAAAAACAAATTTCAACTGACTCAATTTTCATAGTTATGCTAGACTGGCTAAAACATATCAATAAAGAATTTCCTGAGTTCTGGAAAACCTATCTCTCAAAATTTAGTAAAAAATCCACACGTTATGTTGTTTTATCTACTGAATCTTCTGGCTTAACCTACTCTAGTGATGTCATTTTCTCCATAGGGGCTTTTGCTGTTGTAGATGACAGCATCCTTATTAGTGATAGTTTTGAGGCTATTTTATTGCAATATAAATTTCTTCATCAAAACAAGCTTTCAAATGCATTTATTATTGAAAGCAAAATGACAAAAATGGGAGAAATCGATGCCATTATTGCCTTTGTTGAATTTATTGGAAATGCGGTACTGGTTGGTCATCACATTGATGATCATGTTGAAATGATTAACGCCGCTCTAGAAAGACAGGAATGTGGCCGACTTAGAAATGAAGCTTTGGATATTGATATTATGCACCAAAAATTACATGATATAACAGACACAAAATTCTCGTTGGATCAATTATCTGAAATTTATAAAATTCCTAAAAGTAACAGTAATACCGCTCCGGAAGATGCTTATAAAGCCGCTTTGTTATTCTTGAAATTAAAGTCAAGATTGGGTATCAACTAAATGCATTCCCCTTATTTCAGGCTAACCCAAGTGGCGAAACGCCCATGATGGCTTATGGAAAATGGCTTTTCTAAATTGTTAGCATCCAATAAATAAGGTACTCCATTTTTTTTGTGCACCATAGCCGTAGGCTTTACAACTATTATTTCTTTAAAATCAGATTTTCGAATTACAGCAACGGTCGCTATTTTAGCTTCTGAAATCTCTGTTTTGGTGTAATAAGTATTCCCTCTACAACGAACAGAGCCCGAATACTCATTCTCATAAAAACATTCTAATTGTATGGGTATATATAACCGAATTCCAGTTTGCCTATTGTAAATTTTATACGCAGCTTCTTTCCTACTCCATAGATTCCAAACCATAATTTCCGGATTCTCAGCATTAGCAATCAGCAATTGTTCTTTGGCAGTGAAAATTTTATCTAAGAAACCAGTTCGTTTCCAATTGCTTTGTTTCCTGGCTAAAGCCAAATCTACGATATCGTTCCCAATCACTTTTCAGATAGCTTAGCTTCAATAATTTCCAAGGTTGATTTTACATCAAGCATTTTTTCCATCGATTCATTGTCGATATGAATTTTAAAAGCATCTTCCACATCTAAAATTATATCTACTAAATTGGCTGAATTAATATTTAAATCAGCAATAAAGTCTGTATCAGCTGTAAAATTGTCAAAAGCCTCTTTATTGCTCGTATAAGGCTTGATTATTTCTTTTAATTGCTCTAATGTTTCTTCTTTCTTCATTTTTTAAAATTTAAATGGTATATTTTTTTAAAATAATACAGCCGTTAACATCGCCAAAACCAAAACTAGCTTTTGCAATAATAGTCAACTCTTTTTCAATTAATTGTTGTGGTATTCTAGACTCGTCGATTATACTGGTAATTTCTGGATGCAAATCCTCACAATTGATATTGGGAAATATAAATCCTTGATGTAATTGCAGTACCGAAGCGATACTTTCTATACTTCCGGCACCTGAAAGACAATGACCTACCATTGATTTTAAAGAGTTTATATATGGAAAATCAATTCCTTTTCGCCCCAAGGCTTCGCTCCAGTTCTGTATTTCTAAACTGTCTTTTGAAGTAGCTGTTAGATGACCATTAATTGCGTCGATGGCAGCAGCTTCTATTCCTGAATTCTCTAAAGCGCTTTTAATACATCTTTGAACAGCCACTGGGTTTGGCGCCGTCATGCTCCCCAGGCCGCGTTGTCCTCCCGAATTTATATTTCCCCCGAGTACTTCTGCATAAATACGAGCTCCACGAGCTAGAGCTGTTTCTAGATCTTCTAATACTAAAGCCCCTGCTCCACTTCCTGGGACAAAACCAGAAGCGCTGACACTCATTGGCCTTGAAGCTTGTTCAGGTGAATCATTGTGTTTAAAAGTACATACTCTCATGGCATCAAATCCGCCCCAAATATAGGGTCCGCTATCGCTGGTGCTACCTGCCAAAATACGTTTTGCCTGTCCTGCCCTTATGCGTTCGTATGCCATTAAAATGCTTTCGGCACCAGTTGTACAAGCGGAAGAGTTGGTTGTAACTTGATTGCCCAAACCAAGTTTTCCACCTATATATGCGCTCACACCGCTGTTCATTGTCTGAGCCACTGCGGTACTACCCAACCGGCGAGTTTGAAAATCATCAATTTTATAGATGCTTTCGCGAAACTTATCAATTCCCGAGGTTCCTGTGCCAAAAATAGTTCCGCTGTCCCAATCGGGTTCTTCATTTACTCCAATATATAATCCTGCATCTTTCCATGCGTCCATTGCTGCAACCACACCGTATAGAATACCCGAGGAATTAAAATTTCGAAGTTCTAACTCAGTAAAATATTTTAAAGAGTGCTCTACTGAAACTTCTGGTTTTCCCGAAATCTGGCAAGAAAACCTTAATCTTTCTAATTCTGGATCTTTTTTGATTCCAGAAACTCCTTTTTTTATCGCTGCAATAAATGCATCGAGAACCACTCCATTTGGAGCAACAACGCCTAATCCGGTGATGACCACTCTCCTATTCATTTATTTGCTATTTTTAAATCTGAAGAACCGTAAAAACCAGTTCTGACTTTTTCTATTTTAATTAAATAATCATTCCTGCAATTTCTCCCATACAAACCACCTCGCCACTTACATTTGTCATTTTTACTTTACATTTAAGCTTGCCAAATCGAAAGTATATTTTCTCTGAAATAACACTCACTTTTTCATTTGGAAAAACAGCTTTTATAAATTCAATGGAGGTTGATGTTAAGGCGATTGCGGTATTTTTACTAAACGTATCATCTAATAAAAATATTCCCAAACAAACCAGCCCGATTTGAGCCATCACTTCTGTTAAAATAACCCCTGGTGTCACTGGATGCTCTTTGAAATGGCCTTTGTAAAAATCTAAGTTTTCATCGAAAGTATAATTACCCACAACCCCGTTCTCGTTAACTTCCATTAAATCGTCAACAAATAAAAAGGGTTTGGAATACGGTAATTTCGAGATGATTTCCTGATGTGTCATTATCGTACTTCTTGGTTTTTAGCTTCTAAAACTGTAACAAAACTCTTTGTGCCGAAAATCCAGGTCCGAAACTCAACATCAAGGCTTTCTCCCCTTTGGCAGGCGAATCGTCCATAAAACGCTCCAAGACGTATAAAACAGTTGCACTGGACATGTTTCCATACAAACGCAGTACTTCCTTTGTGTGATCAATATTTTTACCTAGATCTGAGAACAAACTTTCAACTGTCTGGACTATTTTTTTTCCGCCAGGATGAAATATCAAATGGTCAATATTCTCAATTGTTAAGTCATTTTTTTCCAAAAACGGATGGATGATAGCTGGGAAATGGGAAGAAATGGTATCAGGGACTTCAATATCCAAAATCATTTGCAAGCCTGAATTTGTGAGTTTAAAGCCCATCATGTGTTCATTATCATAAAAATGATACATTTCTTCGGCTAATACCTCAGGACCTTTATCGTCTTCGTGCGACGAGAGCAGCACACAAGCGGCTCCGTCTCCAAAAATGGCTGCACTGACAATGTTGGACATGGAGAAATCGTCAAGTTGAAAGGTTGCTGTAGGACTCTCTATCGCAATTACCGCGGCACGCTTACCTGGATTTGCCTGCAAGAAATTCTTAGCATAAATAATCCCTGAAATTCCTGCTGCACATCCCATCTCTGTTACGGGAAGACGCACTATATCCTGACGCAGTTTTAATTTATTGATCAGATAGGCATCCAATGAAGGAATCATTATTCCGGTACAACTTACGGTGATGATATAATCTAAATCTTCTGGTTTCCATTTGGATTTCAGCAACGCCTTTTCAAGGACCTTCTCACCTAGATCAATGACCTCGCGAACATAGATATCATTTCTTTCTTGGAATGATGTTTTCGTAAAAACTTCGATAGGATCCATGATGGAATAGCGCTTGTCAACCGCCGCCCCTTCAAATATTTTTTTTACTTTTCTGACAAAACGCTCTTCCTGTCCTACCAGCCATGCATCCAGAAACGGAATAATTTCCTCTGTTGTTCTCGAATATTTTGGCAGTTGTTTTGTGACGGTATGTATTTTTACACTCATATTTTTGAAATTATCCATTGGTAACGGAAAGCCCATTTCCATTTAATGGTATAGTTACTGAAATTTAATTTTTCTGAAAAATCAATTAATTCTTTCTTTTTAAAACCTCTTAAAATCGAAATTAAGCCATCCTCTCTGGACATGGCGTTCAGTTTAAAAACAAGACATAGCGACTGGAATAATCGATACGCGAGACTACTTCTTTGTAAATCATTAACAACAACTCCAAAAGCTGCATTAGTATGAAACACATTCATTATATCAAAAATTTCACTCTCTTTAAAATGATGTAAAGTCAAGGTGCACAAAGCTATATCGTATTTTAACTCACTAAAAGCTTTATCAAATATATCCTCGCAACGGTAGGATATATTTGAGTAGTTCTCAGATAATTTGAGGGCATGATTAATCGTGAAATTATTTGCATCTATTCCAATTAATTTAAAATTTAGATTGTTTTTCAGTCCATAATCGGCAAGATTTCTCAACATATCGCCATTACCGCAACCTACATCAACAATTGTTATTACAGCTGTTTTAGGAATCTTATAGATCAATGATTTTACTCCGAGTAAAGTTAGTTTGTTTCCTCCCAAAAGCTGATTTATTTTGGCTATTTTATCCAAAGCCTCGCGTAAAACTTCACCTTCCATGGCAAAATCATCCATGATTTCGGGTTTATCCGTTCTGTATTTGGTTTTTAAAGACATTCAATATTAGTTTATAATGGGTTTGCCATGAGTTTTCTTAATGACAATAGGCAAAAGAAAAGGAAATCTTACTAATATACGCAATAACACATAGGATAGGCTTTGTTTTTGAAGTAATTTAGATAATAGTCTTCCTATTTTTAATCTTTTGCTAAAATTCATCTCCCATTCCTTAAAATATCTTTTTTCTAATTCATCTCTGGACTTAATTTTGCCATTGAAATAGCCTACAATCAACTCGGAAGCAATTTTAGCGCTGTGAATAGCCATTGCCATTCCATTACCACACAAAGGATGAATTAATCCAGCTGTATCTCCTATCATCAGGATATGATTTTCTACGGTTTCTTTTTTGCTGAAAGAAATTTGGCTAATCGTTATTGGTTTTTCAAAAAGTAATTTGGAGCTATCGAATATAGCTTTCATTTCCGGATTTTTTGAAACTACTTTATCTTGATATTCCTCTATGTTTTTATACTGTTTAAACGTATCGTAGTCGGCCAAATAACAAATGTTTATTTTATTGTTTTCTACCTTTGAAACTCCGCAATATCCACCTTTAAAATTATGCAGTCCCACTACATCATTTGGAAAGTCTCCTGAATAATGGGCTTTAACGGCAAGCCAGGATGATTTTTTTTGAATAAAATCTCTGTTTAGTTTTTGATCTACATTCGAGCGCTTCCCAAAAGCTCCTATAACAATCTCAGATTCAAGGACTGCCTTATTTGAAGTGGTTATGCTAAAACGGTTATCATTAAAGACTACGTTTTCTGCGGTGTCTTGTAAGATTATGCAGCCATTAGACAAAGCTTTTTCATATAAAAAAAGATCCAAAGTATAGCGACTAACACCAAATCCTCCAAGTGGCAATTCACTATTGATTACTTTTCCGTTTTGAGTTGAAAATTGTAATTTGTTGATCGCGGTCGGTTGTAATTCAGAAATTTTTAAATCTAACCAACTTAAATACGGTAATACTTCATTGGAGATGTATTCACCGCACACTTTGTGTTTTGGATAACTGTTCTTTTCAATAACTGTTACCTGCAACCCTAATTTAGATAAATGTATAGCCGAAATTAATCCAGCTAAGCCTCCACCAATAATAATTACTGCCCTATCTTTCATATCGTAGTAAATTTATGGATTTGTTTGACATTACTGGTATAACAGATGCTAAAAAACCTAGTCAATTGATTTTTTATTTTAAAAAATAAGTCATTAACTAACTGCAGCGGCACAGATCTAAATTATCTGATGAAACTTCGAAAGTCATTTCCTGTAGGTTCTTCAAAAACTTCTAGTTCAAATTCAGAAATAATAGTAAATAGATGATCAAATAAATTTGAAACTACGCTTTCATATTTTACCCATTCTCTTTCATAAGTAAAGCAATAAATTTCTAGTGGCAGTCCTTTTGACGTCGATTCTAACTGACGAACCATTAAGGTCATATTTTCATTAATTTTAGAATGAGCCGTGATATATTTTTCGGCATAAATTCTAAAAACACCTATATTAGTCATTCTTCGATTGTTTACAGGATCTATCTCATCATCAATTATTTTTGAATTGAATTTCTGGACATCATTTTCATTTTCAATAATGAAATCTTCAATTAGTTTGTGTTTTTTCAATTGTGTGAGCATTTTTTCATCACAAAACTTAAAACTACTGACCTTTAAGTTAATGGCTCTATTTATTCGCCGTCCACCAGAATCATTCATCCCTCGCCAGTTCTTGAAAGAATCTGTGATAAAAGCATAAGTGGGTATGGTTGTAATAGTTTTATCCCAATTCTGAACTTTTACTGTATTTAAATTGATTGACATAACATCTCCGTCCGCATCATATTTTGGCATCGAAATCCAGTCTCCAACCCGAACCATATCATAAACAGACATTTGTATACTGGCGACAAAACCAAGAATGGTATCTTTAAAAATTAAAAGTAAAATAGCAGTCATAGCACCCATTGCACCCAGAAAATAGAAAGGACTTTTTCCTAAGACTGATGATAAAACTAGGATTCCTCCGATGAAATAGACTCCAATTTTAAGTACCTGAATGTAAGTGGTAACTGGTTTGTCTGCTAAAATTACTGTATTGGACAGAATTTCATCAAAGACAGACAATAGAGTAATAGCAGAACGTATTATTATAATAATTATAAAGATATTCGATAAAATAATTACATACTTAATTAAGTTAGGAAAGTCCCCAAAGATGTATGGAGCTACTATAACAATTATAAAAGCAGGTATCAAATAAGCCATTTTTTCGAAAACCTTTTTTTCTACAAGAACATCATCCCAAGCTACTTTTGTCTTTAAAAAGATCTTATTTACAAAACTAACAATTACTATTTTCGTTAGATACCAAGACAAAAGGCAAATTATAAATAATCCTAAAATAAGCGTCAAAAGTTTTAAATACAAAGCTAGGATCGGATCTAAGCCAAAGTCTTCAATAAACCATTTATCTAACCAAAGTGCGATGTTGTATTTGTTTTTAATCTCAATCATAGAAAATTTACCTTTAATCGCAAATATAACTTTCCTATTTAACGCAGTCTACTACTATGCCCGCATTATGTTTACATTAACATCCTAAGTATTTGCCTGAAACTGCATTTATTTGTAAAAAACTGCATGTATCATACTTAGGAATAGTCTTAAACTATAAACCCTTTCAAAAATTAAATTTTGAAAGAGTTTATAAATAAAAAACAAAATGTTTTGCAAAAAGGATATTGGAATTGTCCCTTTTTACAAAATGTTAAATCAATTTTTTCCTGTTACTATTTCTTCTATGATTTCCGGATTTAGTAAAGTAGATGTATCACCGAAGTTTGAAAAATCTCCTTCGGCAATTTTTCTCAGAATGCGGCGCATAATCTTACCCGAACGTGTTTTTGGCAAACCGGAAACATATTGTATTTTATCCAATTTAGCTATAGGCCCTACGTGATCCGAAATGTGTTGGTTTATCTCTTTAAAAAGATTTTCTTTATTTCTAATCTCACCCGTTTCTTTCAAAATAACATAAGCATACAATGCATTTCCTTTTATATCGTGAGGAAATCCTACGATAGCACTCTCCGCAACCGCTGGATGCTCATTAATAGCATCCTCAATTGGAGCAGTACCTAGATTATGTCCAGATACAATAACAACGTCGTCTACGCGACCAGTAATCCTGTAGTAACCAACTTCATCGCGTAAAGCACCGTCACCAGTAAAATAGTTGCCGGGAAAAGCTGAAAAATAAGTGTCTTTGTACCTTTGATGGTTTCCCCAAATTGTTCTTGCAATTCCTGGCCACGGGAATTTAATGCACAAACTTCCCACTTCTTGATTTCTTTCAATTTCAACACCTTTATCATTCATTAACACGGGTTGAACTCCGGGCAATGGCAATGTGGCATAGGTAGGTTTTGTTGGCGTAATAAAGGCTAAGGGCGAAATCATGATTCCTCCGGTTTCTGTTTGCCACCAAGTATCGACGATAGGGCATTTTTTTGACCCTACATTGTCATTATACCAATGCCAAGCTTCTTCATTAATGGGCTCACCCACAGAACCTATAACTTTTAAAGTCTTTAAATGGTGTTTTTGAACGTATTCTAAATTTTCCTTTGCCAATGCGCGAATAGCAGTTGGAGCAGTATAGAACTGGCTTACTTTGTGTTTTTCGATAATTTCCCAAAAACGGCTGAAATCTGGATATGAAGGTACTCCTTCAAAAATAACTGTCGTAGCGCCATTCAGCAATGGACCATATAAAATATAAGAGTGTCCCGTTATCCACCCAATATCAGCAGTACACCAAAAAATATCGTTTTCTTCATAATTGAAAACATTTTTAAAAGTGTAGGCTGTATAAACCATATATCCAGCAGTAGTATGAACCATCCCTTTGGGTTTTCCTGTGGAGCCTGAGGTATAGAGAATGAACAAAGGATCTTCAGAATCCATTATTTCGGCCACGCTGTTATCAGAAGCTTGATCTAACAGTGTTTGTAGCCAAATATCCCTACCCAATTTCATATTTACAGTAGTATTAGTTCTTTTTACAACTAAAACAGAACTTACTGAGGGACATTTTTCCAATGCCTCATCAATTATTGCCTTCAATTCTATCGTTTTGTTTCCACGGTAACCACCATCGGAGGTGATAACCATTTTACAGTCACTGTCGATAATTCTCGTTGCTACTGCAGAGGCAGAAAATCCGGCAAAAACTACAGAGTGGATTGCACCAATTCTAGCGCAAGCTAACATTGAAACAGCAAGCTCAGGAATCATGGGTAAATAAATACAAACTCTATCTCCTTTTTCTATTCCTTGCTCACGTAAAACATTAGCCATTTTGCAAACGCGCTGATGCAGCTCATTATATGTGATATGTAATGCTTTTTCATTAGGATCATTAGGTTCGAAAACTATAGCCGTCTTTTCTCCTCTTTTATTTAGATGCCTGTCGATACAGTTTTTAGCAATATTGACCTTTGCTTCGGTAAACCATTTTATGTCAGCGTCGGCCATATTAAAATCAACAACTTTATCCCACTGCTGATACCAAGTAAAATTCTCTTCGGCAATCTTACCCCAAAATTTTCGGGGTTCACGAACAGATTTGTTATAATGTTTGAAGTATTGCTCTAGATTATCTATCGTATAGTAACTCATTCTATTTTTTTTTATAAATGTATTAAATCTCTCTTGATTCTTAAAGCTTTTTATTTTATTAATAGCCATGAAAAATTAAATATATTTCACAAAACCGCATAAATTTGTAAATATTTGATATTATCAGACTAATTTTTGAAGAACTCTAAAAATAAAAAAAGACGAAGAAGATAAAACTCCAACGTCTTTGTAAATTAACAATGATTATAACAATTAATAAAACAGCTGTTTTAAATACCCCTAATCAAAATTATTTAGAAGTTTTTCGAGTAATCTGCTTTAATTTAGTACTTAATAATATAGCTTTTCAGCTAATTATTAATAAAGGAATTACTTCACTTAACTATCAAGTTCATTTCTAGCTAAGTGAACGTATTAATCAGCCATATTGCTCATTTAAGTTAATAAGTTGTTTACTAATCCAAAATAATAGAAGAACAAATAATATAGCGCTAACCTCCACACAGCCTCATCTGTGGTAATTCCCAATTTTAATCTATCCTATTTTCTTCATTGCTGTCATAGATTCTCTTAACCACTCGCCAACCTCTTCTATTGGATGTTGACGGATACTTTTATTCACTGCAATAAGTACTGAGTTTTCAAGGCTATTCGTAGCTGAAAATGGTTTTCCAATCACGTTAGTGTCAATAGTTTTCATAAAATCAGTCAACAATGGTTTGCAAGCATGGTCAAATAAATAACAACCATATTCTGCCGTATCTGATATAATTCGGTTCATTTCATATAGTTTTTTTCTGGCTACGGTATTAGCGATCAATGGCAATTCATGTAATGATTCATAGTAAGCAGACTCTTCAATTATACCTGTTTGCGTCATAGTTTCAAAAGCCAACTCTACTCCTGCTTTTACCATAGCTATCATTAAAACACCATTGTCAAAATATTCTTGTTCAGAAATTTCAGCTTTCGTAGCAGCTGTTTTTTCAAAATTAGTTTCGGCTGTGGCTGCTCTCCATGTTAATAAGTTAACGTCATCATTAGCCCAGTCAATCATCATATTTTTAGAAAATTCTCCTGAAATGATATCATCCATGTGTTTTTGAAATAACGGACGCATAATATCTTTTAATTCTTCAGCTAATCTATATGCTTCTACTTTTGAAGGGTTTGATAGTCGATCCATCATATTGGTTATTCCACCATGTTTCAAAGCCTCGGTAACGGTTTCCCATCCGTATTGAATCAGTTTTGAGGCATAGGTAGCCTCAATTCCTTTTTCAACCATTTTGTCAAAACATAAAATAGATCCAGTTTGCAACATTCCACAAAGAATAGTTTGCTCTCCCATCAAATCCGATTTTACCTCCGCCACAAATGAAGAGTTTAAAACTCCCGCTTTATGACCTCCGGTAGCCACTGCATATGCTTTTGCTTGTTTGAAACCTTCCCCGTTCGGATTGTTTTCAGGGTGAACGGCGATTAGTGTTGGCACACCAAAACCTCTTTTATATTCCTCACGAACTTCTGATCCAGGACATTTTGGAGCACACATAATAACGGTGATGTCTTTTCGAATTTGCATTCCTTCTTCCACAATATTGAAACCGTGAGAATAAGCTAATGTAGATCCATTTTTCATCAATGGCATAATTGCAGTTACAACCGCAGTATGTTGTTTGTCTGGTGTAAGGTTACAAACTAGATCAGCGGTTGGAATTAACTCTTCATAAGTGCCCACTTTGAAACCATTATCAAAAGCATTCAGGTAAGAGGCTCTTTTTTGAGCAATTGCCTCTGCACGCAAAGCGTAGGAAATATCTAAACCGGAGTCTCTCATGTTTAGACCTTGATTCAGTCCTTGCGCTCCACAACCAACTATAACAACTTTTTTTCCTTTTAAAGCTGTTATACCTTCTGAGAATTCTGCTTGATCCATGAATTCGCAAACGCCTAATTGTTCTAATTGTAATCTAAGTGGTAATGAATTGAAATAATTTGCCATCGTATTATATTTGTTTATTTTTTTAATTCTTCTAATAATGCTGAAATTTCCATTTTTTCTTTAGAAATAGAAATTCTTCCGGAACGCACAAACTGCATGATTCCAAAAGGTTTTAAATTTTTATAAAGTTCTTCAATTTCCGAGCGCCTTCCGGATTTGGAAATTACAAAAAACTCCCTAGAAACAGTAACTATTTCCGAGTTGCTTTCCTTTATGATATTTTGGATTTGTTTTTCGTCAAATAGTAAACTTGATTCTATTTTGAATAGAGCATTTTCCAGATAAATAGTCTCGTCATCAATATGATAAAAGGCTTTTATTACTTCAATTTGTTTCTCGATTTGACCCACAATATTCTGCACCCATTTTTCAGTGGTATGCACTACAATTATAAATCTAGAAACGTTTTCGATTTCCGATTCTGAAACATTTAAACTAAGTATGTTAATGTGACGCTTTAGGAATATACCTGATATTCTATTTAGTAAGCCAACGTTGTTTTCTGAATAAACAGAAATAGTGAATGTTTGATTTTCCATAATATTAACTTAATCTGATATCAGAAACTGAAGCTCCTGTAGGAATCATTGGGAATACATTGTTTTCTTTTTCTACCATAACTTCAAGAAAATAGGACTCTTTTGAGGCCATCATTTCGGCAACAGCGGCATCCAAATCTTCCCTTTTTACTACTTTTTTTGCTTTTATATAATAGCCTTCAGCGATGGCGCAAAAATTTGGATTGATCATTTCAGTGGATGCATATCGTTTATCAAAAAACAATTGTTGCCATTGGCGCACCATACCCAAGAATTCATTGTTAAGTACTACAATTTTTACGGGCACTTTTGTTTGAAAAATAGTGCCTAGTTCCTGAATAGTCATTTGGAATCCACCATCACCAATAACTGCTAC
>JBLIKQ010000058.1:0-14453 GCA_047635475.1 Porticoccaceae bacterium
GTCCTTCCATCCAATTTTCTTGCCTTCTTCATAAGTTCTACCATAATAAGAAATACCAACTTCATAGATTCTTATTTTGGGAACTCTTGAAATTTTAGCGGTAATCTCTGGCTCGAAACCAAACCTATTTTCCTGCAAAGAAATGGACTGAATAATTTTTGTGTTAAACAATTTGTAACAAGTCTCCATATCTGATAAGTTAAGGTTAGAAAACATATTAGAAAAAAAGGTTAGGAATTGATTCCCGATAGTATGCCAAAAAAAAGATATTCTATGGGGTTTTCCCCCCATAAAACGCGAACCATATACAACATCTGCAAAACCATCCAGCACGGGCTTTAGTAGTAAATTATATTCTTTAGGGTCATATTCTAAATCTGCATCCTGAATGATTAAATATTCCCCCGTAGCTCTTTTTATTCCAGTATGCAACGCTGCACCTTTCCCTTTGTTGAACTCGTGTTTATAATATTGAATATTGATATCTTTATTAGCAGAAATATATTTTAATATAGCATCTTCGGTATTGTCTTTTGAACAATCATTAACAATGATAATTTCTTTTTCCAGATTATTTTTTAACTGTACTTTTTGTAATTTATCCAGAATTAAATGGATGGTTTGACCCTCGTTATAGGCTGGAATAATTATAGAAAGTTTTTTAAAGTTTATCATTAATATTTATGTTTATTTATAAAAAATGCCGTCAACTTCGATTTGTTTTCCAGTTTTCTTGTCATAAAAACCGTTTTCTAATGCAAGTAATTCAAAACCCAGTACATTCAGTTTACTTTTCATCGCTTCAAAAGTAATTGCGCCATCATAAGATGGAATAAAAGCCATTTCTATTTGAACTCCCTTGATATATCCTAGTGTATTCTTAGCTCCAAGTAATACCATTTCTTCGTACCCTTGGGTGTCAATTTTTAAATAAACATTCTTGTCGTTTAAATTCAAACTTTCAAAAATACTATCTAATTTGTGGATCACTATAGTTTCTACATCAATGGATCTAGCTTCTGGAGCACTTAGCGTGAGCTGCGGAAGAGGATCAAGAAGAGAGCTGCTTACGGAGTTCTTAGCGATGTTTATGCTGGTTTGGCCGTCTCTTTCTCCAAGGGAGTAATTGAAAACTTTCCATTTAGGATCATTAGAAGAAATTTTTTCAAGCTTATCAAATGCTTTTTTCATAGGTTCGAAAGAAATAATTTCGCCATTGAAACCCAAGTTCCTCATCTCGGCTCCATATTGTCCAATATTAGCGCCAATATCAATTATAACGTTAATTTCATGATGATGTAATAATGCAATCCTTCTTGAAAGTTCATCTGTTGGATATTTTATGATTTCAATTCTAAAGAATGAATTGAGAAAGCGTTTTAATTTTAATAAAAAACTTTTGTTCTTGTAGATAAACTTATTCATTTTTTTTAATGTTTGAAACTATTTTATAGGCTTCTAAAGGTTGAACGATGCACCATATTAAAAGACATGTTATTGAAGATAAAACAACACTTGAAACCCCAAAATTTAACCTTATAAAAATATAAGATAATGGGATTTTTAAAACAACACTTAAAGATAAGAGTATTAAATAGCTCTTTAAATTTCCAATGCCGTTAAAAAAGTAACTATAGAAAGTGGTAAATATCCGTAATGATGTCAGTATAGCAACCATTATCAGTAGAAAATGTGGTGCAAAAAAATCGTTAGATATCCAGATTTTCATAATGGGATTTGCAAATAGTAAACATAAAGCAATGCCCAGTAGTAATAACGGATAATAGGAGTTGAATTTTCTGAAGCTTATTTTTAACCATGTTTTGTTGCTTTCTAAATATTTATTTGCAAATAGGGACCACAAAGGCGCCATTCCTGCTGTTAAAATCATCAGAGGGAATTGAAAATATTTTGTAACAATCTCATAAGGAACAATTTCTTTTGGACCGAAAAAATAAGCTAGAATATAATTATCAGATGAAAATAAGAATAATGTCCCTACTTGAATAATCATATATTTAGAACCTAAGGAGTAAGTACTGTTCAAGTATTTTTTTGGAGTTTTTTCAGTGTTAAAAAGAGTGAATTTTTCAGTTTTAAAAAAATAGACCGTATAGATGGTATTTATCAATATACAAACTACTCCATTAATGCAACTGATGAAATAGAGTTTTGATTCTGCTTTTAATGATGGAAAAAAGACTAAAGGGATAACTAACATAAGCAAAAAAACGATCTGATTGACCGCAATAGACTGCTCTGAAAATTTTCCTTTTTGCACGCTTATAAATAGTGCTTTATGGGTATTTAATACAAAATTAATACAGAAGAAAAAGATATTAATAAGGAACAGTTTAATAACAAAGCTTCGTTCAAATGAAATATTTAATAGGGATTGAATGTCGAAAGTCAGGAATATAACAGTAAATAGTAAAAACATTACTAGTGAAATATAGCAGCAAATTTTATATGTGGATTTTATATAAGCATTTACTAATTGCGTATTTCCATTATGCTGTAATTTGGGAATTTCAGTTTTCAAAACACTGGATAAACCCAAATCCATTAATAAAATCCATTGAAATAGTGTGAAAACTAATATCCAAACACCAAAATTGATATTCCCTAAGTATAGAATCAGTAGTGGTATGGAAGTAAACAGACATAAACCTGAGATAGCCTTATAAAAAGCACTCATAAAAATATGGTTGTTTAGTAAGAACCGTAATTGATTCATTTTTATTTAGGAGATAATTTATTTTCTTTTACTCTTCTTACTTCAGTGTAGTTGTTTGTGTTCTTTTAAACATTTTTATGTAATAATCTTATAATAGTAAAAAATACCAACGTACTTTTTTTTTGCGAAAGTATCTTGTTAAAAAAGAAAAATTTTTCTTGCAAATTATAATTTTACAGTTATAAATCCTACTATTAGAACAAAAAATTGTTAATTGTTTTTTTATACCTTGCAAACGTAAAAATGAATTATGAAAAGAATACTTATTACAGGAGCTGCTGGATTTCTGGGATCACATCTTTGTGACCGTTTTATAAAAGAAGGTTATTTTGTGATTGGTATGGATAACCTCATAACGGGAGATCTGAAAAACATAAAACATTTATTCAAACTAGAGCATTTTGAGTTTTACCACCATGATATCACAAAATTTGTTCATGTTCCAGGTAAATTAGATTATATCCTTCATTTTGCGTCACCAGCCAGTCCCATAGACTACTTAAAAATACCAATACAAACCTTGAAAGTGGGTTCACTTGGTACGCATAATCTTTTAGGTTTGGCACGTGTAAAAAAATCAAGAATTCTTATTGCATCAACTTCCGAAGTTTACGGGGACCCTTTAGTGCATCCCCAAACAGAGGAATACTATGGAAATGTTAATACCATAGGACCAAGAGGAGTCTATGACGAAGCAAAACGTTTTCAAGAGTCAATGACGATGGCTTATCATACTTTTCATGGAGTAGAAACTAGAATAGTTCGAATTTTTAATACTTATGGACCTAGAATGAGGTTAAATGATGGTAGAGTTATCCCCGCTTTTATTGGACAGGCACTTCGTGGAGAGGACCTTACTATTTTTGGTGATGGAATGCAAACACGTTCTTTTTGTTATGTAGACGATCAAGTTGAAGGTATTTTTAGATTACTGCATTCGGATTATAATCTTCCTGTAAACATTGGTAATCCCGATGAAATTACCATCAAAGATTTTGCTGAAGAAATTATAAAATTGACAGGTACTAATCAAAAAATTGTTTATCATTCTTTACCAGAAAACGATCCATTACAAAGGCAACCTGATATAACAAAAGCAAAAAAAATATTAGGATGGGAAGCAAAAGTAAGTCGTGCTGAAGGAATGAAAATTACCTATGACTATTTTAATTCATTATCAAAAGAAGAACTTTCAAAAGAAGAACACAAGGATTTCAGCAGTTACATGAAGTAGTAATATTCAAATGTGGGACACTATATTAACTGTTTTGTTTCTAAAAAACAGAAGACTAAAATGATTTACAACAATGAAAATGCTATCTGTAGTGCACTTGTAGTAAACACAAGGGAGGAAAAACATTAATTAGTAATCTAGAAGAAAAAAAATGCAGATAAATGCTTCATATGAAAACGGTAAGTTTTTAAAATAAAGCAAATATTAAATCAATTAGAATATATTCTTTAAATTATGACCGCATCACACATAGGAAGATATTCAAAATACATACGACCATTCAGTATTTTTATAGACTTATTGGTTATCTCGTTAATGGCTTTAGTATTCCTAAATATTTCTAATATATATATAATATACTTCATTTTTTATCAAGTGGTTGGTTGGATTTCAGTTGCTTTTGTCACAAAATTTTATGAGATATATCGTTTTACTCCCCCTCCAGAAATTATTTCAAAAATAGTCAAGCAAGGTATTGTGTTCGTTTTGATTGTTATTGCCTTTTTTCCGTTTTCCAGAGAAGCTATTTTTAGCGGTAAGGCCATTATAATGTTTATTACTTCAAGTCTCGTATTAATTAGCCTGTCAAAATTTTTATTATTCTATTATTTAAAAGAATATAGGATTGTTACAGGACTCAACTTTAGGACTGCTATAATAATTGGTTATTCTCCAGAAGCGATTCGTCTAAAGGAGCTATTTGAAACTAGAAATGATTATGGATACCGGTTTTTAGGATATTTTTCGGATAAAAAATTAAATAAAAATATAATTGGAAAATTAGGAGACGTAAAGCGCTTTGTTATAGAAAATGAAGTCAATGAAATTTACTGTTCGTTGAATGAGTTGCCGAATGAAAGTCTTGAAGATTTGATTGATTTTGCAGATGAGAATAATAAAACAATTAAATTCATTCCTGACACAAAAGAAATCTTTTCAAAGAGTTTGAAGATAGATTTTTATGAGATTTTCCCGGTTCTTTCGATACAACAAACTACACTTCATGAACCGGTAAATAAATTATGTAAAAGAATTTTTGATATTGTTTTTTCACTTATTATTATTTTAGGTCTTTTATCTTGGATAGTTCCAATTTTGGCTCTTTTAATCAAGTTGGAGTCAAGAGGGCCAGTTTTTTTTAAACAAGGAAGACCAGGCATTGACGAGAATGAATTTTTTTGTTATAAATTTCGTTCCATGAAAATCAATAAAACAACAGAAATGGAGACTTCTAAGAATGATCCTCGCGTTACTAAAATTGGTAAGTTTATTAGAAAAACAAGTATTGATGAAATGCCTCAGTTTTTAAATGTGCTTCTTGGTGAGATGTCAGTGGTTGGTCCCCGGCCGCATCTTTGGGCCCAAAATAAAGTATATGGTATTAAGATAAAAAAATACATGGTGCGTCATTGTGTAAAACCTGGAATTACTGGTTTAGCTCAAGTTAGGGGTTTTAGGGGAGAAATTGAAAATGACAATGATATGATAAACAGAATAAAATTGGATGTTTTTTATATAGAAAATTGGGCTTTAGTGCTGGATTTCAAAATAATTTTTCAAACTATTTTTAATATTATTAAGGGAGAAGAAAAAGCATATTAAAAATGGAAAATCTACTTGTGTCCATAATTACTCCTTCTTTTAATTGTGAAAAATTTATTGCTGAAACGATACAGTCAGTGCAGAATCAAACGTATCAGAATTGGGAAATGATTATTGTTGATGATGGTTCCATAGACAAAACAGTTTCAATAATAAAACAGATGGCATGTCTTGATACTAGAATAGTTTTTTTGAAACTTGATATAAATTTAGGTACGGGTATAGCCAGAAATACAGCTTTATACAAAGCAAAGGGAAGGTATATTTCTTTTCTTGATGCGGATGATTTGTGGACCCCTAATAAATTAGAGATACAAATTGAGTTTATGCAAGCTAATAAATTATCGTTCACTTTTTCGTTTTACGATTGCATTAATGAAGAGGGTAAATCCTTAAGCAAAAGGGTGGAATCACCAATAAATTTGAGTTACCGACAATTATTGTTTTGTAATTATATAGGAAATCTCACTGCGATTTATGATGTGAACTACTTTGGTAAAATTCCCATTTCTCCAATTCGTAAACGTCAAGACTGGATGTTGTGGTTAACGGTTCTTAAAAAGATAAAAGTTGCCCATCCTGTTCCTGAGAGTTTAGCCTATTACAGGATAAGAGACAACTCAATTTCGACTTCTAAATTTGATTTGGTGAAATATAATTTTGCTGTTTATAGAAAGTTTCATGGCTTCAGTTTTCCTATTGCATTGGGACATATGAAACTATTTCTTTTCACGCAGTTACTAATAAAGCCAAATTATATAAAGAAAATTAAACCATTGATTTGAACTGTTTCAATTTACCTCTTTTGGTTCTTTTTAAACTTGTTTTTCTTATAAAATTAAACTTTAGGTTGGGTTCGAGATATAGAACAATCGCTTCTTTAATTTTCTTAATCTGCACCAAGCTTAATTCAGTTTCACTGACATAGTTTACCTCAAAAACACCTGTTTGGGTCTGTTTTATTGTAAATTCTTTCACATTCCCATCATCTTCAATAATGCTTTTTGTGATGTAATAAAATGTTAAACCAGCTGCTGTTTTACCGCTTGGTAATACCGCAACATCATTAGTCCTTCCAATCAATTTTTTTAAAATAGGTTTTTGCAAGGTACTTTTTTCGTCTAGAATTCCAATATCACCAATATCATAGCGTATAAAAGGATGTGCTTTGTTATATAGTGAAGTGATTACAATTCGGCCCTCTTGTCCGTAAGGAAGTACTGCATCATTTTTATCTAAAATTTCAACAAATAAGGTTTCTGAATTAACTTGCCATTCTCCATCTGGATTTTGAAAAGCTATTAGGTCAAGTTCTGATGCGCCGTATTCATTGATGATAGGAACGCCCAATTGTTTTTCCAAAAGTAATTTGTCATTTGCAAAAAGCATTTCGGAGGTAACCATACAGGCCTTTAGAGAAGGGCAAATAGTCGTTAGTACCATATTTTTTTTTTGTAAAAACTTTGCAAACAAAACAATAGAACTTGTGTAACCGTTGATATAATCAAATTTTTTATTTATGAAGTCAGTCAGAAATGTTTCCAAAACAACATCTGACAAATCAAAAATAGCGAAGCGGAAACGATTGCTCAATATATCTTTAAACCGTTCTTTTTTGTAGCTTACAAAATCTAGAGGAATTCCATAAAAACGAGCTTGATAGGAATTATTAAAATTAAGACCGTACCAGCCAAATCTGTAGGTGTTTGAAGCCCATGTCAAAGCATGACAGTATTTGTCTTTGGCAAAAACAAAGGGAGTACCGCTTGAACCGGAGGTTTTGTTTAGGTAGCTGTTTTTAAGGGTATAGCCAGTGGAAAGCCTTTGCAATAAAGGTTTTTGTAAGTTTTTTTTATTCAAAATAGGCAGGTCATCCCAGTTATTAAAGCTTTTCTTGCTAACCAATTCCTGATAGAACGGATTGTTTTCCAAATGAAAAGTCACGATTTCTGCTTTTTTTTGTTCAACGTAGGCTTCTTGTTGGGTTGCAGATAATGCGATGATTTTTTGCAAGTCAGCAGTAGCCCTTTTTATGGGATAACCGTTTAACTGAAGCGATAAGTCAAAAAGAGATAGCATTTTATGTGTTTATGTCCTCAAAAATAATGTTTAAAGAGAACTAATAGACAAGAATCAATAAGTTTTTAAAAATTAATTATTATTTACGTACAAAAGCAATTATTTTTGCACGACAACCAAAATGACAACACATGAATATTTTATTATTGGGATCAGGAGGAAGAGAACATGCATTTGCATGGAAAATGATTCAAAGTTCACTTTGTGACACACTTTTTGTAGCACCAGGTAACGCAGGAACCGCTTCGATTGCAACAAATGTCAATATGAGTCCAACAGATTTTGATGCCATAAAAACATTTGTAATTCAGGAAAAAGTAGAAATGGTTGTCGTGGGTCCTGAAGATCCTTTGGTAAAAGGGATATATGATTTTTTTCTAAATGACGATAAATTAAGCCATATACCAGTTATAGGGCCATCAAAAATAGGTGCGCAACTCGAAGGAAGTAAAGAGTTTGCTAAAGAATTTCTTGTGAAGCACAATATTCCAACCGCAGGGTATGATAGTTTTACTGCCGATACTGTAGACAAAGGATGCGATTTCTTAGAAACTTTAAAGCCTCCCTATGTTTTGAAAGCAGATGGTCTGGCCGCGGGGAAAGGCGTTTTAATTATTCATGATTTAGCTGAAGCGAAGGAGGAGTTACGTAACATGTTGGTTTACAAAAAATTTGGTGCCGCGAGTTCAAAAGTGGTTATCGAAGAGTTCCTTGACGGAATTGAATTGAGTTGTTTCGTTCTTACTGATGGTAAAAGCTACAAAATCCTTCCTACGGCTAAAGACTACAAACGCATTGGTGAAGGCGACACAGGGCTCAATACAGGTGGAATGGGAGCCATTTCCCCAGTTCCCTATGTAAATGCCGTTTTGATGAAAAAAATAGAAACACGCATCGTTAAACCTACAATAGAGGGTTTTCAGAAAGATGGCATACCCTACAAAGGTTTTGTATTTATCGGGTTGATCAATGTGAATAATGAACCTATCGTCATTGAATACAATGTCAGAATGGGTGACCCTGAAACCGAAGTGGTGGTTCCGAGACTAAAAACTGATTTAGTTGAGTTGTTTTTGGCGGTAGCTAATGAAAAGCTGAACGAAATCACACTTGAAATAGACGAAAGAAGTGCTACTACTGTCATGCTGGTATCTGGAGGATATCCAGAAGAGTTTGAAAAAGGAAAAGTTATTTCTGGATTGGAAAACATCACCGATTCAATTGTTTTTCATGCAGGAACAAAACTGAATGATAACCAAGTTGTTACTAATGGAGGAAGGGTTTTGGCAATAACATCTTATGGGAATAATTTTCAAGAGGCCATAAAAAAATCTTACCAAAACATAGACAAGCTACATTTTGATAAGATGAATTTTAGAAAAGATATCGGTAACGATCTAATATAAAAGTTGATTTTCCTTAATCCCAAGATTTGGGCTTAGAGAATTTTATTTAAAGAAAGAGTGCGCTGTAGTATCTTGGTTTTCTTCGCCATTGTCTTCAAATATTTTCAGTTGTTTAACCCAGTAGACCATTGCAACCGCGCAAATAATCATGAAAACCCAATTTATTGTATTCGCAGCAAACCAAGATGAAAGTTCCAAAGAACGTAAAAAATCTAGGGGAGCAAATAAAATATTTACAAATAGGTATTGAATTCCTTCAAAAAATGCTTTCATATAGTATAAAATTATTTTGTTATTTTTTTAATTCTCAGCGCTAAGGATATTCTTTTTCAACTAAAGGGTTTCCTTTTTAAACAAGTATTATATTTACGGTCACAAAAGTATAAAATATCCTTATGATTACAAGTGTTTTTAAAAAATCTACACCATTAAATTTTTTTCTTGTTGTATTTTTAATTTTATTCTTTTTTTTTACATATCAAATTCAGGATCTAAGTTGGACTGATTCGGCTTCTATGATCTTTGAAAAATTTAGTTTATTGTCTGTTTTGTTGGCATCAATTTTCGTTGAAAACTTCGTTTCAAAGAAGAATAGTCTGAGCAAAGATAGTAGTTACACAGTTTTATTCTACTTATTATTTTTACTTTTTTTTCCTTCTATTTTAGATAATATAAACTTAATTTTTTCGAATTTCTTTATTCTGCTCGCGCTTCGAAGATTAATTTCGCTTCAGTCATTAACGGCATCAAAACAGAAAATATTCGATGCTTCTTTTTGGATTTTTGTAGCGGCTTTGTTCCATTTCTGGAGCATTCTTTTCATCGTACTGGTTTTTATTTCTATAATGTTTCACGTTGCAAGAGATTATAGGAACTGGATATTGCCGTTCATTGCTTTTTTTGCTGTTGGAATTATGTATGCATTTTTTTCATTAGTATTCGATGTAAATGGAGTTGAATACATAAAAAGAAGTATAAAAATCAGTTTCGAGATCAGCTATTTTACTAATAATTATCAAAACGCCGCACTGTCGATCTATGCAACTGTAACTTTATTTTTTGTTACTTCAATGTTGGCAACATTGTCAAACAGACCTTTAGTGCTGCACTCCTCTTTCAAAAAAATAGTCGCGTCTTTTTTTATAGGGGTAGTAATTTTCTTGGTATCTTCAAACAAAAGCAATGATTTACTGATTTTTACAATAGCACCTTTGGCTATGATGGCAACAGCCCATATTGAACTGCCGCAACTAAAACTGAAGCAAGAAATGGTTTTAGTGGTTCTTATTGCCTGCAGCTTATTTTCTTTTTTCTCTCAATTATAGTTTAGTACCATAAGCTAGATCTCCTGCATCACCAAGTCCTGGAACAATATAACTATGTTCATCGAGCTTTTCATCTATAGAAGCAACCCAAAGATGGCAATTTCCGGGTAACTTACTTTCAAGATGCGCAATTCCTTCAGGAGCTGCTATTACTACTGCGATATGGATTTCTTTCGGATTTCCTTTTTCCATTAGTTTATTAAAAACAGCGATTATTGACTGCCCAGTGGCAAGCATAGGATCAACAAGCAGTAGGTACTTCTCGTTAAAATCAGCAATAGCTTGGTATTCAACTATAATTTCAAAGTAATCGTCATTATTCGGATGCTGTCTGTAGGCTGAAATAAAACCGTTTTCTGCCTGGTCGAAATAATTTAAAAACCCCATATGTAAAGGCAAGCCGGCACGTAAAATCGAACATACAACTAATTGGTGTGAAATCTCTGTGGTTTTTTTTACGCCAAGAGGCGTTTGGATTTCGACAGCTGCATAATGCAATTCCTTGCTCAATTCATAAGACATTATTTCACCGATACGCTCTATGTTTCTCCTGAAACGCATGCTATCATTATGTACATTTACATTCCTGATTTCCCCCAAAAAATGGTTGAGGACACTATTGGTTTCTGTTAAATTATGAATTTGCATGATTATTTCATTTGCTGTTTTAGTCCAGAAAGTAAATTCAATATTGGTTTTCGGGATCCAAAAATAGATTTGTTATTTGTTATTTTTTTATAAAAGTATAAAAAGTATCTTTGTAACCATAAAAATATAAAATTATGTTTTCAAAACTAGCGTATTCAATATTCGAGCAATGTATTAAAGATTATCATGAATTTGACAATGTGGATCAACCTATAAACAACCCATTTCCTAAAGACAAGTTTGAACATTTATTATATGTAAAAAATTGGATTGATACGGTTCAATGGCATTTTGAAGATATTATTCGTGATCCAAATATTGACCCAGTGGCAGCATTGACTTTGAAAAGAAGAATCGACGCGTCAAACCAGGAACGTACGGATATGGTGGAATATATTGACGGATATTTTTTAAAAAAATACAGTGACGTAAAAGTTAAAGAGAGTGCTAAAATAAATTCTGAAAGTCCAGCATGGGCCTTTGATAGATTATCGATTTTAGCTTTGAAAATTTATCATATGAATGAGGAAGCTACTCGCGAAAAAGCCTCTCAGGATCACAGGGATAAATGTCAGTCTAAATTAAATATATTGTTAGAACAGAGAACGGACTTGTCGACTGCGATTGATGATTTGTTGACGGATATTGAAAACGGAGATAAATTCATGAAAGTATACAAACAAATGAAAATGTACAATGACAATGAATTGAACCCAGTTTTGTACCAAGGAAAAAAGTAATTGGCAACCCATTTGGAAAATAAAGTTAAGCATATAGCCGTCATGAGACTTTCCGCAATGGGAGATGTTGCGATGACGGTTCCTTTTTTACGTGCGTTTGCGTATCAATATCCACAAATTAAAGTAACAATCATTTCGCGTCCCTTTTTTAAACCTTTTTTTGACGGGATTCCTCAAGTTTCCTTTTTTGAGTTTGACGAGAAAAATCGTCACAAGGGACTGTTCGGATTATTGCGCTTGTTCCAAGATTTGCAACAATTAGATATCGATGCTTTCGCCGATTTACATAACGTTTTGCGTTCTAAAATTATCAGGACACTTTTTGCTTTAAGCGGAAAAAAAGCGGCTGCGATTAACAAAGGACGTGAAGGAATTAAAGCGTTGATCCGAAGCGAAAATAAAATATTAAAGCCGCTTGCTAGTATACTTGAAAGACACGCTGAGGTCTTTCGTGAATTAGGTTTCGTTGTTGTTTTTTCATCACGAAATTCCGAAACTATCTTTCCTGAAAAAGTAGTTTTAAAGGAGGACATTACAGCGATAATTGGAATGGGGAATCAAAAATTAATTGGAATCGCCCCTTTTGCTCAATACGATTCCAAAATCTATCCTTTGGACTTGATGCGGATAGTAATCGAGACGCTAGCTAAAAACACAAACATTAAAATCCTACTTTTTGGAGGAGGAAAAAAAGAAGTGAAAATCTTGGATTTCCTTTCAGAGCATAAAATAAATGTTATAAACGTTGCGGGTAAAATCAATTTGAAGAAAGAGCTTGAACTAATCAGTAATCTTGATGTTATGCTTTCAATGGACTCAGGTAATGGACATATTGCTGCGATGCTTGGCGTAAAAGTTATTACGCTTTATGGCGCGACCCATCCTTTTGCAGGTTTTTCCCCTTTTAATCAACCAATTGAAAACGCATTGGTATCAGACAGAATGAAATATCCCTTGTTGCCAACCTCTGTTTATGGCAATAAAATAGTTGCCGGTTATCAAGATGCCATGCGGACCATTTCTCCAGACTCTGTGGTTGAGAAGATTAACACTTCCTTAAAATAAAAAAACTCCCTTTTTCAAGGAAGTTTCATTTATCATGCACTATTTATTAAACGTCATCATAATCCACATAAACGCTTTCCGAGGTAGGATGCGCTTGACAGGTAAGAACAAGTCCAGCAGCAATTTCTCCGTCTGTCAGAATAGAATTTTTTGTCATTTCAGCAGTTCCTGAAGTTACACGAGCCAGACAACTACTGCAGATTCCGCCTTGGCAGGAATAGGGTGCATCAATTCCTTGCTTAAGTGCTGCCTCAAGAATTGTTTGTTTTTGGGACATTTCAAAAGTGGTTTCTTCATCGTCTACCATAATTGTAATTTTAGAATGACCTTCTAGCGATTCTTTTATTACAGTTTCATGCGAGGACGTAGTGAAAAGCTCAAATTTTATCGCCGATTCTTTTACGTTTTTTTCTTTAAGTGCCTCAGTAACGGTCTCAATCATTGGTTCAGGACCGCATAAATAGAACTTATCAAATGCCAATTCTTTGTGTTTGTTATTCAGCACAAAATTTACGGTAGATTTATCTATTCGACCAAACAAAGCATTTTCTACCTTGGCCTGACTGTAAACGTTATGAACAAAGAAACGGCTTACATACTTTAATTGCAGATCATGTAATTCTTGATGAAAAATCGTCCCCTCGGTCGTTTTATTCCCATAAACAAGAACAAAAGAACTTTTAGGTTCGCTTGTTAACATTGATTTAATGATTGACATAACAGGTGTTATTCCGCTGCCGGATGCAAAAGCAGCATAATTTTTTTGACGATCCACTTTCGGTTCAAAAATGAATTTACCTTCAGGTTGTCCTACTTCAAGAGCATCTCCAGCTTTTAATTTGTTATTGGCAAATTGGGAAAAAACGCCACTTTTAACAGCTTTAACAGAGATACGCAATTCCCCGCTTTCTGGTGAAGAACAGATGGAGTAGGCGCGACGAATTTCTTCTCCGTCCAGCTTCAATCTTAAGTTAAGGTACTGACCTGCAATAAATGCATAGTTGGTTTTTAGTTCTTCGGGAACATTAAAAAGTATAGAAACCGCTTCCTTGGTTTCACGTCGTACTTCTTTTATAATTAATTTTAGAAATGATGACATAGTTTAATTTTTTTACAAATATACTAAACAGAATAGGTTTGTTAAATCAAAGTCTTTGAATTTTTTTATGCATATAACACTTATGTATAAGTAACTTATGTATATTTGTTTTTAAAAATGAGATTGCCAGCTGTCTCTCAATGACTAAAAAATGAAAAACTCACAATTATATAAAGGAAGTTTAAATACCATCATCATGAAGTTGCTGGAGGAAAATGGCAAGATGTATGGCTATGAAATCACGCAAAGAGTAAAGGGGATTACGCAAGGTGAACTCAATATTACCGAGGGTGCTTTGTATCCTGCCTTGCACAAACTCGAAGCCGAGGGCTTGCTCGATGTAGAAATAAAAAAGGTGGATAATCGCATGCGTAAATATTACAAACTCACTGAAACAGGGGAGAAGGAAACAGTAAACCGTCTTGCAGAAATGGAAGATTTTATCCGGAATATGCAGAGTTTAGTGAATCCGAAACCTAATTTAGAATTTTAAGTATATGAAACTAACCACCGAACAA
>JBLIKQ010000059.1:0-14379 GCA_047635475.1 Porticoccaceae bacterium
AAATTGGTTATTAATCAAATCTGTCGCTGACAGAACAAAATCTTCTTTCACTTTCTCTTTGTTTACAGAAATCGAATTAGAGGCCAAAGCACGTCTGGCTTCACCATTCGATTTAAAGAAAGCTGTCTTTTCATTCAATACAGTAATGATGTCGATTCCAGCTTCGATTTCGTTTCTTGCAATTTCAGCTTGGGGCACACCATCGAAAACTTCCAGGAAAGCGGTTACATCCAATTCCTTTAAATCTTCGGCTGTTGCATTTCCAAATAAAATAGCAGATGCTTTGATCGCTTTTTCCAATTCTTCCTTCGAGTGAACAAAAGTTGTTAACTCTTCTGCCAATCTTTTTTGCAACGCCCTCATATGAGGAGCTGTCTTATGCTCTTCGATGAGATTATCGATTGTTTGCTTGTCTAAAAACGTGAATATCTTGATGTATTTCTCTGCATCTACATCAGTGGTGTTCATCCAAAATTGGTAAAATTTATAAACTGAAGTTTTATCAGCCGTTAACCAGACATTTCCTCCTTCAGATTTTCCGAATTTTGTTCCGTCAGCCTTAGTGATTAGTGGGCAAGTCATAGCGTAAGCCTTGGCTTCTTCGCCTACATTCATACGACGCACTAGTTCCGTTCCAGTGGTGATATTTCCCCATTGATCGGAACCTCCCATTTGCAACAAACAGTCGTATTCTTTGTGTAAATGATAAAAATCGTATCCTTGAATTAACTGATATGTAAACTCCGTAAACGACATTCCTTCACCTTCGCCTGACAGTCTTTTTTTTACAGAATCCTTGGCCATCATATAATTAACCGTAATACGTTTACCCACGTCACGTGCAAAATTAATAAAGGATAAGTTTTTCATCCAATCGTAATTGTTAACAAGAATCGGGGCATTAATTTCCTTCGAATTAAAGTCCAGAAACCGAGACAAAACCTTTTTTATTCCCTCAACATTATGGTCTAAGGTAGCTTCGTCCAACAAATTCCTCTCATCTGATTTTCCTGAAGGGTCACCAATCATTCCAGTGGCTCCCCCAACTAGTGCAATTGGTTTATGTCCGAAATTTTTCAAATGAACCAAAAGTATGATAGGCACCAAACTCCCAATATGCAGAGAATCTGATGTTGGATCAAATCCTATATAGGTCGTAGTCATTTCTTTTTGAAGTTGTTCCTCGGTTCCAGGCATAATGTCGTGAACCAATCCGCGCCATTGTAATTCGGAAATAATATTTTTCATTTTCTAAAAATCAATTTTCACAAAGATAGTTTTAATTGTATAATTTGAAAATCAATCGGTCTAAAAATCCAACAAACTAATTATCTTTACAAAATGATTTTAGTAACAGGAGGAACCGGATTGGTAGGAGCACATTTGCTGCTTTATTTAATAGAATCCCGAAGTATCGGTAACGAGAAAGTACGCGCTATTTATCGCAATATCGAAAGCCTAGATAAAACAAAGTCTCTATTCAGTCTCTACAAAAAAGATAACTTATTTGACACTATAGATTGGATAAAGGCAGATATTGTGGATGTTCCGTCACTTGAATATGCTTTTCAGGGAATAGAATATGTGTATCATTGTGCCGCTATGATTTCATTTGATGCAAAAGATGAAAGTTTACTACGTAAAACAAACATCGAAGGCACTGCAAACATCGTTAATTTTTGTCTCGACAAGGGGGTGAAAAAACTATGTTACATTAGCTCAACTGCTGCGCTTGGCGATATAGCTGCGCATGAATCAATCATCACGGAAGAAGCAGAATGGAATCCAGAAAAACTGCATACTGATTATGCCATTTCTAAGTATGGCGCCGAAATGGAAGTTTGGCGAGCTCAGCAAGAAGGCTTGGCTATCATAATAGTTAACCCTGGTATTATCATAGGTCCTGGCTTTCCTGAGCAAGGTAGTGGGCGGTTGTTTAAGCAGGTCGGGAATGGGCTGCCATTTTATACCCTAGGCACTACGGGATTTGTTGCCGTTAGTGACGTAGTCAGAATTGCGGTTCAACTTACAAAAAGTGAAGTTCGTAATCAGCGCTATACTTTAATTGCCGAAAACATCATTTTTCGAGAAATTTTGAACACTATGGCCGACGCATTGAAAGTAAAAAGACCCACTATTCAACTAACGCCTTTATTAATGCAAATTGGCTGGAGAGCTGATTGGGTTTTATCTAGAATCTTTCGAAGAAAAAGACAATTAACAAAAGCTATGGCTTCGGCATCATCTTCAACAAACGAATACTCAAATGAAAAGATAAAATCAGAACTGAATACGGATTTTTTAGATGTTCATCAATACATTAAAAACATTTCACATTTATAAACTGACTTATGTCATGATTTGCTTACTGAAGAATCATTGTTTTTTCAGGATTTTCTTTCCTACCTTTAACTTTTGTATTGTTTTTTTAAACGGCAACAAAACAGTATCCTTGGCTGTTGAAATTCCTTTTTTCAACTTGATCGAATCAAGTTTGACCTTTTTCTTAACATCCATTAGTACTAACGAATCCACTACTGCTTTTTGATCATCAATTCGTTTAACAATTTCATCAAAAAACTCCTTATATTCCTCATAGTTGGAGGCATAATAAACATTGCTTTGTACGAATTGCAAACTATCGATTTTATATTTTTTATAAATATATTGTGACGAATTCACATTGTAATCCGCTAATGAAGTTATGTTTTGATATTTTATTCCTTCCAAAATAGCCAAATCATACATAATATCGACCATCTTATTTTTTTCAATAAGGTTATCTGGCTTTTCAACTATTTCTTCCTTACAGCTCACAATTAAAATTAAAATTACTAAAAACGATAATACTTTTTTCATCTAATTGGTCTTTTTTAACGATCAAATAACATTCGTTTCCCCGCGCGAATTTCTTTTACCTTAAAGTTGTTATAAATTAATTGTCCATTCACAAAGGTGTGGGTAATCCTAGATCTAAATGTAAACCCTTCAAAAGGAGACCAGCCACATTTGGCGAAAATATTTTCTTTATTCACGCTCCAAGGCAGAGCTGAATTTACGATAACTAAATCAGCATAATAACCCTCTCTGATAAAGCCCCGCTTTTCTATTTTAAAAATCTTAGCCGGGTTATGACACATTTTTTCGACAATTTTCTCAACACTTATCTTACCTTGATGATGCGCTTCAAACATGGCTACCACAGCATGCTGAGCTAAGGGTCCACCCGAGGGAGCTTTTAGATACGATTGCTTTTTCTCCTCTAGTGTATGAGGAGCATGATCTGTTGCGATTACGTCGATTCTGTCATCCAACAAAGCTTCCCAAAGTACTTTTCTATCGTTAGCAGTCTTTACGGCTGGATTCCATTTTATAAGGTTAGCCTTGGTTGCATAGTCATCATTAGTAAACCATAAATGATGAATACAAACCTCGGCAGTAATTGTTTTATCTTCTACAGGAATTTTGTTAGTAAACAAACTCATTTCCTTGGCCGTAGACAGATGAAAAACATGCAAACGCGCGCCTGTCTTCTTGGCAAGAGCCACTGCCTTAGAAGAAGAAATATAACAAGCCTCTTCAGATCTAATAAGATGGTGTGCAGTAACAGGAATATCTTCACCAAACTCTGCTTTATATTTTTCTAAGTTGCTTTTAATGGTTGCTTCATCCTCACAATGAACCGCAATAAGCATTTTTGTACTTGAGAATATTTTTTCAAGAGTAGCTTCATTATCAACTAACATATTACCAGTTGAAGAACCTAAAAATATTTTGATTCCCGCAACATTTTTAGGATTAGTCTTGAGAACTTCTTCCAAGTTATCATTGGTCGCACCCATCATAAATGAGTAATTAGCATAAGACTTTTCGGCTGCAAGTTTATATTTTTCTTCCAAAATTTCTTGGGTAACAGCATTAGGGACCGTGTTGGGTTGTTCAATATATGAAGTTATTCCGCCGGCAACCGCTGCCCTAGATTCAGATTCTAGATCCCCTTTATGAGTAAGTCCTGGCTCTCTAAAATGTACTTGATCGTCAATTGCACCAGGCATCAAATAATTTCCCTCCGCGTCGATAATGATACATTGGGATGATTTAGCACTTATGCTTTCTGAAATTTCAACAATTAAGTCATTTTCAATTAAAACATCGCCCTCAAAAATCACTCCTTCATTTACTATTTTGGCATTCTTAATTAAAACCCTATTCATTGTGTTTCTTATTATAAACTGTTAACTAATTTTTTTAATCTCAAAGAAATTACACCAAAAACGGCTTCAACTATTATTGAGTTACTCATTTTCGATTCTCCTTTTGTTCTGTCTGTAAATATTATTGGTACCTCTACAATATTAAATTTATTGCAATAAGTTCTATATTTCATTTCAATCTGAAACGCATATCCCACAAATCTTATTTTATTAAGATCAATTTTTTCCAAAACGTCGCGTCTATAACATATGAAACCTGCGGTGGCGTCATGAATTTTCATACCCGTAATGAGCTGCACATAAACTGAAGCAAAATAGGACATTAACACCCTGTTTAAAGGCCAGTTGACTACGTTAACGCCTGTTACATAGCGCGAACCAATCGCTAAATCTGCCTTACCAAAATGACAAGCATTATATAACTTTTCCAAGTCGTTTGGGTTATGCGAAAAATCAGCATCCATCTCGAAAATGAAATCATAACCATTGTTCAATGCCCATCTAAAGCCATGGACGTAAGCTGTTCCAAGCCCAGATTTTTTTTCTCTGTTTTCCAAAAACAAACGACCTTCAAACTCCGCTTGCAGCAGTTTGACCCGTTCTGCGGTATGATCTGGAGAATTATCATCGACGATAAGAATATGAAAAGGCTTGTGTTGAGAAAGCACCGATCTGATAATGCTTTCGATATTTTCAATTTCGTTATAGGTGGGGATTATAACAATACAATCGTTCATATTTCTAGTGGTTTCAGAGCAAAAGTAACCTTTTTATGGCATTTGATCCAGAATTAAATTATAATAAAAAGATTGATATAAAAAATTACTAATTTTGCTTATTATGATTGAACATGTACTTCATCCGAGAATCACCGAAAATAAAGATTGGGCATCATTTTTATTTATATTGTGCTTCGCCATCATCGCCATAACTAAATCCGTTTACGAAAATAGATTTAGTGACTTCATGAACCTACTTTTTTCAGACAAATATAATAAGATGTATCGAGATGGAAGTCATTTGCAGAGCAGCTTTACCATTTCTCTTTTTTTTACACAAGTTCTTTCATTAGCCTTTTTTATCCAACTTTCAATGAACCTTTTTGGATATGCATCCAAGACCAATTTTATTCTTTACATTCAAATTGTAACTTTTCTTGTTTTCTTCATAATATCAAAATATTTGATAGAAAAAATTATTGCGACGGCATTCAATATTGAGGAGTTTGTAGAGCAATTTAACATGCATAAAGTGACTTATCGAACATACATTGGGCTTATAATACTGCCAATCAACATTATTCTATTTTATTACGACTCAATATCCAGAATTTTTTTATTATTAATTATATCTATAGTGCTGATTTTAAATATAATAACCTATTTGATTTCAATAAAAAAACATCAAAACTTCATATTCGGTAACTTGTTTTACTTTATTTTATATCTTTGCACTCTCGAAATAGCCCCCTATTTCTTCATGTATTATTTGATTGCAAAAGGAGGCGCTTAGAAAACGTTAAAATATGAAAGTGAAAACAATTTTGGTGTCACAACCCGAACCTAAAGTAGAGAATTCTCCTTACTTTGAGCTTCAGCAAAAACATAAAGTAAAAATTGATTTCAGACCTTTTATTCATATAGAAGGAGTTAGTGCCAAAGAGATACGCTTACAAAAAATCGACCTCAACCACTATACTGCAATTATTTTAACGAGTAGAAATGCTGTTGATCATTTTTTTAGAGTAGCTGAAGAAATGCGCTTTAAGGTACCCGAAGGATTAAAATATTTTTGTCAATCAGAAGCTGTTGCGTTTTACCTTCAAAAGTACGTTGTATACAGAAAACGAAAAGTTTATGTTGGCCCTAAGGACTTTGCCGACTTATCACCATTGATAAAAAAATACAAAGACGAAAAATTCCTTTTGCCTGCCTCCGATCAATTAAATGTTGATGCACCTATTACTCTTAACGGATTAAAAGTAGATTGGACGCAAGCAATTTTTTATAAAACAGTAATGAGTGACCTGTCTGACTTGGCTGACGTCTATTATGACATCTTGGTCTTTTTCAGCCCTACAGGGATAAAATCCTTGTTTAAAAATTTTCCTAATTTCGAACAAAACGACACACGAATAGCAGTTTTTGGCAGCTCGACTCAAAAAGAGGCTTTAGACAATGGATTAAGAATAGATATTCTTGCACCAACCCCGGATACACCATCGATGACGATGGCATTAGAGAAATACATTCTTGAAGCCCATAAAGCAAAATAAACCAACTCCTTACTTTATAAAAAAACCGCGATGATCGCGGTTTTTTTATTTACATTTTTATATTAATTCGCATAAATAACTCATATTTACCTAATATTAATTAATTTTGCTTTAAAATGACAACCAAAATCAACAATTAAGTTCCAAAAATCAACTTATGAAAATCAACTCTCTAGTAGTGGAAATTGACGGTATCGATAAAGAAATTTTAAGATCCCTGATGGAAGATGCTCGTAAACCAATTCTACAGATTGCTAATAAAATAGGCATCTCTGGAGCAGCAATCCATCAACGGCTAAGAAAACTGGAACAATCTGGCGTGATTTCGGGTTCTAAGTTTGTAGTTAATCATAAAGTTTTGGGATACAACACCATGGCGTTTGTCGGTGTTTACTTAGACAAGGCCGCAAAAAACCTAGAGGCTGTAAAGGAATTAAAAAAAATACCCGAAGTATTGGAATGCCACTACACCACAGGAAACTGGTCCATACTGATAAAAATAATCTGTCGGGACAATCAGCATTTAATGCAGTTACTCAATACTAAAATTCAAGTGATTGAAGGTGTTTCAAGAACGGAAACCTTTATTTCGCTGGACCAACAAATTGACAGACAAATACAATTATAAAATCCTAATCTTAATATATCGAAATTTGGGATTTTATAATTGTTCTTTTTCTAACCCCTTCTACTTCCGCCCATATATATTGAAACATAATACAGTAAGGTAGCGATTGATCCAAGCGCGGCTACAACATAGGTTCTGGCCGCCCATTTTAATGCGTCTTTTGCCCCTGCTTGTTCCTGTTGCGTAAGCATTCTTTTATTCTCAAGCCAAGCCAAAGCTCGATTACTTGCATCATATTCTACGGGTAAAGTAACTATTGAGAATATAGTAGTTGCAGCAAACAGTACGATTCCAAAAAGTAATAATTGTGGAAAAGTTCTCATCATCAATATCCCACCTATCAAAATCCATTGCATGTATGATGATGCCACATTTACAAATGGTACTAGTTTAGAACGCATCGTCAACCACTCGTATCCCACGGCATGTTGTACCGCATGACCACACTCATGTGCAGCAACCGCTGCTGACGCTGCATTTCGCTGATTATAAACCGCTTCACTAAGATTCACTGTTTTTTTCACTGGGTTATAATGATCTGTCAATTGTCCTGATACCGAGATCACTCGCACGTCACGAATCCCATTATCAGCCAACATTTTTTCGGCTATTTCGGCGCCACTCATTCCATTTTGTAACTGCAGCTTAGAATAGTGCTCAAATTTGCTTTTTAACCGTGAGCCAACCAGCCAGCTTGCCAGCATGATTGCGCCGGCCAATATCAAATAACTTATTCCCATATCCTTTGTGTTTTTTGTTTCTTTAAAAAGTTACTAATCAGATATCAAATTACGAACCAAATTTCTATAATGTCAATTTGACATTCGTTAAAATAAACACAAAAAAAATCCAAACTCCACTAAATATGAAATTTGGATTTTAATATATAGTAGAGACGCACTGTAGTGCGTCTCTACAAAAGGCATTATCCAACCAAATTAATGATTTTCCCAGGAACAATAATGACCTTATTTGGTCTTCTTCCTTCTAATTGTTTTATTGTTCTTTCGTCCTTCATAATGATTTCCTCGATTTGATCTTTGGTTAAGTCCAAAGGCAATGTAATCGTGAAACGCATTTTCCCGTTGAAAGAAACCGGATATTCTTTTTCCGACTCTACTAAATGCTTTGGTTCAAAAACCGGAAAAGGAACCGTTGCGATAGAACCCGTATTTCCTAACAAACTCCATAACTCTTCAGCAATGTGCGGCGCATAAGGTGAAATCACTATCGCTAATGGCTCTAGAATCGCACGAGAATGACAAGCTTGAGTCGACAATTCATTCACACAAATCATAAATTGTGAAACCGAGGTGTTGAAGGAAAAATTCTCAATATCATCCGCCACTTTCTTGATGGTCTTATGTAATGTTTTTAAGTTGTCTTTCGTTGGCGCCGCATCAGTGACAATCATATTGTGTTCATCGAAATACAAACGACACAGTTTTTTCAAGAAACCAAAAACCCCAGAAATTCCTGCCGTGTTCCAAGGCTTGGCTTGTTCCAATGGTCCTAAGAACATTTCGTACAAACGCAAAGTATCGGCTCCGTATTCATTACAAATATCATCTGGTGTCACTACATTGTATTTGGATTTCGACATTTTTTCGATTTCGCGTCCAACAATATATTTACCGTTATCATCACAAATGAATTCAGCATCTTTATAATCTTCCCTCCAAGCTTTGAATTTCTCAATATCTAATTCATCAAAAGAATTGACAAAATTGACATCAGAACGAATTGGATTAATATTATATCCTAAATTATAATCTCCGTTTTTACATTTTAATAAAACTTCTTCATTAAGCTGATGATTCTCTGTAAGATATTTAAAAATTACTGAATCATTATTAAAAAGTTTTTCATCAATTCTAAATGCTTCTGAAGAAATTTTTCTACCCTCACTTATTTCAGAAAGTAAATTTGTAGATATAAAAATTGAATTTGTAGATTTAAATATTTTTATTTGATTTAGTGAAATACTATTTCTTTCTAAATTAGCATTGACATCAAAAGCATCAATATGAAGACGGTAAACAAAAGCACTCGTTCCCAATATCATTCCCTGATTAATCAGTTTTTTGAATGGTTCTTCTGTTGGTGCAAAACCTTTGTCTTTCAAAAATTTATTCCAAAAACGGGAGTACAATAAATGACCCGTCGCGTGTTCGTTTCCTCCAATATATAAATCCACACTTTCCCAGTAGACCAAAGCTTCTTTGCTGGCAATTTCCTTTTCATTGTGTGCATCCATATAACGCATCCAGTAAAAAGAACTTCCTGCCCAACCTGGCATCGTGTTCAATTCTAATGGAAATATCTTTTCATGATCTACTAAATCCGTATTTACAACTTTATTAGTTGCTGTATCCCAAGCCCAAACCAAAGCATTCCCTAAAGGTGGCAAACCGTCTTCTGTAGGCAAGTATTTATCTACTTCTGGCAAGATGATAGGCAAATATTGCGCATCAATCATTTGTGGCAAACCATTAACATAGTATACTGGGAATGGTTCTCCCCAATACCTTTGTCTAGAAAAAACGGCGTCTCGCAAACGGTAATTAGTTTTTCCGTATCCTTGGTCTAATTTTTCTAATGCTTCGATCGCTTTATTGGCTGCCTCTTTATAAGTCAAGCCGTCCAAGAAATCAGAATTAGCAATAATCACGTTGTCTTTAGAACTGTAGGCTTCCTTTGAAACATCAACATCAGCAAAAATGTTTTTTATTTCTTGCATTCCGTTTTGCCCTTTAAAGAAATTAGCAAAAGCATAATCTCTTTCGTCTCCACAAGGAACCGCCATAACGGCGCCCGTTCCGTAACCTGCCAAAACATAATCCCCAATCCAAACCGGAACTGGCTCTTTGGTAAAAGGATGCTCAGCATAGGCTCCGGTGAACACACCCGAAATAGTTTTAACATCAGCCATACGTTCTCTTTCGGAACGTTTTGCAGTTTTTTCAATGTAAGCTTCAACAGCTGCTTTCTGTTCTGGAGTAGTGATTTTCGCTACCAATTCGTGTTCTGGAGCAAGAGTCATAAAGGTAACTCCGAATATGGTGTCAGGGCGAGTGGTGAAAACTTCAACCTTATCAATAACAGAAATTTCACTCTCATCTAATTCTTGAGTGATGGCATCTAGAACTCCATCAATATTTCTTAAAATTTCTTCTTTATTAAAACGAATTATTTTAAACCCTTTATCAATAATAGCTTTTGCTCTTTCAACATTTGCAACTTCTTGAAAATCTAAAGTCTCTTCGTTAATTACAACAACCAGTCTTTTTGAAAGACAAACAAAATCAACGACATAGTCAGCTATTAAATATTGGTGTTTGAACTTATAATCTAATGCTTTTGACTTTAAAAATTGCCATAATTTCTGTTCAGTCACCGTCGAATTTCCTCTAATTTCTAGTGCTTTTTCGAGCGCAAAACTATTGTTACTTTCGCTGTTAATACCTACTGACATAACTGGAAAACTAACCATCGCCCCAATTGATTTTCCAATCCAGTTGCGTTGACTTTCTTTAATACTTTCACTCCAATCAACATCGTTTAATCCTTGTAACAAGCGCTCTGCATATGCAGAAATACGCATGCTCCATTGCGTCATTTTTTTACGAACTACGGCGAAACCACCACGTTCCGAAACTCCGTTTACAATTTCGTCATTAGCCAAAACGGTTCCTAGTCCCGGACACCAGTTCACTTCAGTCTCTGCCAAATAAGTCAATCTGTATTGCAATAGGATTTTCTCTTGTTGCTCTTTTGTGAAAGCAGACCACTCAGTTGCCGAGAAAGTAATGATTTTGTCATCACAAACGGCATTGACTGTCGCATTTCCTTCTTTCTCAAAAGCCGCAATTAATGTCGAAATATCCTCCGATTTATCACTGTTTTTATTGTACCAGGAATTGAATAATTGGATAAAAATCCATTGGGTATGCTTGTAATAATCTGGATTTGAAGTTCGCACTTCTCTACTCCAATCGAATGAAAAACCGATTTTATCTAATTGTTTTCTATATCCTGCAATTTTATTTCCTTCCTTATCAAAACCTCCGTCAATATTTACTGATGTGGTATCTTCTGGACGTTGTCCAGTTTGAATGGCATATTGTTCTGCAGGCAAACCAAAACTGTCGTAGCCCATGGGATGCAGAACATTAAACCCTTGATGTCTTTTGTATCTTGAATATACATCAGAGGCAATGTAGCCCAGAGGATGCCCTACGTGCAATCCGGCTCCAGATGGATAAGGGAACATGTCAAGTACGTAATATTTAGGCTTTTCGGACTTGTTTTCAGCAGCAAAAGTTTGATTTTCTGCCCAATATTTTTGCCATTTGGCCTCTATCTCGTTCGGATTGTACTTCATTCTCTTTTTTATTGTTTTTTTAATAGAGTCAAGCTGTCGCAAACTCCAATCATTCGTTCAGATTCAAAGTTATAGATAATTTCTCACAATGAATTATAAAGCGGTAAATTTACGTTTATTGTACGAAAGTTGAAACTTTGGACGTTATTAACTTCAAATAAAGAATTTCTTTATTATTTTTACACCGTAATTAAAGTAAACTATGAGTTCTTCATTTGACAAGTTTCAAAAGCGCAGGTTAATTTCCTCTTATTTTTCGGTAGTACTAAGTGTATTCTTAGTTTTATTTTTATTGGGGATTTTAGGACTTTTTATCATAAACTCCCAAAAACTAGCCAACGATTTTAAAGAAAAAATTGCCATGACGGTCTTTTTCAAAAACGAAGCAAACGACAGTACGCTAAAGGCTTTTGGCAAAAAATTAAAAGTAGCTCCGTACGCAAAATCTAATGTTTTTGTATCCAAAGAAACTGCCGCCAAACAACATACTGATATTATTGGTGAAGATTTTATGACTTTCCTTGGGGAAAACCCGCTACAAAACTCCTATGATATTCATTTAAAAGCGGAATATGTAGAGAAAGACAGTATTCCAAAAATTGAAAAACAACTACGAACGAACCCTATGATTTCTGATATTGTTTATGACAAACAGTTAGTAAATCTGGTCAATGACAATATCAAAAAAGTAAGTATGTGGATTTTAATAATAAGCGGCTTTTTGACTTTTATCGCTGTTTTGTTAATTAATAGTTCCTTACGCCTTTCGATACATTCTAACCGGTTTATTATTAAAACCATGCAAATGGTGGGCGCAACAAAATCATTTATTAGAAAACCATTTGTGATGCGAAGCGTAAAACTAGGAATGCTTGGCGCTGTACTAGCAATTCTATCATTGCTAGGTGTTTTAGCTTATGTTGAAACCAGCTTTCCTGACCTAGGAATCCTAAATGATAAAATACTAATTACGGCAGTACTATTTTCCGTATTAGTGTTTGGCATACTGATCACATGGATGAGCACTTATTTTGCGACACAACGGTTCTTAAATTTGAGAACAGACGAGCTTTATTAATTTACGACTTTAAAAACGATAATATAATTCAGCATTTTTTTAATGTTGAAATAAATTCAGCATAAATGAAAAATAACGAACACAAACAAGAATTTCTTTTTGATAAAATAAACTACAAAATTCTACTGATTGGCATAGGAGTGATCACACTTGGCTTTTTACTGATGTCTGGTGGCGGAAGTGACGATCCTAACGTTTATAGTGATGCCATATTTAGCTTCAGAAGAATTCGCTTAGCACCTACAACCGTTTTGATTGGCTTTGGAATAACTATTTATGCTATTTTAAAAAAACCGAAAAAAACTTAAAATGAATACATTACAAGCGTTTCTTATTGCCATTCTAGAAGGACTAACTGAATATCTACCTATATCCTCAACGGCTCATATGGTTTTTCTCAGTTCGTATTTTGGAATTCAAGAAGACGATTTTGTCAAACTTTTTCAAGTTTCTATTCAATTTGGTGCTATTCTGGCGGTTGTTGCTTTATATTGGAGAAAATTTTTCGACTTCTCTACTCGAAGTGTTGCCGTGCGTTTTTACCTCAAACTAATTTACGCAGTAATTCCGGCTTTGATTTTAGGCAAGTTATTTGACGAAAAAATAGAAGCTGTACTAGGGAATCCTGTTCCCATAGCGATTGTACTAATTTTAGGAGGAGTAATTCTACTTTTTGTTGACAGTCGCTTTCAAAACCCTACAGTTCTTAAGGAAGAAGACATTACCGTAAAAAAGGCAGTAACAATCGGTTTTTGGCAATGTTTGGCTATGATGCCCGGAACAAGTCGTTCCGCAGCTTCAATAATTGGCGGAATGCAACAAGGATTAACGCGTCATGCGGCGGCTGAATTCTCTTTCTTTCTGGCGGTTCCAACAATGACTGCGGTTACATGTTATTCCCTTTTCCTGAAAACCTACGAGACTACACAACTAAAAGGTTACGAACTTATTCTAAAATCTAATGAAAACATACAGTTATTCCTCATAGGTAATCTAGTTGCTTTTGTCGTTGCCATTATAGCCATTAAATTCTTTATTGAGATTATCAAAAAATACGGTTTCAAGCCTTGGGGCTGGTACCGAATTATTGTTGGTACATTTTTATTAATTTACTTTACATATTTAAAATAATTCTATTTGAAGACAGCAGAAGATTTCCAAAACGGACAAATTTTATTAATTGACAAACCCTTGAAGTGGAGTTCTTTTCAGGCTGTAAACAAATTAAAATACGCTCTGATAAACAACTTAGGGCTTCCCAAAAAATTCAAAATTGGACATGCAGGAACCTTAGACCCACTAGCAACAGGATTACTTTTAGTATGTACTGGAAAATTCACAAAGAGGATTACAGAACTTCAAGGCCAAGCTAAAGAATACACAGGCACTTTTTTTATAGGCGCAACAACAGCATCCTATGATTTAGAAACTGCAGTTGATCGGACTTTTAAAACCGCCCATATCGATGAATCGTTAATTCACGGAACTGTGAAACAATTTTTGGGCGAAATTGACCAAAAACCCCCTATTTTTTCTGCCATTAAAAAAAACGGAGTTCGTTTATACGAACATGCTCGCGCTGGCGAAACTGTCGAAATAGCTACCCGAAAAACCACCATTCACGAATTTGAAATCACCCGAATTGCACTACCAGAAATTGACTTTAGAGTTGTTTGTAGCAAAGGAACTTACATCCGTTCTTTAGCTTTCGATTTTGGACAGGCTATGCAGTCTGGCTCCCATCTAACCGCTTTAAGGCGCACAAAAATTGGAGATTATGATGTTACTGATGCCACAGAT
>JBLIKQ010000060.1:0-14131 GCA_047635475.1 Porticoccaceae bacterium
TTCTTAGACAGACCGCGTTCTATTTTCAAATAAGACTGATAGCTCTTTATATAGGAATTCCAATTCATTACTACAAAGTAAAGGTATTTTACAAATAAAAAACACTACGACTAAAATTTTTAAATCATTTAATATCTAAAAAAACTAAAAGAATAAAATTCTCTATTTTTATTTGTAAAACTGTGGTCTATTACTAGGATGCACCTATTCGTTAAATAAAGCTTATGTTAAAATATTGATTAACTACCGCATTTTGTAGGCACAAAGTAATTTATGGCTTAATATTTGGTCAGGATGAAGCAAATAAAAATATCATGTCTTTGAAGAAATAATGAAAACAATAATTATAAATTAAAAGAGTTATACACTTCAGATCAGAGGAAGAATCGAAATCAATTAAATAAATTTTTATGAAAAAAACAATCTTAGTTGCAGTAGTAGTGTTCGCCATGTCAAACGCTGCACAAGCACAATTAGTCAAATTTGGTATCAAAGGAGGAGTAAATTACGCCAACCAAAATGGCAGTAGCATTACTGTCAACAGCACAAATTATGATACAAGTGCAATAACAAGTTATCATGCTGGATTAATTGCCGAACTTAAACTAACAGACGGTTTCTCTATCCAACCCGAATTATTGTATTCCACACAAGGTGCAACTTACAAAAATGCTGTAGATGAATTCAAGAATGAATTAGGATATTTATCAATTCCGGTAATGGCTAGATTTCATTTTAATAAAACAGTCAGTTTAGATCTTGGACCGCAAGCCTCATTCCTTTTGAGTGAAAGAAAAAATGTAAATTTTAATGATTCTGAAAGTTTTGAATTTGGAGTAGCCGGTGGCTTAACTTTAAATGTCACTAAACACATTTTTCTTCAAGGTCGCTATTTACTTGGCCTTACAGAAGCTTCAAAAGAGGCTAAGGTTAAGAACTCGGCACTTCAAGTTTCTGCTGGATTTACTTTTTAAGAATAACAAAAAACTAATTTCTTCAAAACCGTTCTTTAATTGGAACGGTTTTTTTATTTTTACCAAAACATGAACTATGAAAATTGCTGTTATTAATGGCCCTAACTTAAATTTATTGGGTAAACGTGAACCAGAGGTATACGGAAATCAAACTTTTGAAGACTACTTTTCTGGCGTAAAACTAAAATTTCCTGAAATAGAATTCATTTATTTCCAAAGTAATATTGAAGGGGAACTAATCGATAAAATTCAGGAATTTGGTTTTTCATATAATGGAATAATACTTAATGCAGGAGCTTACACACATACTTCCATTGGTATTGGCGATGCTGTCAAGGCTATAAGCACTCCAGTGGTGGAAGTACACATTTCGAATACTTTTTCTCGTGAAAGCTTCAGACATCAATCCTACATTTCAGGAAATGCGAAGGCTGTTATCCTTGGATTTGGACTAAAAAGTTACGAATTGGCAATCGTATCTTTTTTAAAATAAACAATTCGCAATATTACAATATATAAACGAGTATGATTTTTAGCAATCATACTCGTTTATTTTTACAGCTAAAAGCTCTAAAAATCAACTGTATTTATGAGGCTCCACATGTATTAACACCTGACCTAACTCAGGAATTTTACTTCTTAAAACATCTTTTAGATTGTGAGCTAATTCATGCCCTTCTTTAACCGATATATTAGCGTCAACTATTGCATGTAAATCCACATGGTATTTCATTCCTGCCTTACGGATAAAACACTTTTCAGTATCTATGATCCCATCCACCTGATAAGATACCCTACGTATCTCAGCGATCAGGTCATCATTCAAATGTTCGTCCATGATTTCTCCCAAAGCGGGCCTGAAAATTAAATAGCTGTTATAGAGAATAAATCCTGATGCAAAAAGCGCTGCCCAATCATCTGCTGACTCATAACCATTTCCCAAAATCAAAGCTATAGATATGCCTATAAATGCAGCGACCGAAGTTAATGCGTCAGACCTGTGGTGCCATGCATCTGCCTTTAATGATGAACTGTTTGTTTCTTTACTCCTTTTCATTACCAATCGAAAAGAATATTCTTTCCATATAATTATTGCCCCAAGAACGAAAAGGGTCCAAGACTTTGGTAACTCATGCGGAGTTCGTATATTGTTAATGCTTTCATAAGCAATTATTGTAGCTGAAGTAATTAAAAATCCGACGACCATAAAAGTGATTAACGGTTCAGCGCGACCGTGTCCATAAGGATGGTTTTTGTCTGCTGGCTTATTTGAATACTTAATTCCAAATAATACTAAAAATGAAGCAAATATATCCGTTGTTGACTCGATCGCATCAGCAATCAAAGCATAAGAATTACCAAAGTATCCAGCTAAACCTTTAATAACGGCTAAACATGTATTTCCTACAAGACTAAAATAGGTCGCTTTTATGGCTTTCTTCTCGTGTGACATTATTCGATTTAAATTTAAAAAAAAACGTTTAAATAAACCTCTTTGATGAATGCTAAAAGATTTATTTAAACGATTTACAACTATGAATTATTTGCTTTATTCTATACGAATGATCTTAGCTCCAATTGCTCTTAATCGTTCATCAATTCTTTCATAACCTCGGTCAATTTGTTCGATGTTTTGAATAGTACTAGTCCCTTTTGCAGAAAGCGCAGCAATTAACAAAGATATACCCGCACGAATATCTGGTGAAGACATAGTAGTGGCTTTCAATTGAGATTGGAAGTCGTGCCCCATGACCACAGCTCTATGTGGATCGCACAGCATAATTTTGGCTCCCATATCTATCAATTTATCCACGAAGAATAAACGACTTTCAAACATTTTTTGGTGTATCAATACATCTCCCTTTGCTTGCGTGGCCACGACCAAAACAATACTCAACAAATCTGGTGTAAATCCTGGCCAGGGAGCATCTGCAACAGTAAGAATCGAGCCGTCAATGTCTGTTTTAATCTCGTACCCATCTATGTGAGATGGAATATATATATCGTCCCCTCTGCGCTCCAATGTAATTCCTAATTTTCTAAAAGTACTGGGAATAACCCCTAGATTGTCCCAGCTGACATCTTTGATAGTAATCTCACTTTTAGTCATTGCAGCTAATCCGATCCAGCTACCAATTTCAATCATATCAGGTAAAATTCTGTGTTCGCATCCCCCCAAACTTTCTACTCCTTCAATGGTCAATAGATTCGAGCCAACACCAGTTATCTTAGCTCCCATGGAGTTTAGCATCTTACAAAGTTGCTGTAAATAAGGTTCGCAAGCAGCATTATACACCGTTGTTTTTCCTTTTGCTAAAACAGCAGCCATGACAATATTAGCCGTTCCTGTTACCGAAGCTTCGTCTAGTAGCATATCTGCTCCTTTCAAGCCTTCTGGAGCCTCTACTCCATAAAAATGATCCTCTCTATTGTACCTAAATTTCGCACCTAAATTAATAAAGCCTTCAAAGTGCGTATCTAATCTTCTTCTTCCTATTTTATCTCCACCTGGTTTTGGAATATATCCTTTTCCAAAACGGGCTAGAAGTGGACCAACAATCATTATGGAGCCACGTAATGAGCCTCCTTCTTTTTTAAAACCCTCTGTTTCAAGATATCCAATATTAACTTCATCAGCTTGAAAATCATAAGAACCTGGTGAATTTTTTTGAATTTTCACACCCAAGTTTTCTAACAACATTATCAACTTATTGATATCAATAATATCCGGAATATTGTCGATTGTAATCTTTTCAGATGTCAGTAGCACAGCACACAAAATCTGCAATGCTTCGTTTTTCGCTCCTTGCGGAGTGATTTCTCCTTTTAGACGAACCCCTCCTTCTATTTTGAAAATTCCCATATGATTTTGTTATAGTAAAAAGATATTTACCAGTGAAGTCTTCGATATTTCAAAATGCAATTCGCTTTTTTCCATAGCATGACATCAAGATAAATCTATTTATGATTATTTGTTGTTTTTTTGAAAAGGCTTTGACTTAGCTGTTTTAGTGTTTTTATTACTTTGAATCTTTGGCTGCCCAGCTGGTGCAATTTTATTAGATATTCGCTTATTTGTGCGCAATAAATCTGTGGTATTCAAGAGTGATTCGGAACTCTCAAGCATATTTATTTTACCCTCAGACAATTCATATAAATGTTCGTAAATAACATCGTCTTTCACGGTGTCCTTGTTCCAACTCAGATAGGACTTTTTCATATGATTTGCGATCACTTTAACCAGCGCATTTTTCATGTCTCCGTCTTCCCATTTATTGGCAACATCAATCATATACTTTATATTATTACCATAATACCTGTATTTGGGGTAATTTTGCGGGTAGTTCAATACATCGGGCTTCAGTTGTAATACTTCACGAGATGGTATCGGGTATGGCGAGTCAACCTGTAGTCTAAAATCAGACATAATAAATAGCTGATCCCATAATTTGTGTTGAAAATCAAGAACGTCACGTAAATGGGGATTCAAACTTCCCATTACCTGAATGATGTACTTTGCTGCTTTATTTCGCTCTTCAACATCCTCAATGTCAATTGCTTGCTCAATTAGCTTCTGTAAATGGCGTCCATATTCTGGAATAATCAAATGTGATCTTTCAGCATTATACTCTAGATGATGAACGACTTCGTTCGCGATTTCTTTTTTGTATTTTGAATTCATAAGTGAATTTAATTTTTTATTCAATAATATCGACCTGATTAAAAAGCCATAAAACTTGCTTTATCGACAAATAGCCGACCGCATATTTACAATGAAATAATACCCTCAATAGTAGAGACCTCAAGGTACTTATCAACTATTTCTTGAGAATTCTTAACCTGAACATCTACTGATATACTTGTGAATTTAGCTGTTTTTGATTTTCTTGTTTTGATAACGGCACCCATACAATCAAAAGCCAGTTCGACACGGGCTATGCTATCCTTTTCAGTTGGTACAATAAATTTAAACAAATACAAAGCAGGCCAGGTATTACTCCTATCCAATTCCACTTTTAATCGCTCATAAAATTCTTCGGTATTCTTATCCATTTTATATTTAAATATAATAGCAAATATACGGTTTCAAATGCGAATTACGAATTATGGTTTATTAATTTTTATTCAAAACGACCCTTTTAGTGACGTTCATTTTTCTAAATTCCAATTAGTTTGAGTAAGTTTGCGCCTTATTTCCAAAAAGTGCAGAAAGAAATCATAATAATTATCGGCGGGCCAGGAACGGGTAAAAGTACTATAATCGACGGATTAATAGCAAAAGGCTTTTGTTGCTATCCTGAAATTTCCAGAGAGGTCACCCTAGAGGCAAAAAAACAAGGAATTGAACAATTATTCCTTGAAAACCCCTTGTTGTTCAGCGAACTCCTCCTTGAAGGAAGAAAAAAACAATTCATCAACGCTCAAAATGAACCTCATGATGTCGTTTTCATCGACAGGGGTATTCCTGACGTCTTGGCTTATATGCATTACATTGGCGACAGTTACCCCGCTTCTTTTGATGCCGTTTGTCGACAACACATTTATTCTAAAATATTTATTCTTCCGCCGTGGGAAGAAATTTATAGAAGCGACGAAGCCCGTTATGAAAATTATGAACAGGCAAAATTAATTCAAAATCACCTGGTCGAGACTTATCAAGGTTACGGTTATAATCTTATAGAAGTCCCAAAAGACACGGTTGATAACAGAATTCTTTTTATATTAGACGAAATTTCTAAGTAATTCCGAATTTGCATTCGGACTTATAAGGCGGTGATTGATAACTCGAAATTTGTAATACAAAATCGATGTCTGAAGCATTACAAATTCTACAAAAATATTGGAAACACGACTCTTTTCGATCGCTGCAAAATGAAATCATTGATTCCGTTTTAAGTAGCCAAGACAGTTTTGCTTTAATGCCAACTGGAGGCGGCAAATCAGTCTGTTTTCAGATTCCAACGATGATGAACGAGGGAATTTGTTTAGTTATCTCGCCTTTAGTAGCGTTAATGAAAGACCAAGTTGCCAATTTGCAAAAGCGTAATATAAAAGCAATCGCCTTAACTGGCGGAATAAGATCTGAGGAGATGATTGACTTGTTGGACAACTGTCAGTTCGGAAATTATAAATTCCTTTACCTGTCTCCAGAACGCCTGCAATCAGATTGGATTTTGCAAAGAATAAAAAACCTCCCTATCAATTTAATAACAATTGATGAAGCACATTGTGTTTCGCAATGGGGACATGATTTCCGTCCTGCTTACTTAAAGATTTCAAATTTAAAAACCTATTTCCCTAAAGTCCCTTTTTTGGCTTTAACTGCAACCGCTACCCCAAAAGTAAAAGAAGACATCATCAACGAATTGGGACTTAATGAACCTCAAATTTTCGAAAAATCCTTTGCTCGGAAAAACATTGCTTATATGGTATTTGAGGTGGAAGATAAACTCTTTCGAATAGAGCAAATCTTAAGAAAAAATCCGCAATCCTCCATCATATATGTTAGAAACAGAAAATCATGCTTAGAAATCTCATCTCAATTGCAATCATTAGGATTTAAATCGACCTACTACCACGGTGGACTTAATTCAAGAGAAAAAGACAAAAACATGCATTCATGGATGCAGGACAAAGCGCAAGTTATTGTTGCCACAAATGCTTTCGGAATGGGAATTGACAAAGCAGATGTGAAGACGGTAATACACATTCAGCTACCAGAAAATTTGGAGAACTACTACCAGGAAGCGGGGCGCTCCGGAAGAAACGGTGAAAAAGCATTTGCTGTTTTACTTACTAACCCCTCCGACATTATTCAAGTTGAAAATCAGTTTATCCAAGTCCTTCCCGATAAAAAATTCTTAAATGAAATGTTCGTAAGATTGTGTAATTTTTTGCAAATTGCCTACGGAGAAGGTATCGATGAGAAGTTTTCTTTCAATTTGAATCACTTTTGTATGAAATATAAATTCCCTACACTAAAAACATACAAGGCCATGCAATTTCTAGATAACCAAGGAATTATCACTTTGTCCCAGGAATTTTCTGAAAAAATAACTTTACAATTCCTCATATCTTCACAAGAAGTGATGCGCTATACGAGTTTGAATCCTAATGACGAAGAAATTATTTTAGCAACCCTAAGAACATATCCTGGAATTTATGAAATGCAGACTGCTTTTAACTTAGCGTTGATAGCAAAAAAAACCAAACAGAGTGAAGGAAAGGTAGAGGCTGTTTTAAACAAATTAAAAGAAAAACAGATAATAGATTACCATGCCAATAACAACGATACCACTTTTATTTTTAACGAAATTCGAGAAGACGAAAGAACTATCAGTAGAGTTTCAAAATATCTGGAAAATCAAAATCACTTAAAAAAAGAAAAGCTTAAATCAGTCTTGCACTATATTAGCGAACAAAATGTATGCAAGAGTAAATTGATATTAAATTACTTTGGTGAACAAACAAATGATGATTGTGGCATTTGTTCCTTCTGTATTTCTAAAAAAAGTATAAAAACAGATATAGCTACACTCTCTACAAAAATTATTGCCCTATTAAAAGCCGAGCCATTAAACTCAAGAGAAATTGAAAACAAAACAAAGAGCAGCACTAATGATGTTATCTTTGCATTAAAGCAGCTATTAGAAAATGAACGCATAGTAGTGAAGTCAAACAATAAATATACCTTAAAACTATAATGGAAAAATTACGAATTGTATTCATGGGTACACCTGAATTTGCGGTCGGGATTCTAGATACCATAATTAAAAACAACTACAATGTTGTCGGCGTCATTACAGCTGCCGACAAACCAGCAGGACGTGGACAAAAAATAAAATACTCAGCTGTTAAGGAATACGCTTTGTCCCATAACTTAAAGCTGTTACAACCCACTAACCTAAAAGAAGAATCATTCTTAGAGGAATTAAAATCGCTAAATGCAAATTTGCAAGTAGTGGTGGCATTTAGAATGTTACCAAAAGTGGTTTGGGAAATGCCAAAACGGGGCACCTTTAACCTCCATGCTTCACTCCTACCCAATTATCGCGGCGCAGCGCCCATAAATTGGGCAATTATTAATCGCGAAACGAAAACAGGCGTTACCACTTTTTTCATTGACGACAAGATTGATACAGGGGCTATAATCCTAAGCTCTGAAATAGCCATTAACCCAGATGAAAATGCAGGGCAGTTACATGATAGACTAATGTATCTAGGTAGCGCGGTAGTTATTAAAACCGTAGAGTTAATTGAAAAAGGAAATATTACCACTATTGTTCAAACAGAATCTGCCGAAATAAAAACAGCCTACAAGTTAAATAAAGAAAACTGTAAAATAGATTGGGCTAAATCGGCTTCGGAAATTAATAATCTAATACAAGGATTAAGTCCTTATCCGGCTGCCTGGTGTTTCTTTTCTGATAAAAGTGAAGAGTGGAACGTAAAAATTTATGAGGCAAAGGTACTTGTGGATGAACATAGCTTAGCAACTGGAACTCTCATTTGCACAAGAAAAGAGATGAAAATTGCGATCGAAAACGGATATATACAAATTTTAAGTTTGCAGTTTCCTGGTAAAAAGAAGATGACAGCATCCGAATTACTGAATGGAATGTCTTTTTCTGAAGCTGCAAAAGTGCAGTAACACTACTAAAAACGGTGCTTTTTCATAATTCATCAGATTAAAGCTATGTTTTATGAACAAAAAAAATAAGTTATTAACAAAACAGAGTAAAATAAAAGAAAACACTTGCGAGGCGGGGATTTCCTGCTAAATTTGTGTATTAACAATTATTTTTAACCAACAATTAATAACTATTATTATGAACAAATCAGAATTAATCGATGCTATCGCTGCTGATGCAGGAGTTACAAAAGCAGCTGCAAAGTTAGCTTTAGAGTCATTTTTAGGAAACGTAAGTGGTACTTTGAAAAAAGGTGGTAGAGTTTCTCTTGTAGGTTTCGGATCGTGGTCAGTTTCAGCGAGAGCTGCTAGAGATGGAAGAAATCCTCAAACAGGAAAAACTATTCAAATCGCTGCTAAGAATGTTGTAAAATTCAAGGCTGGAGCTGAATTAGAAGGTGCAGTAAACTAACTGTAAATTTTATAACCTATTATAATAAAACCTTCCTTATGGAAGGTTTTTTTATACATTTAATCGATTTAATTTGGTTATACCTTAATTTTATCCTTAAATTTAGTAGAAAAAGAAGCATTATGATTTCAGAAAAATTAATAAAAGGACAACTACTTATAGCAGAGCCATCTATAATTGGAGATCTATCATTTAACAGATCTGTGATTTTATTGGCTGATCATGACAAGGAAGGATCAGTTGGTTTTATTATAAATAAACCATTGAAATATACCATTCATGATTTGATCCCTGAGATCAATGCGAGATTCAAAATCTTCAACGGAGGCCCAGTCGAACAGGACAACCTCTACTTCATCCATAATATTCCGGATTTGATTCCTAACAGTATCGAAATTTCAAATGGAATATATTGGGGTGGCGATTTTGAATGCACAAAAGAGCTTATTAACAAAGGTAAAATAGGCAGGCGGAATATCCGGTTTTTTCTTGGATATACTGGCTGGGAAGAACAGCAACTGGAGTCCGAAATGAATGATAATTCGTGGATTGTTGCCCAAAACAGCTATAAAAATAAAATTATAGGTAAGTCAAGCACCCATTTTTGGAAAGAACAGATCATAGAATTGGGAGGCGAGTACCTTATTTGGTCCAATGCCCCCGAAAATCCACATTTAAATTAAATATCGCTTACAATAGCATTTAATTTTTCCAATAAAACCTTTGACAAAACTACATCAAAATCCTTTTTCCTGTACTTTGTGATCGGTTGGACTCCTTTTATTACATTGGTTATAAACAACTCATCTGCCTTCTGGAGGTCAAAAGGTGAGATTACTTCTTCAACTACCTCTAGAGACTCCATCTTTTTGGCTATTTCTAAAATTTGTTTTCTCATTACGCCATTTAAACAGCCTTCTGATACTGGGGGCGTAATAAGCTTATTACCCATTAACATAAAAATATTCCCTTGAATCGCTTCAACAACATTCTTACTGTCATTCAATAACAAACAATTGTCAAATCCGTTTTCGTTTGCATAAATACTAGCTGTGATATTCAACATTCTATTTGAAGTTTTTATCGAAGACAGCAACTGCTTGGTAACATAGAAATCTTTAAACAAATCTACTTCATATTCCTGTTGTGCGAATGAATATAATTTATCTTCCAAACCAACAACATGAATTAAAAATGAAACCGTATTAGTTTTCGGCAAGTAATAGCCTCCATCATTTCTAAAAACGCTAATCCTCGCACGAGATGACTTTGAATAATCATTGTCAATAACCAACGAAAGTACTTGCTCTTCAAAGTATTCCATAGTGAAGTTCATTGGAATTTCCATTCTAACAACACGCATGGATGACATTAATCTGAAATAATGATCTTCTAAAAATAAGATTTTAGAATTTACAATTTTGACCGTTTCAAAAACGGCATCGCCATATAAAAAACCACGATTCTGTGTCAATATATTAGTGTCCTGAGGCACTATAGTCCCATTAAAATTAATCATAAAAAAGCCCTGAATTTCGTTCAAGGCAAAGGTATGTTATAAAATACAATTTTACTATACAGATCCAATTAGATGTTTGAGGTCCGATATTTGATTTTCCCATAATAACGAAGCTTCATCAACTTCATCTTTATCAGCAAAATCTACAACCATTAAAGAAACATCTTTTGTTAGCTCATCTACTAAAATATGAAGCTCAAAAAAATACTCGGTATCCTTACCATCGCCGTCTATCCATTTGAATTTTACTTTTTCACCTGATTTTTTCGAAGCAAGTCTTGCTTTTTCTTCTGAATCATTCCAAATAAAAGTATAAAATTCACCGCGAGAATTTACATTATCAGCAAACCATTCCGACAAACCTGATGGGGTTGAAATGTACTGGTATAGCAACTGAGGGGATGAGTTGATAGGGAACTCTATTTCGTAACGTACTTTTTGATCCATGACCTACAATTTATTTTTTTACCGAATATATATAATATAACGCCTAAAAAAAAACGTTTTGTAAAATATTTTTTTTATTTCAGATTCGCTTGCACACTGTAATATAATTTTTATCTTTGCAGCCGCGTTCAGGAATTGTTATTCTTGGGACATTTGGCGAGGTAGCTCAGTCGGTTAGAGCGCAGGATTCATAACCCTGAGGTCACGGGTTCAAATCCCGTCCTCGCTACATAAGTATTTCCTTTAAACAAGCGGTTTAGTGTACACTAAACCGCTTTTTTTATGTCCAATATTTTATTACTTTTACATAGAGTACACCAAACAGTACACACTTTGACCCAAAAAAAATATTCAGAACCTAGAATTTATACCGGAGGGATTGACATCACTTTATGGAATCAGTTCTCCAAACTAGAACAGTCTACTGCGCTTTCTAGAGATTGGTATGTCTATTACAAATTCATTGATGAGGCTACTGGGAAATTGAAACGAATGCCTAACATTAAGGCTGGAGCAAATAGGTATAAAACAAAAAAGGAAAGGCTTACAATCCTGACCCCTTTAAAGGATGCATTAGAATATTTACTAGAAAAAGGTTTGAACCCTTATTCAGATCCAGATCTAAGCTTACTTAATGACGAGAAAACAAATCCTAAGCAAAACGATACTTCAGCAATTACAAAACCTCAACCAGAAGTCGTAGCATTTATTGAACCTGAAGTTATTGCTATAGAAGAGCCAATTATGACCATAAAAGAGGCTTTTGAGTTTGCGCTAAACATCAAAAAGCACTCACTTAACAACACCTCTTACATTAATTTTGAGGGAAGGATCAAACGCTTTAAAAAAACGTTTGATGACCGTCAACCGATCACTTCAGTGACTCGAAAAATTACCAATCACTATTTGAATGGAATTTTAGAAACTTCAAGCCCCAGAAATCGCAATAATTCAAGAATAGACTTAAGCTCTTTGTTTGAAGTATTGGCTACTAATGAAATCATACCCGATAATTTCATCAAGAAAATCAATATTTTAAAAGCGAAGCCGGAGCGGAATAAAACCTATACTCCAGAGATGCAGTTAAAAATTTATGCCCATCTGGAAACTACTGACCCACTGCTTCTCTTGTTTATAAAATTCATTTGCTATAATTTTTTAAGACCAGTAGAAGTTTGTCGCTTAAAAGTAGGTGATTTAGACATTAAGGATAAGAAACTATATGTTAGAGCAAAAAATAAAGCAGTAAAAATAAAAATCATTCCTGAAATCTTGATTAAAGATTTACCCGATTTATCTAGCCTTAATTCAGAGCATTTTTTATTCACTCCCACCCAAATAGGAGGCGAATGGATTGCGACGGAAAATAACCGCAGAGACAACTTCTCGAAACGTTTTAAAACAAATGTCAAAGACCATTTTAACTTAGGTGCCGATTACGGTATGTATAGCTTTAGACACACTTTTATCACCAAGCTGTATCGCGAACTTCGTAAAAGCTACTCCCCTTTTGAAACAAAAAGTAGACTAATGCTCATTACTGGACATTCTACCATGACTGCTCTGGAACAATACTTGAGAGATATTGATGCGGAGCTACCTGAAGACTATTCCCATTTGTTAGAATAGTAGATCTACGTAAACGTGACTATAAAATCACCATAGCCTAATTATCTACTACATCATTAATCGCTGTTTTTTGTAATAATATTAACAATTAATTAGGTTAAATGCCGCTAACGGTAGAAAAAATACCGCTAGCGGTATTTTTTTGTACCGCTAGCGGTACGTTTTTTATCAGGCTGTAATACAGTCCCAAATATCACTAAAAATGGCTTTTGTCAAGTACTTGAAAATCTCGATTATTTACACCCTAGTTATAAAACCTATCGCATTCAAAAGATAATTCTTAATTTTATATCCCCTATCGTCCTCGTTTGTCCCATACTCTGGTGCTCGATTGCATCGAATACCTACTTATCTTTTGACAACCATATTAAGCGTTTGCAACGCCTCTGACGCTATCGGGGTTCTTTCCTTTGTTTTAGTTTCAGAAATTGTTTTTTCTTTCTTAGCTGTGGATTGCATCTATACTACTGAAAATTAGAAATAGTACGTACTATCTCTAAATCAGAACCTAAGCATTTTGCTCGAATGCATACGTAATTTGTATAAAAATTAACTATTCAGTAGTATATCGATACCTATATTTATTTGACGTCAAGTCAAAATTTTATACTTTTGGTAAAGCGCCTTTTTCTTAAAAAGAAATGTTCTTTAAAACATTTCCAAAACCCTATTTAAAATCACTGCATTATGATAGTTGCTTCACATCAAAAAGGTTGGAAAATTATTAACCAACGTTCCCACGGACTCCTCGCTGCTATGTTAGCCTACCAATATGATATTGATTTGCCCAATGATATTATTGTCCCAACGCTAATTACCACTGCAGAACACGACGACGGTATTGCCGAAACCAAAGAAAATAAAAATCTTACCGACGCTGGTGCCCCAAAACATTTTTTAGCACCAGGCGGTTCAAAAAAAACAGACTTAAAGCAGCATTATAATGTCATGGAAATTGCGACTTCCAAGAGTCAGCTGAATGCGCTATTGACATCAATGCACATGAACTTTATTTTCAGCGATAAAAAACCAGGCGATGATAAAGAATTGGACACTTTCCTAAAAGACCAAGCTAAAAACCGCAAGGTTATCCTGAACCATTTGGAAATTGACCAAGAATATGCCGACCGTTTGTATTGTTTTGTAGAATGGTGCGACGCCTTTTCGCTTCTTATTTGTATGGACAAAATCCAACCCGAAGGTCGAAAAATGGAAATCTCCAAAAGTCCGGACGGTATCCTAAATCAAACTTTTTACAAATCCGAAAACGTCATTTCAGTCGACCCATGGCCTTTTAAAACAAAAACTTTTAAAGTGTTCTATGAATATAAAATCATAGAACAATTAGAGTTCAAATCCATTGAAGAATTTGATGCCGTGTGCTCAAATACGGAAGTACGTCGACAAGAGTTTGTGCTTTCGAAATAACTGGCACTCGTCCTCGTTTACCAACTCTTTGA
>JBLIKQ010000061.1:0-13996 GCA_047635475.1 Porticoccaceae bacterium
ATTAAAAATCCTGGAACTGCGTAAAAAAGCACAAGACAAAATGGGAGATAAATTTGATATCAAAAAATTCCATGAAAAAGTGTTAGAATCAGGTGTTATGCCATTAGCATTATTAGAAAAGAAAATTGATGCTTGGATAAATGAATCTAAATAAAGAAAAATGAGAAAATTACTGATTAACATATTATTATTTTCTTTAATAGTATTCAACGGAAACGCACAGCAATTTATGGACAGAATTGATCCTACGGGCTCTGGTGCTTTATACAAAAATAATGTTTTAAATCAAAATGAAAATTCAAAAATAGAAGGGTCTAAGTACTTTGATGAAGAATTTAGATTAGCCAAGGTTTCTGGAGTTCCTCAGCAAATTATGATCCGTTACGACGCAATGATGGACATCATAGAAGTCCAAAGTGAAAACAAAGAACTTTTCACACTCATCAAAAAAGCCCCTTGCCTCAGTATAAGAATTATTCCATATAATAATATAATTAAGCTTTTAAATTATGAAACTAAAGAGGGCGAATTAAACGGGTACTTAGCAGAATTACTTAGTTTAAATAACGTTGCTTTATTTCGAAGATATAGAGTTAGTCTTCAAAGAGAGAAAAAAGCTGCTAATGCTTATTTATCAGCAACACCCGCAAAATTTATCAAAACAAGCGACGAGTATTATTTGAGCTTAAATGACAAAACGGCAATACCGCTGCCTAAAAACAGAACGGAGCTTCAAAACCTTTTCCCAACACACAAAAAAGAAATTGCAGATTACCTAAAACAGAACGACTTTTCTATCAAAGATGAAAAAAGCATTATTGAGATGGTAAAATTCATATCTAAATTCTAATTAATTAAAAAAGCTTCTCGTTCGAGAAGCTTTTTTTTTGATAAATAATCATAGAAAAAGAATTGTAGATAGTTTATTTGCTAATTTCAATTTCCTGTCTAATTAAAACGAAAACGTTAAAGCTCTCTAAAACAACTACTAATGCCTCATAAGATAGTCATTCGCATCAGAAATTAGCTATTTTTAAAAGTTGATAAATCAAAAAAACATTTCCTTTCTTGATTTTTGATTATTAAAAAAACAAAAACTAATAAGAAATGAAAAATTCCATTCTGTTACCCTTTGTCCTTTCCCTATTCTCAAACGACGTATTTAGTCAAAGTTCAAAAACACCAATTGACACAAAAGTATCTGAATTACTTTCAAAAATGAGTGTTGAGCAAAAAATAGGTCAAATAACTCAAAACACTGTAACTAATTTTAAAGAAAAAGGAAACGCTGGTTTATTTCTTTATCTAACAAAAAATTATACTTACGACCACTATTTTTTTTATCCCAGAAACAAACCCCAAGAATTAACCTCAACAATTTCAAACGTCCGTAATTATGATTAAAAAGATTGATTTTCTAAATACCAACTACGCAAATTGACCCTTTTATTATATTGTCAAAATAGCTAGTTGACCACAATTAAATTACATCAAAAAGCATAATTTATCAGATATCTTGTTTAAATATCTACGTGCAAACGATAGTAGTATTTTATTATGCTAACTAGGTTTAAAATTCTGTCACGAACCAGTTAGAGAAGTATTCGAGGAAATCAAAACAAAGTATCTAATTGAACGATATAAATTCTGATTTACAGACGCAAATAAGATAAATTGCCCACAATATTAGAACTATAAAAAGCACCAAAACAATAAAAAAAGAGGTTTAACCTAAGTTAAACCTCTTTTTTAACTTTCCAAGATGTTATGTGGTTTTTACCTTTATTGACATCGAACTTCACTTTCAAAGAACCCTTATCTTAAATTAGAAATAGGATTAACAAGTATCAATGTCTTATTAATAACCTCCTCCAGTATTAGTATTTGAGGTAGATTTCTTAACTAATTGCCCTCTTATTTCACCTGCAGTAAACGTTGAAGAGTGCAGATTTACATAATAGAGGTTAGCCATAAGATCTGCCTCCTGTTCTGGAGTAAGAGCTGCACTCGTATAACTAATTGGAGATACAAGAGCAGTGAATGGAAAAACTACGCTCCCATTTGTTCCAGCAGTTCCTTTATGGATGTGTCCGGATGTAATAGATGATAAGTCGTGTGTCACTGTGATTGTAAATACTTTTGTAGTATTGTTAAATTTGAGTGTTGCGGTACCCATAGCAGTAGAGTTGTTTGTTGGAACCTCGTTTGATCCCGTCAACATATCAGCTGAAAAAGTAGTGACACTTGCTCCTACAGTTGATTCATCATCACTACAAGATGATAAACTTATCAAAAGGAATAATACTGTTAGTAAACTAATTAAATTTTTCATAGTTGTGTAATTTCTATTTTGTTTAACAAATTTAAAAAAATACTAAACAAAATTCGATATTTAACAATGTTTTAACTTTTAACAAAGTTTATGATTTTTAAATAAAAAGATGACGTCTGACTAGCAATTATTTAACAATGAATCGTAATTTCTGTATATACAGACTTTCGGGACCACAGAAAAATAATTAAAATAATGTTCGTTCTCCCCTGTAGATTTTAGAGATTAAGAAGAAATGTTAATTCTTAAAAAAGAAAGAACCTGAGTACTACATCAACGACTATTATAATTTAATCCTATCAAGATACTTATCTAACCGCACATCTTGTTTGAAAGTCTGTTATAAAGGACTTTATCTGTCTTAATATAATATTAGACCTTATAGTAAAAGTCATTGGCTGTATAAAGGTTAATTGCTATATTATCTCCGGTATCTGTATCTACTTGAATACCCGTAGACCACAACTTATTGTATCGATTAGCTTCTCGAAGTCTTAAAAATTCATAAAGCTTCATTTTATTCATACCACTACGATAGTACACTTATCATAACCTAAACTTTACTACTATTAGGTATTGTAAACTAAAGTATAAATGACTTACTTTACAATATTCTAAATTTAAACTTTATAAAATGAAAAAGGCATTAGTCGTAGGATTGATTTCATTAGCAGTAGTAAGTTGCAACAACCAAACTCCAATAGAAAAAAGTATTTCAAATTATGTTCAAACTTCTTTTCAAGACCCGAGTAGTTATGAAAAAATATCTATTGCAGTTTTAGACACAATAACGGTTGCAAAAAAAATCAAAATGATTGAAGACAGCGGGTTAAGTCACAAGTACTTTGACAATGAACCAAAAGACAAATTTTTATACTATACAGTTAGTCATAGATATCGAGCAAAGAATTCCTTTGGAGCCTTAATGATTTACGACGACATAGTTTCAATGGATAAAGATTTACAAATTATAGGCAGTAATAGTATAGACGAATAAGCGCAAATGTACTTTCTGCTAGACAAATGAAAATATTAATACTAATTACTTATTAATGTATGAATAATCAGCTTTTTGCAAATCTATCCAAAAAACTCAAGATAGATTTAATCAATTAGTATTTTAATTAATTCCGTTAACTGATTCTTACTGAAAAAAGGGGAGTTTTTAAAATGGTTTGGCAATGGTTTGACAACTTTATAAAACAAAAAACGCAAACATCTATAAATAAAGGGTTTGCGTTTTAAATGTGCGGATAATAGGACTCGAACCTACACGCCTTGCGGCACCAGATCCTAAGTCTGGCATGTCTACCAATTTCACCATATCCGCGTGTAATTGTGGGTGCAAATATACTCATATCTTCCAACATTCAAAGCAATTTTCTAAAAAAATTAATCATTCTCTTTTTCGTACTTTTGCAGACATAAAAATTAAGTAAATAAATGGAAAATATCAAGTCATACGTTCAACAAAATAAAGATCGTTTCATCAAGGAATTAATAGAATTGTTAAAAATGCCCTCCGTTAGTGCAGATCCAGCCTACTCACAGGACGTTATCGAAACTTCTGAAGCAGTAAAAATAAGCTTAGAAAAAGCAGGCTGTGATTTAGTAGAAATTTGCGAAACGGATGGTTACCCAATCGTCTACGGTGAGAAAATGATTGACAAAAACTTGCCAACAATTTTAGTGTACGGCCATTACGACGTTCAACCAGCGGACCCAATAGAATTATGGACTTCTCCTCCATTTGAACCCGTTATCAAAACAACTGAAACTCATCCTGACGGAGCCATTTTTGCACGTGGCGCCTGCGACGATAAAGGCCAAATGTACATGCACGTAAAGGCTTTTGAATACATGGTGCAAAACAACAATTTGCCTTGCAACGTCAAATTCATGATTGAAGGCGAAGAAGAAGTGGGAAGTGTCAACCTAAAAACCTTTGTGGAAAACAACCATGACAAACTGAAAAATGATGTGATTTTAATTTCTGATACTGGAATGATATCAAACCAACAACCATCCATTACGACAGGTCTTCGTGGCCTTAGCTATGTGGAGGTAGAAGTAACTGGACCCAACCGCGATTTACATTCTGGTCTCTACGGTGGCGCTGTGGCAAATCCTATTAATATATTAACTAAAATGATTGCGTCGCTTCATGACGAGAACAATCATATTACCATTCCCGGATTTTATGACAAGGTTGAAGAATTATCTCTTGAAGAAAGAGCCGAAATGGCCAAAGCGCCATTCAGCCTAGAAAATTATAAAAAAGCATTAGACCTCAACGATGTTGCTGGTGAAAAAGGATATGTTACTAACGAAAGAAACTCCATTCGCCCTACACTGGACGTAAACGGAATCTGGGGAGGTTATATTGGTCAAGGAGCTAAAACCGTAATTGCAAGTCAGGCTTTCGCCAAAATCTCAATGCGACTGGTTCCAAATCAGGACTGGAAAGAAATTACAGAATTATTCACAAAACATTTCTTAAGTATCGCTCCAGCGGGCGTTACCGTAAAAGTAAAACCTCATCATGGAGGCCAGGGATATGTTACACCTATTGACAGTATTGGTTATAAAGCGGCAAACATGGCTTACACTGAAACTTTTGGCGTTCCTGCCATTCCAGTACGTTCTGGAGGTAGTATTCCAATCGTCGCCTTATTCGAAAAAGAACTAAAAAGCAAAACCATCTTAATGGGCTTTGGCCTAGACAGCGATGCCATCCACTCGCCAAATGAGCACTTCGGTGTCTTTAATTTCCTAAAGGGAATCGAAACTATTCCTTTGTTCTACAAATATTTTGTCGAGCTAAGTCAATAACACAACTCATAAATTCACTTGAAAATCCGTTCAGCAATGAGCGGATTTTTTTTTGGCATTCCCCGCAAAAAGAGGTGGGTCGCGCTATCCGCTACAATCTTTTTATCGAAAAAATAAAAAGGATTTCCACTACTATCCCTAATGCAAATCGCAGTAAACCACATATTTCGATAAAAATAGTAGGTTATTAAATAATTAACTCTACATTTGTAGAGCAATGTTTAATTTTGTAGAATAAGTCAAATAAGGCTCTGCTAGTTAATACATAACATCCGAAATACGATTTAGAAAAACCAACTGATAAAAATCTTGATAAAATGCAACAATTAACCAAATCCGAAGAACAATTAATGGAGCAGCTTTGGACACTAGAAAAAGCTTTCATGAAAGATTTACTTGAAGCGCTTCCAAAACCAAAACCAAAAACGACGACGGTTGCAACCCTACTAAAAAGAATGATCGACAAAGATTTTGTGGGGTACAATGAGTTTGGGAATTCCAGAGAATACTATCCATTGGTAAAAAAAACCGACTATTTCTCTAAACATGTAAATGGCCTGATCACTAATTTTTTCAACAATTCGGCTTCACAGTTCGCTTCCTTCTTCACCACAGAAACGAATTTGTCGGAAGCAGAATTGGAAAATCTCAAAAAAATAATAGACAGTGAACTTCAAAAAAAGAAAAAATGATAGACTTCATAATCAAATCGACACTTTCGCTGTCCGTCCTATTAGCAGTATATCACCTTCTGCTTGAAAAAGAGAAAATACATCAATTCAATAGATTTTACCTTTTGTTTAGCCTTGTCTTTTCACTCAGCATTCCATTTATAACTATTGAAGTGATACAGGAATCCATAAGTCCTTTAATAGGGAAAGCCGCGATAAAACCGGGCGAGCCAACTATGACCATAATAGACGATTCGATGAATTACTGGCTAGTTTCCCTTATGGGCATATATGCCATCGTAAGTTCGGTACTTATAACCCGATTTATAACAAACATTCGAAAATTAACCTCCAGAACAAAATCAAATCCTGTCATTGATTATAGAAACTCAAAACTAGTTTTACTCAAAGAGAAAATACTCCCACATACTTTTCTAGACACGATATTCATCAATGAAACGGATTACTATAATCGCAGAATTGAAGCAGAACTATATACACATGAATTGATCCACGTAACCCAAAAACACACACTAGACATTCTGTTTATCGAAACTCTTAAATTGTTATTTTGGTTTAACCCTGTCTTCATTTTTTATAAAAAAGCAATACAACTCAATCACGAATTCCTCGCAGACGAGAAAGTCGTAAAATCATATAACAATGTTCCGTTTTACCAGAATCTCCTATTATCAGTGGCAAACGCGAACTCAAGCTATTACTTGGCCAGTAATTTGAATTATTCAATAACTAAAAAAAGATTAATTATGATGACAAAAACCACATCGACATCAAGAGCGCTGCTTAAAAAAGCAGTTTTAATCCCGATATTGTCAGGGCTTGTTTTCTTCGTATGCTCAAAAGCAGTAGCCCAGGAAAGAAAAACAATAAACGCTACCGAACAGCAGGATCCAATTAGAGGAGTTGAAAAATATTTTGAAAATACTATTTTTAAAATCCAAGATGAAAACGGAAATAGCATCGACGAAAAAAAATTCAGCGAACTTTCTAACAAAGAAAAGAAAAACATTCCACCTCCTCCACCGCCTAGTAAAAAGGACAAACTCCTGAAAGATGTTTCAGGACCTACAACTATCATTATCAAGATTACTGAAGTAGACCATTATTTTAAAAATAAAATTTACCAAATAAAAGACAGTGACGGTAATATTGTAAGCAATAAAAAATTTGATGAACTCACATTGGAGGAAAAGAAAAATATTCCACCTCCTCCACCTCCTACTACAAAACGAAAATAGTCGCTATTAAAATCCATTGCTATATTTTTTATCAGTAGACAGAAAACAATAAATCCGCTTCTTTACGAAGCGGATTTATCTTACTACAAACTAAAAACTATTATCTACTTAGTGCTGTCTGGCTTATAGCCATAATAAGTCATGGACTGTTCTTTAAAGACAACTCCATATTCTTCTAATTCTTTTAATATCGGTAAGTACACTTCTTTCCGAATGGGCAATTGCACTCCAGGCGTCGTTATCTTTCCATTTAATATTTGCAAAGTAGCCATAGCAACTGGCAAACCAACTGTCTTAGCCATTGCTGTATAGGTTTGGTCTTCACCAATACACACCATTTTCGAATCGATTTGCTTTTTTATGCCATCTAATTCATATCCGAATTTATGATACATCACGATCATATCTTTATCTTCTGGCTGTAAAGTCCAACTATCATTTAAAATTTTTTCTAATATTTGAGCGGGAGTGGCGTCCTTTAGGCCTACGATTTTTTTGTCATTGAATAAATCCAATTCTAATAATTTATCCCACATAATATCATCCTGATCTATTTTCAAAATCAAACGTGTTTTAATTTCCACAGAATCCGTTGGATGATAAGGCAGGAAAGAATTTACAAATTGCCTATAGCTCATGTTTTCAGAATCTTCCATAACATAGCTATCGTCAGTCATTCCCAACTGAACAAACATATTCCAAGCTTTTGAAAAACCAACCTTCCGAATAGTACCTCTATACAAAGTCAATACATCATCTAAACCATATACACTTCTATATTTCAAAGAATCCCTATTTGAATAGGCCTCAAATCGACCATATCCTTCTACTTCTAAAAACTCTGTTCTTCGAAATAATTTACAATAGGGTATGTATTTATAAGTCCCTTCTTGAATAAATTTAGCTGTACCGCCCTGTCCGGCAAGAACAACGTTGCGAGGAGCCCAAGTGAATTTATAATTCCACACATTGGTGTCTGATTCAGGAGCGACAAGTCCACCACAAAAAGATTCAAACAAAAGCATTTTACCCCCTTTATCTCTGATCTCGTCAATGACTTTCATGGCACTCATATGATCAATCCCGGGATCTAGCCCTATCTCGTTCATAAAAACAAGATTGTTTTCCTTGACGGCTGAATCCAATTCCTGCATCTCCTTACTGACATAGGAAGCGGTAACCAAACTTCTCTTGTAGACAACACAATCCCTAGCCACTTCAATATGCAAATGAGCCGGTAACATAGAGATAACGATATCTGCTTTTTGTATCGCATCTGTTCTTTGGATATCATTAAAAATATCTAAGGCTATTGGGGTTGCATTGGGATGATTGTTTGTTTTCTTTTGGGCTAAAGCCATAGATAAGTCACCTATAATAAGGTGTAAATCTTCTTTTCCTGATTTATCTAGCAGGTATTGTATCAACGAAGATGCTGATCTACCAGCACCAATAATTAAAATAACTCTCATATTTGCTTAAATATAACACAAACATACAAAATTGTTGTATTTATAACAACCACCCTCTGTGAAAATCATGAATATCTTTTTCGAAATAGATGTCTACACAAAATCTACCGTGATTAACTCCAAAAATAAAAAGATACAAACTATCTCATAAAATTCTTTCACTTTGGCTAGATAAGGAATACTTTTGCAAAGATAAAATGATTATCAAATGGATAAAAAATTAATTTCAACAGGAGCCTTTTTCGGAATGTTAGCGATAGTTTTAGGCGCGTTCGGGGCACATGCCCTAAAAAAAATACTAGCTGCAGAGCAATTAGTAACTTTTGAAACAGGAGTGCGCTATCAAATGTACCATGCGTTGTTTTTAATATTTATTAGCATGATAGCTAGCCTATCTCATAAAACAAAAAAAACAATCTATTATTTAGTGCTTTCCGGTGTTTGTTTGTTCTCAGGGTCTATATATTTGTTAGCTACAAATAGCATCACCTCATTTGATTTCCGGGTCATAGGTGTTGTCACTCCCATCGGCGGACTACTTCTGATAGTAGCGTGGGGCATTTTGTTTTACAATTTCGTTAAGAAAAAAGAACAAACTTAGGATAATCAAAACGTATCTAAAATATAAGTTCTACTTTTGCCAACATTAAATCAAACCACACAATACATAATTTTATGAATAATAACAGACCGTTTACGCAATCGATTTCGTTGAAAGACATGGGAATTGAAAACGCAAAGATTCATTATCAATTATCAGCCAACGAATTACAAGACATGACCATAGCGTCAGGTCAAGGAATTGAGATTTCGACTGGAGCTTTAGCCATCAATACAGGAGAATTTACAGGAAGATCGCCACTAGATCGATTTATCGTAAAAGATAGCCTTACAGAAAAGGAAGTATGGTGGGGAAAAGTAAACATCCCTTTTGAGCCAAAAGCATTTGACGCTTTGTATAAAAAAGTCACTGCTTATTTATCGAATAAAGAAATTTTCGTGAGGGATTCCTATGTATGTGCAGACCCAAATTATAGATTAAATGTTCGTGTAGTTACAGAAACCCCATGGGCGAATCTATTCTGTTTCAATATGTTTTTGAGACTCGAACTGGAAGATCTAGCCAATTTCGACCCAGAGTGGACATTGATTTGCGTTCCTAGTTTCTTAGCAGACCCTGCAACTGATGGAACACGTCAAAGTAATTTTGCAATCCTAGATTTTACCAAAAAAGTAGTACTTATTGGTGGAACTGGATATACAGGTGAGATGAAAAAAGGGATATTTTCTGCACTGAACTTCATATTGCCAATACTTAAGAATACCTTACCAATGCACTGTAGTGCAAATGTTGGAAATGAAGGGGATACAGCCATTTTCTTTGGCTTGTCTGGCACAGGAAAAACAACGCTTTCAGCCGACCCAAAAAGAAAATTAATTGGGGACGACGAGCACGGTTGGACAAATGAAAATACAGTTTTCAACTTCGAAGGTGGATGTTATGCTAAAGTAATCAACCTTTCAGAGGAAAACGAACCAGATATTTTTAGAGCAATTAAAAAAGGAGCTATTCTTGAAAATATTGTTCTGAAAAAAGATTCAACTGAGGTCGATTTTCAAGACATCTCCATAACAGAAAATACTAGAGTAAGTTATCCAATATACCATATTGATAATATCCAACATAGTTCTATTGGTAAAAACCCTAAAAATATATTCTTCCTAACAGCAGATTCTTTTGGAATTTTACCTCCCATTTCAAGATTGACAGCAGGACAGGCAGCCTACCATTTTATATCTGGCTATACGGCCAAAGTTGCCGGAACTGAAGCTGGAATTACTGAACCACAACCTAATTTCTCAGCTTGTTTTGGAGCACCATTTATGCCACTACACCCGACTAAGTATGCTGAAATGTTAAGTAAAAAAATAAAGGATGCAGATGTAAAAGTATGGTTAATCAATACCGGATGGACTGGGGGTTCTTACGGTACTGGTAACAGAATGAAACTCAAATATACCCGCGCTATGATTACTGCCGCTCTCAACGGAGAACTAGACGCTGTAGACTATAAAGATCATGTTATTTTTGGCATTGCGATACCGCAAACCTGTCCTGAAGTTCCTTCTGAGATTCTAAATCCCCGCAACACTTGGGAAGACAAAAATTTATATGACGTTAAAGCAGTTGAACTTGCAGCAAAATTCAAAGCCAACTTTGCCAAATTTGAAGAATTTGCTAATGCCGAAATTATGGCAGGAGCGCCCCAAGCATAGATTAATTATAATTCAATTTAAAAGAGCCGTTCCTTTGGAGCGGCTCTTTTTGCGTAATTAAATCTCTAAGCAAAATAAAAACCAGTTGATCACGACATTACAACGGACAATAATCCTTGTTATTTGCAGAACAAAAGACCAACTAAGCTTTTATAACTGAAAGCATCTAGTCTCGTTGAAAAGCGCAAGCTCATAAAGTCAAGCTGCTTTCGAACTTTTGATTTTTAACTTTAATCTCTTACATATAACTTAAAATATCTTTTTTATACAGATCGTATTCTCCCTGTAATATCAAACCGTTATCTAACAGTTTTTTATAATTCTGCAATTTTTCAAAAAGTGCATCCTGCGAAAGTTCACTCAACGAACTGTCTTTTGTGCTTTCTTGAACTTCATTAAAGGATAGATTTTCAGGATCAAAATTGGCTGGTGATACTGTAACTATTTCCGCAAAGTTAGTCACTTCTTCCGTGTCCATCTCTTCAATTTCTACGGTTGAATCTATGCTTTCAAATTGGATTTCTTCAGCTACTATATTATTAAAAATAGCTCCTGTTTTAACTAAATCCATCTGTTCCTTTGCAAAAGTATACATTTTTCTCGCCTGCGTTTTTGGAATATAATCTATGGAAATCTGCATATCTGTTTTGGTCGAAAATGAGAATACAGACCCAAGAATGTTTTCCTTCACAAAAGCAGCTTCTAAATCATCCCAACTATAATCCGTAAAGTCCATGGAAAGCCCTAGGTTTTTTGGCTGACAGATAATGATTCTTTTATTGGTCATCACAATGCTATCTGGAAAAACAGTAAGAGCCGGCTTTTTCTGCACCCCGATATAACCTATGTCTTCATTTTTCATAAGTAAATCATTCAGCTTTGAAGTGATTTTTTCGATGGCTTTAGAATCTTGCTCCTCGTTTAAGAATTTCTTAATTTGTTCTTTCATTTTAGAATGAATTTATATCAGATGCCGAGTCGTTTCAACATATAAAAAATCCTTGGTAAAAGTAATACCTAATCTTATTATTTTGCAATTTCATTTTGTGTTTTCTTAGTTAAACTTTTGCGAACCAACTATTTTAAAAAAAGGAGGTTGTACTTATAAAATACTACCCTCTAGTATTTATGAAATACAGTCAAATAATCTCGAATAGCTTATAAAAGATTTAATCTATTCATTAATTCAGGTCTATTTGCTCGACTTACCGGAATTACGTCTTTGCCTATTAATACGCTATTGTCTTCAATGTCAATGATTTTTTTGGTATTAATAATAAAGGAACGATGTACTTTTAAAAATAGATCTTTAGGGAGTTTATCTTCTATTTTTTTTAGCGTGGAATGAACAATATAATTTTTTACCTCCGTTTTGATATGAATATAATCTCCTTTAGCTTCTATAATATCCACGGACTCCATTTCAATTTTGATTAACCTGCGGTCAATATTAATATAAAATTCATTTCTATTATCCTGCGCAACTGCTGCTACTTCCTCTTGCTTGGAGTCTTTTTTATAAGATTTCGCTTTTTGAACTGCTTTTTGAAAACGATCTTCAGTTATGGGTTTTACAAGGTAATCTGCGATACACTCGTACTCGAATGCTTCTATAGCAAAATTTTTATCCGAAGTAACCAAAATAACTTTAGGTGGGTTTTTTATACTTTGAATAAAATCAAAACCCGTAAAATCGGGCATATGAATATCTAAGAAAATTAAATCAACTTCCTCATTATTCAGAAATTTAATTGCCTGCATGGCATTGGGAAAGTCCCTTATTAGGTTGAGTTCTGAATAACGGCTGATCATTTCCGACATTATGACTCTTGCCATCTCCTCATCATCAATTATAATGCAATTCATAAATCTAACTTGTTACAAACGGTTTACAAATTCCTGCATATTTTTTAAAATATTTATAAAATCAACATCTAATTTTGTACTGTTGCTTTTTAAATTATTTTCATACTCTTCAGCAATATAATACCCCTTTTTCAAACTTAATATGGATATTTTATGTTTTAATTTATGAACGGATTGTGCCGCTAATAAATAATTACCATTTTTAAATTCTGAGGCATAGACTGAAATTTCTTCTGCGAGTTCTTTTTTGAGAATACTAATTATCCTATTTTTAAATTCTAGATTGTCTCCAGAGAGCTCGTTTATATAACTTAAATTAGGCTTTTCCATTTTTACATATATTGTATAAACCAAAAACTGTTTGTTTTTCTTCCTAGTCTTTATATCCTAATTTTTGCTTTTTACAAAACTATAATCTTTTTATCAATCAACACTACCAATAGTGTTGAAGGATCATTATTCTCTACTTTAGAAAACACACCGAAATGTTTATCAAAGCACTAAGATAGCATGCCTACCCTTTGCTTTTATATTCCGTAACATTTTGAATTAAATTCTGAAATGATTCTTTTAACCCGTTGACTATAATTATTTAAAGTAAAAAACACTGGTTAGATATTCCTCAAGATATTGAAATCTAATATCTTGAAGTCGAAAAACAAACAATGTATATATCAAATATAATGAAAAATTATTTAAGAGTTTTAGAAGTTATAAGTTCTTTGAATTGTGAATTAGAATTTAAATCAGATGTTGGCAGAAAACAAAAATGCATGATTTAGAAGTAGTTGCAATGAGTTTAACAGCTGAATTTATGTCTATTGACAGTGAGAATTCATTATTTAAACAAGTAACAAATGCAGAAATTCCTAATCTAATTGAGCGTAGTCAGTTAAATAAAAGAAGGAGAAAACTGTTTTTATTTTCAGAAGAAGTTAGGTCAAAGCTAGCCTCCTATTTTCTTGAGTTTGAAGATTATTTTATTGTGGATAGTATGCCTGTGGAGATTTGTAAATTCTCACGACACAACAGAATTAAATTCTGTAAGGAGGATTTTGAAACTACTCCTTATAAAGGTTTTTGCGTTTCACAGAACAACTGGATTTATGGATATAAACTTCACGCAGTATGCTCAGTATCGGGAGTTTTCCATTCGTTAAACATTACGAAAGCCAGTGTTCACGATGTTCATTTTTTTAAAAAATATTAAACAACAAATATCTGACTTTGTGTTACTTGCAGATAGAGGCTATTTGTCTTCTAAAATACAGTTAAATTTAATTTAAA
>JBLIKQ010000062.1:0-13857 GCA_047635475.1 Porticoccaceae bacterium
TCCTAAAGCAGGTCCAACCGGTGGCGATGGATTCGCAGCACCTCCCTTAACTTGTAGTTTAACTACTTTACTAATTTCTTTAGCCATTTTTTAAAAAATTTAACATCACAATCATTGGAAGCGATTGCAATGGAATTATATGTAACAAAATATTATACTTTTTCAACTTGCATAAAACCTAGCTCCAAAGGTGTTTTTCTTCCGAAAATCTTAACCATTACTTCTAGTTTACGCTTTTCTTCATTAATTTTTTCAACCGTTCCATTAAAACCGTTAAAAGGACCATCAATAACTTTAATCGTTTCACCAATATTAAATGGTATAGAACGAGTATCTTCATTCACAGCAAGCTCATCTACCTTACCTAACATTCTATTAACCTCAGACTGCCTTAAAGGAACTGGCTCACCACCCTTAGTTTCACCTAAAAAGCCAATAACACTAGTTACAGACTTAATAATGTGAGGTATTTCGCCTACCAGATTTGCCTCAATCATAACATAACCTGAAAAATAAACTTTTTCCTTGATTAGTTTTTTACCGTCTTTTACAGTTACTACTTTTTCAGTAGGAACCAATACTTGAGAAACATAATCACCCATCCCCAATCTCGAGATTTCTGATTCTATGTAAGCTTTCACCTTATTCTCTTGCCCACTTACGGCTCGAACGACATACCACTTTTTTAGATTATTATCAGTCATAACAAAAATTAAACTTTTATCCAGTTAAAAAATCCGGCTAATGCTGATGCAAAAAATTCATCTACCCCCCATGTCGCCAAAGCAAATAATATAGAGAAAATAGCAACAACAATAGTAAGGCGTTGCACTTCAGCCCAAACTGGCCAAGTCATGTTCGACTTTAATTCCTCAAATGATTCTGATATGTAACTAACTATATTTGCCATTATGATTTGTTTTTTTGCACGGGCGGAGGGATTCGAACCCCCATCAACGGTTTTGGAGACCGCTATTCTACCCTTGAACTACGCCCGTTCGGTTAAAAACCAGTAACAACATAAGTAGCTACTGGTTTTAAATTTATTTAATAGAATTATGCTACAATTTCAGTTACCTGACCTGCACCTACAGTTCTACCACCTTCACGGATAGCAAAACGTAATCCCACATTCATTGCAATTGGACTTAACAAAGCTACGTTAATAGTTAAGTTATCTCCAGGCATAACCATCTCTACACCTTCCGGTAAAGTAATAACACCCGTTACATCAGTTGTACGTACGTAAAACTGTGGACGGTAGTTATTATGAAATGGAGTATGACGACCACCTTCTTCTTTTTTCAAGATATATACCTCAGCTTTGAACGTAGCGTGTGGTTTTACTGATCCTGGCTTAACAATAACCATTCCTCTTTTGATGTCTTCTTTTTGAACACCTCTCAAAAGGATACCTACGTTATCTCCAGCTTCTCCTCTATCAAGGATTTTACGGAACATTTCAACTCCTGTAATAGTAGAAGTTAATTTTTCAGCTCCCATACCGATGATTTCAACAGCATCACCCGTATTAGCGATACCAGTTTCAATACGACCTGTAGCAACAGTTCCACGACCAGTGATCGAGAACACATCCTCAACAGGCATCAAGAAAGGCTTTTCAGTATCTCTAACTGGCTCCTCAATCCAAGAATCAACAGCTTCCATCAATTCAAGAATTTTAGGAACCCACGCTGGATCATTATTCAATCCACCTAAAGCTGAACCTTGAACAACAGGACCATTATCTCCATCATATTCGTAAAAAGACAATAAGTCTCTAATTTCCATTTCAACTAATTCCAACAGTTCCTCATCATCAACCATATCCACTTTATTCATGAATACAACCATTCTAGGAATACCAACCTGGCGACCTAATAGGATATGCTCACGTGTCTGTGGCATTGGTCCGTCAGTCGCAGCTACCACAAGAATAGCACCATCCATTTGAGCAGCACCGGTAACCATGTTTTTTACGTAATCCGCGTGACCTGGACAGTCAACGTGAGCGTAATGACGATTAGCAGTTTCATACTCAACGTGAGATGTATTAATTGTAATACCTCTTTCTTTTTCTTCAGGAGCATTATCAATTTGATCAAATGATTTTGCCTGACAGTAACCTGCATCAGATAACACTTTAGTTATTGCCGCAGTTAATGTAGTTTTTCCGTGATCCACGTGCCCAATTGTTCCAATGTTTAAGTGGGGTTTGTTACGGTTAAAGGTTTCTTTTGCCATTTTACTTAATTTTTAATCTAGTTATATATTCATTTCAATTTCCTACTTACTTGAGCCAACTACGGGAATTGAACCCGTGACCTCTTCCTTACCAAGGAAGCACTCTACCTCTGAGCTAAGTCGGCAGAATCCTTGATTAAAAAGTTTAGATTTGTGATTTTAGATTTTTTTTTAATCTACGATCTAAAAATCCACAATCTAAAATCAATTCTTGTGGGGAGAGCAGGATTCGAACCTGCGAAGACGTAGTCAGCAGATTTACAGTCTGCCCTCGTTGGCCGCTTGAGTATCTCCCCTCTTTCTTTATTTTTAATTTAGCATTTAGCCAAATGCAATATCACTGCTTTTTTGAGCCGGCGGAGGGACTCGAACCCACGACCTGCTGATTACAAATCAGCTGCTCTAGCCAACTGAGCTACGCTGGCGTTATCAATAAAAAAAGTCCGCTATTTCTAACGGACTGCAAATGTATAGATTTTATCTCTCAATCAAAACATTTTTTAAAAAAACTTTTACATTATAAATGCGAGCTCATCTTTTCTTTCCTTTTAAGCAACAATCGCCCCAAGGATTCTGCCGATAATTCAATCCCTTCTTCAAAAGTTTTGCATTGCTTTTTAACCATAAAATCATCTCCGGGAACATTCATCTTTACCTCAACAATCTTATTCTCTTTATCACTTGTCTTCTCCACTTTTAAATAGATATCCGCAGACACTACCTTATCGTAATATTTCTCCAATTTATCCATTCTATCCTGAACAAAATCTACCAGTTTTCCGTCAACATTAAAGTTAACTGCATGAACATTTACCTTCATAATAATTTATTTTAATGGTTAAACTTTTAGCGAAATATTATTTATTTCTTGGATGGGCATCTTGATAAACTTTTTTTAGCTCAGACAAACTGCTGTGCGTATAAATTTGTGTCGAAGCCAAACTCGAATGTCCCAATAATTCTTTCACCGAATTTAAATCAGCCCCGTTATTTAATAAATGAGTCGCAAACGTATGCCGTAAAATATGCGGACTTTTTTTTACTTTTTCGGAGACTCTACTAAAGTAAGATTTTATTAATCGATACACAAAAGAATCATTCAATTTCGAACCTTTTTTTGTTAGAAATAAAAAGTCATCATCCTTGACAGATCCCAAAGACGACCTCTCACTAGCATACAATAAAAATTGTTCTTTTACAATTGGCAAAACAGGAAGAATGCGCTCTTTATTTCTTTTACCCAACACCTTTATTGTATTAGTATACAAATCAAGATTTACGCCTTTCAAGTGAATCAATTCAGTTCTACGTATTCCGGTAGTGTAAAACAAATCTATTATCAATTTATCCCTCACTTCCTCAAAACCATATGGGCTTTGAATACTGACTAACGCTTCAGCTACTTCTTTTTCTGAAAAAGGAATTTGAAGTTTCTTTGAAACTTTCAAGGCCTTATGCTTCAACAACGGATTAACTTCTATTTGCTTAATTTTTAATAGAAATTTATAGAAAGCTCTTAACGAGGATAGCTTCCTATTAACAGAAACATTTGACAATCCGCTATCGACAAGAAAAACAATCCAAGTTCTAATTTGGCTATAATTTACTCGTTCTATATCAGATTGATCAAAATGACTTTTATTGAATGACTGGAAGTTCGTTATATCATTCCGGTACGCACTTATGGTGTGAGGAGAGTATTTCTTCTCCTTTTCCAAATAACCCATAAACGCTTGAATAGTGGTAACCATATAAAAAAACCGTTAGCACCAAAGCTAAGAAACTTTAATGACTAACGGTATTTAATTCTAAAAGAAATGACTTAGTTATCTAAGTTGTCTCTCATGTTTTGAATATAAGCTGCTTTCTGAACTTTAATTCTATTTTTTACAGAAGGCTTAATAAAAGCAGTACGTGCACGTAACTGACGAACAGTTCCTGTTTTATCAAATTTTCTTTTATAGCGCTTTAATGCTCTATCGATATTTTCTCCGTCTTTAATTGGTATAATTAACATAATTTTGACACCCCCTTTCATTAAGTCTGCAAAAGTAATCAATATTTTCAGTTAGACCTTATGAATTTTGATTATTTTAAAAAAATCAACAGACAACAACATATAAAAAGGGGCCCGATAGGATATCGAGCTCAACATTATTAAAATAATTATAAATTTATCCAAACTTATAGGTTAGTATGAGTCTTAAAATAGTAGACTTTTTATTGTTCTTTCATAAGGCAGCTATTAATTCACAGCTGGCTTATAATTTTGTTTATCAATTATCATCTTCGATAATATTTCCTTAAGAATCTCTGACGTTCCACCTCCTATTGGTCCTAAGCGGCTATCTCTAAACAAACGTGCTAATGGATATTCTTCCATATAGCCATAACCACCTAGCATTTGTAAGCAACTATAAATTGTTTCATCAGCTACTTGTGTAGATTTCAACTTGGCCATAGTCGCCTCCTTAACTACATACTCTCCCTTATCTAATCTAGCTACAGCAGAATAATTAAATACTTTGCAGTGTTCTACATCTGTTGCGTGCTCTACTAATTTATGTCTTAATGCCTGGAATTTATCTATTGTTTTACCAAACGCTTCTCGCTGTGACATATAATCTATTGTATACTCAATCGCATACTCAGCTCTAGCATGAGCATTTATAGCCATAATCAATCGCTCTAAAGCAAAATGCTGCATAATATAAGGAAATCCTTTCCCTGCTTCGCCCATTAAATTTCCGATAGGGATTTCTACATCATCAAATGCAATTTCTCCGGTATCTGAAGCTCTCCAACCTAATTTATCAAGTTTTACCGCGGAAACTCCCTTAAGGTTACTGTCCACTAAAAACATACTTATTCCTTTATTACCCAGCTCCGGACTTGTTTTTGCAGCAACTACATAATAATCGCCATAAACACCGTTAGTTATAAATGTTTTAGAACCATTGATAATATATTTATCTCCTTTTTTTACAGCTGTAGTACGCATAGCAGCTACATCACTACCACCAAACGGCTCAGTAATACACAAAGCTCCTATTTTATCACCCGTAATACTTGGTGCTAAATAGTCTTGTTTAATTCGCTCATCCCCTTCTGCATTTAAATGTGTCATTGCTAAATAAGAATGCGCCCACATAGCAGCTGCAAAACCAGCAGATTTTATTTTTTGAAGTTCTTCTAAAAAAATAACTGTGTAAAACAAGCCTAAATTCAATCCACCGTAAACATCAGGGTACGGTATTCCAAAAAAGCCCATTTCTCCAAACTTCTTCCATATAAAACGTTCAATTGTACCCGATTTCTCCCATTTTTCAATATGAGGTACAACTTCCTTATGTAAAAAATCTTTTAAACTCTCTCTAAATAACCGATGTTCCTCTGTGAAATATATTGAATCCATATAAATATTAGTTTATTTTTTTTGTTTTATTAAAGTGAAGTAAATTAATTTATTTGTAGTCGAAGTCAAAACTAGGCTTTACTATTTTTTTTAGCTCATCGAGCTTTTACCGATTAAAAAAAGTAAAATATGGAGCAAAAAGACCCTTTTTACATCCAATTAACAAATAAACAAACTGCTTCATTATGCACTTCTAATTAAAAGCCAAATATACTCCTATTATATTTAATTTTTCAACAGGAAAACCCTTAATTTTTGTTAAATCCTCAATATTTTTAATATCGCCGTTCATACTTCGATAGGTAACAATTTCTTTTGCTATGGCATATTTAAAGTACGGAAATTGTGCAATCTCTTTTATGGAAGCGTTATTGATATCAATTTTTTTTATATTTGGATACGCAAAAACTTTAAAATGCTTGTTGAGGTTATCAACAGCCTCAGGTGAAAGCCCCCAAACATCTTTCATTTGCTCCATGGAAACAAAGTCACCCAGACTTTCCTTTAGCCTTATAATCCTGAGCGAAATGACCTCACCAATCCCATAAATTTTGATTAGATCTTCTCGTGTGGCTTTATTAATGTCCGTTAATGCTACTTTTTCTTTTTGAACAAACGTCTTCTTTTCATAATTTGGGCTTTTTTTATAGCTATCTTTATTTTTTACCCAATCAGGAAATTTAAAATATGGAGCAATTGCATGCAATAAAGAGTCGGAAACTTTAGTGACAATTTGAAATTCTTTTGCTGAATTTACATATTTATCGTCTTTTCTGAATGCAAGCAGTCTATCGATTTCTAGAATAGACATGCCAAGTCGGTACCCTTTATAATCCGTAATGAAATTAGGATTAAAGGAATATATTTTAGTTCCAATTTTGGGATTTAATTGATTTAAGGAATCGATTTGAGATTGTACGGAAAACCACTTCTGTTTTACGGAAGAATCTTTTTCAATTGAATCTACATTGACAAAAAAATAGGCCAATTGAAAAACTACAATGGCAGCAAGTAGCAACAAAATTCCTAGCCGCTGACTTTTCGAAAATTTAAAATAAGCTTCTATTTTTTTTATATCCATATTAATAGAAATTGAGCGTGAAAAATTGTCATCATACCAATTATTCTAGTACATAAGCCCTTAGAGCTTTTGGCACTAAAATTATAAAATAATCCGACAGAAAAAATACTGTATAATAAAATAAATATGCTAATTATCGACACCAAATTAATCCTAAACATGCAAATCATTATTTAGCTCCCAAAACATTTAGAAATGAGGAATTAAACCATGTTCAAACAACACTTTTATTTTCTTATTTATTTGCAATATTATTTTTATATTTTGTAAAAAATAATACATTTGAGCACTAATAACAAAAAACCAATAAATATATGTCAATTTGGAAAACAAAACCACTGTCGGTTTTACTAAATGAAGCCTCAGAATCCGAAAAAGGATTAAAAAGAACGTTGTCTTCAGGCTCTCTCGTGGCACTGGGAGTTGGCGCAATAATCGGGGCCGGATTATTCTCATTGACTGGAATTGCTGCTGCAGAGCACGCAGGACCAGCAGTAACACTATCCTTTATATTAGCGGCTGTAGGATGTGCCTTTGCAGGACTATGCTATGCAGAATTCGCGTCAATGATACCTGTTGCAGGTAGTGCGTACACTTATTCTTATGCAACTATGGGAGAATTTATGGCTTGGATTATTGGTTGGGACTTAGTGCTTGAATATGCATTGGGCGCAGCAACCGTAGGAGTTAGTTGGTCTCGTTATCTCCTTGAGTTATTAAACAAATACGGAGTCCATCTCAACCCTAATTTTATTTGTTCCCCCTGGGAAACTTTAACATTAGGCGACGGCACGGTCATAGATGGAGGTTATTTTAACCTTCCCGCGGTCTTGATTGTTTCAGCCCTCTCTTTACTATTAATTAGAGGAACGAAAGAATCAGCATCAATAAACAACGTTTTAGTAATTCTAAAAGTTATTGTTGTTATTATTTTTATAATCGTAGGATGGCAATTTATAGACCCTGCTAATTACGTTCCTTACATTCCAGAAAACACAGGAGTAAAAGGTCAGTTTGGATGGTCTGGAATCGCAGCAGGAGCAGGAACAGTATTTTTTGCTTTTATTGGTTTCGATGCGGTTTCGACTGCAGCACAAGAAGCAAAAAATCCACAAAAAGGTATGCCTATTGGAATTCTAGGTTCGCTAGTGATTTGTACGATTTTATATGTATTGTTTGCTCACGTTATGACAGGACTTGTACCTTATTCTGTATTTGCTAATGACGCAAAACCAGCAGCAACTGCATTTGCAGTAACAGGCTACGATTTTCTTCAAACAGGATTAATCGTTGCCATTTTAGCGGGTTACACATCTGTGATGCTTGTAATGTTGATGGGACAAAGTCGTGTATTCTATACTATGAGTAATGATGGTTTATTACCTGCTTTTTTCAGTGAAATTCACGCAAAATTCCGTACACCATGGAAAACGAATCTTTTCTTTATGGGATTTGTTAGTTTATTTGCTGGTTTAGTACCTGTGAGTGATTTAGGCCATATGGTTAGTATTGGTACCTTATTGGCATTCGTTTTAGTTTGTTTCGGTATTTTAGTAATGCGTAAAAAAATGCCGGATGCACCTAGAGCTTTTAAGACACCTTTCGTACCATACGTTCCAATTGCAGGTATTTTAGTTTGTCTATACTTAATGTATTCACTTCCTTACGAAAGTTGGATTCGATTAATACTATGGATGGGAATTGGAGTTGCTATTTATTTTGCATACGGTAAGAAAAAAAGTAAATTAAACAATCCGCAAAAATAATTTTTCTCTATAATCAAAAAAGGCTCCCTAAAGTAACTATTACATTAGGGGGCCTTCTTTATAAAGAACATTTACAAAATCTACAAGTCGAATACTGAGGTTCGTTTTGCCCGAATCAGATCCTTAAGCCGCATCCAGAAAGCTAGCGTTAAATATACTCCAAACCATAATCCTGCTGTAGCAAACGAGATGTAAATGAAAAATAGACGCACACTTGCTACACGCATGCCCAAACTATCAGCCAATCGAGAAGAAACATGAAAACCGTATTTTTCAAAAAAATATTTCAGCTTTATTACTGTTGGTATTTTGTTGTTTGATTCTGTTTTTTGCATAGACAAAAGTACTAAATTTTATAATAGCCTCATTTTATTAATTATTCTTCAACAATTCAATTCCGATGGCACATTCCATACACTTGCTTTTATTACAATACTCGTTTTTGAGCTGTAATAAGGATTGGGTTTCGAAAGCGTTCGTTGACTTTATTCCAAAGGAGTCAAATTTATCTATTATGGCATTCTTCTCTGGAGAAACCTCATTTATCAAATTAAATAAATTCTCAGAAATCTCTTTCCCTTGGCTTTTTGTAAATGCAAACAAAATTGGAACTAAAGTATTGATGACAATCAAATCGATAAACGATTTGGAGAGCGTTTTTTTCTTCACAGGACTTTTTTTATCAAACTGACAATGCTCTTGCCAGTAATCCAAAGCGCTAACTTTAAACAGCGCATAAATGGACGCGAGTGAATTACTTGTACTTAATTTAGAGAATAGATTATGTTCAACATGGTACAAGCCTGCCAACTGCGAAAGTCGTATTGTTGGAAAATTATCAGGTCGATGCTTAAAAAACTGAACTGGCTCGAAGGAACATTTTTCAAGTTGGTATTTATGTATTAAATAGTCAAATCTAGATCTCAAACTCCTAAAGTAATTGTCTTCCCTCTCCCCATCCAACAAACCCGCATTCCCAAATAACAATGCCTCTAAATTCTCCTGCTCATGACTTTCTTTCCTGATGATTGAAAAAGGAATGCTTTTGCTAATTTTAAAAAAAACGTCACCATTCGTATTGAGTCCAAAGTTTTTTGCCAAAAGACAAAACAAAACGGCTTCCCAATCATTATTGGTTCGCATTAATAATTCGTCAATCGCTTTTGATTTTCGCTCCAGCCTTTCAAAAAACAAGCGTTCTTTCCAATTCCCAAATACAAAATTATCTATTAAACTGATTTCTTTTTCACAAAAAATCCAAGATTTTGGCTTCATCAATAACTGATAATTATCCAATACTACTTTGTCAACGTAATTTTTAAGTACTAAAACAGGTACTTCGACATTGTTTTTTCTAAAAATTTCAGTGTCATGTTCCCAAACCACATGAAGTATTACGTTTTCATAAGCTGCATCCTTTTCATGATGATGCACATACCAATCCGATGATTTAAGATGTATTTCTACATTACCGGCCCATTTTTGTTCGCCAATGCTTATCTGCGCATTGAAGAAATCAGGACCCGCCAATTCCAGATAACGTCCCACATTACTGATTGTAATATGCTCATCGTTAGTAGTTTTTAAATTTAAAGTGTCAAACTTCTTAAATTTCCATAGGTAATGCAAAAAATCTTCTTTCATCGTATAACCTCGTTAATGAATAACCAAAATAACAAAAAAAAGCAAAGCTTAACTGTTTTATAAAAAAGCAGCAATCTGAAAGCTGAGATTATTCTCGAGATTAGTGCAAGCCACTTAATCACTACTATCGCAACATATATAATTTAGCGCAAGCGCGTGCATCAGACAGTGCCTCATGGTGATTTAAAGCTATTTTCATCTGTCTGCAACAGTCACTCAGTTTAGTTGGCTTCAAGCCCTTAGCTTTATATATCTTTACGGTACATTCCCAACGAGAACCTATATTCAAATCCGCATAGTTTAAATTGTACAAGGCCATGGATTTAGCCAAAACATTCCTATCAAAACTTTCATTGTGTGCCACTACAATCCTATTTTGAAGTCGTTTTTGTATTTCAGGAAACACTTGCGCAAATGACTTTGCGTTAATCGTATCTCGTGGATATATTCCATGGACTTGAATAGTAAAAGGTGAATATAAATTATTAGGCGGTTTGATTAAAGTAACAAACTCGTCTATAATTATCCCGTTTTCAACGGTAACAATACCTACAGAACAAGGATGGTAGGCAGTTGCTGTTTCAAAATCGATGGCGGTGAAAGTCAAATTGATTTATGGTTAACGATTAATAATTTCTGAAATTTATATTACAAATATAAATTTATTATGCAGAATTCGTAAACTAAAATTTTGCATAATTCTAGAACAGCCAAAAAAAAAGAACATTCACTATTTAAAAATTTATTTCATAAACATCACAAGAAATATAATCTAACAATTGCGCTTTATATAGTTCTTTGTCATAAAATTGTTCTGGCCAAAAAGTAGAAGAATAAAAATACATTAATTCAAGCACATCAGCGAATTGGGTAGCTAACACATCTAGGTATTTTATATATCTCTCATAACAGAAATAATTTTCATCATATTCTTTATTTATTTCTGCTAGCACTCTTTTTTGTATTGGAAATCCATCCACTACATAATTTTTAGCGATACAATAATCAGAGATTAATTCGACTACAAAGCTTTCATGGATTTCACCATATTTAAAAGTATCGATACTAACATCCCAAACCTCATGGATTTCTAAAATTTGATTTTTTAAGAATTCGATTTTCATATAAATTACTTTTTAATTATTTAATGAAACTAAATTATTAATTCCGCACAACTTGTACTTTTTTAATGTTACAAGAGCTCCAATATATTCCACGAGAACATGTATTAGTGTTATAAGAGCATCTATTGATAACAAAAAGTAGTTGAGCGCTTAATCTAAAATAGCCTTATAATGCATGTAGAGACTACTATTACCGTAGTAGATTGCGCAAAAGTCTATTATAAAAAAGGGAGCCTACTACTTTTATTTTATGCCTCATTTATTTTTGAGTCACAAAAAAACCTGCAAAGCCAAAAAAGCTTTGCAGGTATATATAAAAAAACTCGTTTTAGAACTTTATTTTATTGAACCAATGATATCATATTTGGTAATAATATGATATTTTCCATTTCCCAAATCGATTAACACAGCTGTATTTTCACGTGTAAACAATTTAGAAACTGCTTCGATAGTGGTTCCTAGTTGAACAATAGGATAAGGTTTTCCCATGATTTCTCTAATTGGTCTTTCAGCAGAATTTTTATCATTAAGGTAGCTTTGAAATAAGCCAGATTCATCAAGTGACCCTACAAATCCGTTAATATCCATGACAGGAATTTGTGAAATTTTATATTTACGCATTCTTTCGATAGCATGCGAAACCAATTCTTCTGTACGAGCAACAATTAGAGGCTTGTCGATATGATCTTTTATCACATCTTCTGCTTTTTTAATTTCTTCTTCAAGAAAACCACGTTCGCGCATCCAGTCATCATTAAACATTTTCCCTACATAACGGCTTCCCGAATCATGAAATAAAACTACAACAACATCTTCTGGCTTGAAATGATCTTTTAATTGCAAGAGCCCCTTTATAGCTGCTCCTGCCGAGTTTCCAACAAAAATACCTTCTTCGAGCGCAATTCTTCGCGTGTAAACCGCAGCATCTTTATCTGTTACTTTAGTAAAGCCATCAATCAAAGAAAAATCTACATTCAAGGGTAAAATATCCTCTCCAATTCCTTCCGTGATGTAAGGGTAAATTTCGTTTTCGTCGAAAACTCCAGTTTCATGGTATTTTTTGAATACAGAACCATAGGTATCAATTCCCCAGATCTTGATATCAGGATTCTTTTCTTTTAGGTATTTCCCAACACCTGAGATTGTCCCTCCGGTTCCTACACCAACTATAAAATGGGTTATTTTACCTTCTGTTTGTTCCCAAATTTCCGGTCCTGTTGACTCATAGTGTGCTGTCGCATTGGAAGGATTGTCGTATTGGTTTACATACCAAGAATTAGGTGTTTCTTCGGCCAATCTTCTTGAAACAGAATAATAGGAACGAGGATCTGTTGGCTCAACATCTGTAGGACATACTACCACTTTTGCTCCAACAGCGCGTAGGATATCCATTTTCTCTTTGGATTGCTTATCTGACATAACACAAATCAACTTATATCCCTTGATAATAGCAACTAAAGCCAATCCCATTCCTGTATTTCCGGATGTTCCTTCAACAATAGTACCTCCAGGTTTTAGTCTCCCATCTGCCTCAGCATCTGCAATCATTTTTACCGCCATTCTGTCTTTTACAGAGTTACCGGGATTAAAAGTTTCTACTTTGGCAAGTACTAATGCGTCCACTCCTTTAATGACTCTATTTAATTTCACTAATGGTGTATCCCCTATTGTACCTAATATATTTTCTGCGTATTGCATTTAATTGTAATTTAAAGATTGTAATTTGTTATAAATACTTTTACAAAGATAGTATTTTGTCACAAGTTATCCTCTTTAAGAGCTTTTGCGTTCGTGATAAAAAGGAAATTATCTCCTTGCGTGCGTTAATCAAGGAAACATAAAGCGGTTAGCGCGCTAAAATCTCCTTTAAAAATGAAACAGAGACTTTTTCTAATTAAAAAAGTTCCAAATCAAACCAAAACGGATCACGAAATCACGGTATGGAGTGTTTGGTGCTGAATAGAAATTGTTTCCTGTAAAAGAAGAATTAAAATGCTCTGCTTTAAGATAAATTCGGGTTCTTTGAATTTTTGCATTGATAAAAAAATCAAGATTTGGATAGTTACCTATCTCTTTCTTGTTTTGAACAAAGAATTCTCCTACTACTGGATTGTAATCATTGGCCAAATATTTCGTAAAATAATTCAACGTAACTCCTGTTTGCAAAAACAAGGCCTTTTTAAACAGATAAGTGGTATAATAAAGGCTATTTCTTGTTACAATTTCAGGAACATTTAAAATAGCTTCGCTTTGACCTACTTTTTGATACAAAATAGTATTGTCTAGAGCAAAGCTTCCGAAAGCTATTTCTTTGCTTAGCTTCACTGAAACGTAGTTTATGGTGTTACTATACTGTTGTGGAGTTACAATCTGCTGGCTATCGTCTGTTGCCGTATTGCTAAAGTACAAATGATCGTTGAGCGTCATAAACTTGACTGATGCTCGGACCCAAGGAGTATCAGCTTCTGCAGTAATAGAATTTATTTTTTCGTTTTTGAAATCATTAGACCAGTTGTAGTTTACATAACTGCTTTGGTAGAGATTGTAATTGTCATTGGGCAATTTATTCAAGTTTTGATAGCC
>JBLIKQ010000063.1:0-13374 GCA_047635475.1 Porticoccaceae bacterium
AGTGATATTCGGGCGGAGTATGATGCGTTTAGAGAAACATTTTTGAATCGTTCCCGAGACAAAAATTTCTTGACCATTGAGCAAGCACGTAAAAATAAATTACAATTGGATTGGGATAATTTTACTGCGGTGAAACCAAATGTAATAGGCGAACAAGTAATCGAAGTTGATCTGGATATTTTGGTTCCCTACATCGACTGGACGCCGTTTTTTAGAACTTGGCAATTGTTCGGAAAATATCCAGCAATTTTGACGGATGAGGTAGTTGGAGAGCAGGCAAAGTCTGTCTTTAAAGATGCGCAGGAAATGTTGGTTATTATTTTGAAAGAAAAGAAACTGACAGCCAAAGGAATCTACGGAATTTTTCCTGCGAATCAAGTCAACGACGATGATATTGAGCTAACGGATGAAAACGGAAAAGCACTACAAACATTTTTGACGCTACGTCAGCAATCACAAAAAACAAAGGGGGCGCCAAATATTGCCTTGTCTGACTTTATTGCTCCAAAAGATTCTGGTAAAAAGGATTATATGGGTGCTTTTTGTGTGACTACTGGTTTTGGTGTCGATGAGTGGGCGGACGAATTCCAAAAAGACTTAGATGATTATAATTCTATAATGGTAAAAGCATTGGCTGACCGTTTTGCGGAAGCGTTTGCAGAATATTTGCACGAAAAAATACGCAAGGAAATTTGGGGTTACTCAGCAGATGAAGTCTTGACAGCGGAAGGAATGATTGCCGAAGAGTACAAAGGAATCCGTCCTGCTCCTGGTTATCCCGCCTGTCCTGACCATTTAGAAAAACCAACAATTTGGAAACTACTAAATGTTGAACAAGAAATAGGTGTGACATTGACGGAGAGTATGGCAATGTGGCCAGCATCATCGGTTTCTGGATATTATTTCGGAAATCCGGAAAGCAAGTATTTTGGATTGGGAAAAATAAAAGAAGACCAAGTAATAGATTACGCAAAACGTAGAAGTGTTCCAAAAGAAGTAGCCACAAAGTGGTTGAACCCCAATATAGCAGATTAATTTAGTCTGAAAGTCAAAAGTCATAAAGTCTGTAATTGATTTGACCTTCGACTTTCGACTTTCAAACTTTAAGACTTAATAATGAAAGTAACACAGCATATAGAAGAAGCAAAAGGGAAAACATTATTCTCATTTGAAATTATACCGCCCCAAAAAGGAAAAGGTATTCAGGAATTATACGATAATATCGATCCATTGATGGAGTTTGACCCCCCATTTATTGATGTGACTACTTCTCGAGAGGAGTTTATTTATGTGGATAAGGGAAATGGTTTGTTGGATAAAAAACTAACTAGAATGCGTCCTGGAACTTTAGGTATTTGTGCTTCTATTAAACATAAATACAATGTTGATACCGTTCCTCACGTACTTTGTGGCGGATTTACAAAGGAAGAAACAGAGTATTTACTAGTTGATTGTCATTATTTAGGAATCAATAATGTTATGGCTTTGCGTGGTGATGCGATGAAAGACGAACAATCTTTTGTTCCAAAAACAGGTGGAAATCGCTTTGCAGTTGACTTGGTTGGACAAATTAATCTATTGAATCAGGGCAAATATTTGCATGACGTAATGCATATTGATAATAAAGCCGATTTTTGTATTGGTGTAGCGGGTTATCCAGAAAAACATTTGGAATCTCCATCACTAATATCCGACTTAAAACGATTGAAAGAAAAAGTGGATGCGGGAGCCGATTATGTGGTAACCCAAATGTTCTTTGATAACGCTAAATACTTTGAGTTTGTAAATAAGGCGAGAGCAATGGGAATTACCGTTCCTATTATTCCGGGAATAAAACCTCTTGCGGTGCAAAGACACCTGCAGATATTGCCACAAATTTTCCGAATTGATCTACCTGAAGATTTAATACTGGCCGTAGATAGTTGTAAAAACAATGCAGAGATTAAGCAAGTAGGAATCGAATGGGCTATCCAGCAGTCTTTGGAATTGAAAGCTGCCGGTGTTTCCGTGCTGCACTATTATTCTATGGGAAAATCAGAGAATATTAAAGAAATCGCATCTAAGGTTTTTTAGGTTTCAAAATATAGGGTTAAGAAATAGATTTTTACATCAAATAGGGTTTACTGAGCTCAAAATAAAAGTAAAGTTATTTGTGTTAGTCCACTCAATAGGATTGTAGTTGTTAATTATAATAGCTTTTCAGTTAGTTGTCATTTGGACGAATAAGGAACCCCAGTTGTGGAGGTTTCTTATTTGTTGAAATGACATTTTCTTTTTATTAGTGGTATCGAAATATATAAGTTTGGACAACGATCGCTGCTGTGCGGTTTTCCTTAAAGCCAGTCGAAGTTCAACTGTGTGCTGCATTCAAGTTACGGTCAAGAAGCAAGGCAAGCCTAATAACTGCTTATGATTATAGGCTACTTAGTTTTTAATTCTTATATTTGAAATAAAGTTAGTACCAATTTATTATATGAAATACTTATACTATACACTCTTAGTGATCGCCATAACCATTACATCCTGTAAAAATAATGAGAGGCCTACGGTAGAGGCTAAGCCTGCTAATGTGGTTCCTTTTTGGCAACAATCAGCTCGAGCGGTTCAGGGTCAGTCGATTCAGGCTTCCGGAAGACAAAACGGTACTTTAGCAGGAACGAACCCTCCTCATGGACAGGCAAATCATCGTTGTGATATTGCTGTTGGGGCACCATTAAACACAGTTATAAATGGAGGAAATTCACTTCAATCGACGCAAGCGGTACCCTCTCCGCAGAATGAAACTCCTAAGGCAGTTACGCTTAAGGGGATCAATCCACCACATGGCGAGAATAACCATCGTTGCGATATAGCGGTTGGAGCTCCTTTAAATTCAGAACCGGCGGCTAGTGCAACAAAGCCAGCTCAAAAAACAAGTGAATATACTGTGCAATAAGTTATTTCATTTTTATTGTCAACTGATACGGATGCTACTGCAGAAGTCAATCCGGCCTATGGAAAAATTAGACATCGCTGGGACGTTGCTTTGGGCGTATCTTTATCGAAATCATAATCTTAGTCCGTCTAAACATGAAAAAAGAAGCTCATTTAAAATAATTTTAAATGAGCTTCTTTTTTTATCCGTAAATTGAAACTGGTCATTATAAAACTAATTACTGCTCACTTATTTCGTGATTTCCCTAAAAACAGCCTCTAGGTTTTTGTTTTTCTGATTAAGCTGCAATGTTTTTAAACCATTTGCAGTGGCAAAATCAAAGACCTTAGGACGCATGTCCTTTTCGGTTGTAAAAGTCAACTCCCAAGTCATATCATACGTGTTTTTATAAGAAGTAAGGTTTTCAATCCTGGAGATGACTTGTTCTTCTATTTTATAATCAAATTCCACCTCAATGATTTGTTCCTTGTTTTCAGAAATTAAGTTATCTAGTTTTTTATCGACTACAATTTTGCCCTTATTGATAATAATCACTCGATCACAAATCGCTTCTACTTCCTGCATAATGTGTGTGGAAAGAAAAACGGTTTTGTCCTTGCCTACATTTTTAATCACATTACGAATTTCAGTCAATTGGTTCGGGTCTAGACCAGTTGTGGGTTCATCCAGAATCAAAACATCAGGATTGTGTAACAATGCATTGGCAAGTCCCACGCGTTGTCGATATCCTTTTGATAATTCCCCTATTTTTTTATGACTTTCGGTGCTTAAGCCAGTCAACTGAATCAATTCCTCTATGCGGGACTTGGCTACTTTATATACGTCAGCATTGAAGGCCAGATATTCTCGCACGTACAAGTCCAGATACAAAGGATTGTGCTCCGGTAAATAGCCAATAGATTGCTGCACCGCCTTGGCTTGAGAGTTGACGTCAAAGCCATTTACGGCAGCAGAACCTTCATCGGATGCAATGTAGGTGGTCAATATTTTCATTAAGGTCGATTTTCCAGCACCGTTTGGACCAAGAAAACCGACTATTTCTCCTTTTTTTATTGAAAACGAAATATTGTCTAATGCTTTTTGTGCACCATAACTTTTGGATATGTTATTTACTTCTAGTGACATGATGTTTTGTTTATGTCAAAAGTAAAAATAAAATGCTGATATATTGTTTTTATTAAGTAATATCAGACAGCGGTTTTTATCTCCCCTTTAATTATTAAAATGATTGGTGTTTTAGAAATAGAATGATACATTTAGAAAAATATTAAGCCAAAAATTAAAAAATGGAAGAAAAGAAGAGTTTGTTTAAAACGTACAGTGGTATTATTTGGTTACTATGCGGGATAACAGCAGGAAGTATATTAGGATTGGTTTTTGGAAAAGAGGTTGAAGTTATAAAGCCGCTTGGAGATATATTTTTGAATTTACTTTTTACAGCCATCATCCCGTTGGTTTTCTTTACTATCGCTTCTTCGATCGCGAGTTTAGAGAAGTCAGAAAAATTAGGCAAGTTGTTTGTAGTTGTGATTGGAGTGTTTTTGGGCACAGTCCTTGTCTCTGCGATAATAATGATAATAGGTGTGTTACTTTTTCCAATCCATCAAGATATCATTATTTCAAAAATACCATTGGAAAGTATGCAGAGTGCAAGTGGAGGTTCGCAAATTACTCAATTGCTTACAGCCAACGATTTTTATGAATTACTTTCAAGAAAAAGTATGTTGGCATTAATTATATTTTCTTTTCTGATAGGCTTTGCTAGTTTGCGGTCTGCGGAAAAAGGGGAAGGTTTCAGAACTTTTTTAAATTCGGGAAATGAAGTGATGAAGCAATTGCTACACATCATAATGAAAGCAGCGCCAGTAGGATTAGGCGCTTATTTTGCTTATCAAGTTGGAATATTTGGACCGCAATTATTTGGAGCGTATGCAAAACCATTAGGCCTCTATTACGCGGTTGGTGCATTCTATTTCGTTGTATTCTTTAGTTTATACGCCCTTTTGGCCGGAGGAAGAAATGGGCTTAAAGTTTTCTGGCGTAATAATATAACTCCTGCATTAACTGCCTTAGGCACTTGTAGCAGTATAGCTACGATTCCTGCGAATCTTGAAGCGACCGAAAAGATGAAGGTACCAGCACATATACGAAACATAGCAATCCCACTTGGAGCGCCTTTGCATAAAGACGGTTCAAGTATGTCATCAATTATTAAAATAGCTGTTATTTTTGCGATGTTTGGGAAAGACTTCACCGATCCTAGTACATTGATTGTTGCTATAGGAATTACCGTTATCGTTTCAGTGGTTGAGGGCGGAATACCAAATGGAGGCTATATAGGCGAAATTCTGGCTATTACTATTTATGGTTTTCCAATGGAGCAAGCCTTGCCGGCCGCGATGATTGTTGGTACTTTGGTTGATCCAATGGCTACTTTGTTGAATGCTAATGGAGATGTAGTTTCAGCGATGCTGATTACTCGAATTACGGAAGGTAAAAAATGGCTTTCAAAATCCTTAACTGTGTAGTCAAGTTTTATAATTTTTAACAAAACCAGGGCTTTTTGTTACGGAAGCCACTTAGCCCCAGCTGCTTATATAATGGTTTAGAGGGCTTTTTTTTGACTTTTATGTAATTTAAAACTAGTTTTATCGATAATTCTCTTTTTGTTTGATAAAATTCCTTGTTTTATTTGGATAGCTAAAAATTATTTATATATTCGCATAGAAATTTTTACAAAAGCTATAAGACAATGTTGAATAACCGATTTTATTTTAGCAATACTTACTATTTCTTCTGGAAAGAAGCTAGGGATTGTCGTATGGTTATTTAATTAGAAAATTAAATTGATAATTATAAATATACAATCCCGATGCAAATCGGGATTTTTTTTTGCTTAAAAGTGGTCATATGAATGCGAAAATTGCAATACAGGGTATAAAAGGTTCATTTCACCATCAGGTGGCGCAAGAATATTATAAAGAAGAGGTGGCTGTTGATGAATGTCTGTCTTTTGAAGAACTTGTTGATAGTTTGCTTTCAGGAAAATCAGAGCAAGCAGTTATGGCAATCGAAAATTCTATAGCTGGTCCTATTATACCTAATTATGCATTAATTGATAAAAATGATTTGCATATTATAGGAGAACATTATTTAAGAATTCATCAGAACTTAATGGCGCTAAAGGGACAAAAAATAGAAGATATAATCGAGGTGCATTCCCATCCGATGGCTTTATTGCAATGTATGGATTTCTTAAAAAAGTATCCAAACATAAAATTGGTTGAAGACAAGGATACAGCAGAGACGGCACGTAGAATTCAAGAAAAACAATTAAAAGGGATAGCGGCAATCGCAAGTAAAACAGCTTCTGAAATGTATGGTTTAGAAATTTTAGCCCCAGAAATTCAGACGATAAAAAACAACATGACTCGTTTTGTCATAATTAAGAAGGATAATTCATTTGTTGCAGAGGATGAAATAAACAGAGCTTCTTTAAAATTTGAATTAGATCATAAAAGGGGAAGTTTAGCAACAATTTTGAATGTGATGAGCGATTGTAAAATGAATTTAACCAAAATACAATCCTTGCCAAAAATTGAAACTCCTTGGAAGTATTCTTTTTTTGTAGATGTTACTTTTGAAAAATATGCTGATTATTCGAAAGCAAAATCATTATTAGCGATAATGGCAGAGTACTTCAAGGTATTAGGCGAATATAAAAACACAAAACCATGATTACAACCGCAAAGAGGTTAGATACTGTCGAAGAATATTACTTCTCATCTAAATTGAGAGAAGTTAGACAATTGGCGTCAGAAGGTAACCCAATTATAAATATGGGAATTGGAAGTCCTGATTTGCAACCTTCACAAGAAGTTATTGATGCAGTGGCTCTTGCAATGCAAGATGAAAATGCTCACGGATACCAAAGTTATCAAGGATTGCCAGAATTAAGAAATGGAATGGTTGATTTTTATAAAAACAACTATAATGTGGAATTGAATCCCAATACTGAAATTTTGCCTTTAATGGGTTCAAAGGAAGGAATCATGCACATATCACTTGCTTTCCTGAATGAAGGAGATCAGGTATTGATTCCAAATCCAGGTTACCCTACCTATACTTCTGTGACTAATTTAGTTGGAGCAGTTCCTACCTATTACGATTTGAAAGAGGAAAACACTTGGGAACCTGACTTTGCAGCCTTGGAAAAGTTAGATTTAACTAAAGTGAAGATAATGTGGATTGGCTATCCGCATATGCCTACAGGAGCTAGAGGAAATATTGCTTTATTTGAAAAGTTAGTGGCTTTCGCCAAAAAGCACCAAATATTATTAATCAATGACAATCCATATAGTTTTGTTTTGAATGATAATCCTATGAGTTTGCTGCAGGTTGATGGAGCTAAGGATGTGGCTCTAGAGCTTAACTCTTTGAGTAAAACTTTTAATATGGCAGGTTGGAGAGTTGGAATGGTTTTGGGGAATGCCGCCTGTATTGATGCTATTTTGAAAGTTAAAAGCAATATGGACAGCGGAATGTTTTATGGAATCCAAAAAGGGGCAATAGCTGCTTTGCACAGTGATAAGTCGTGGTTTGACGTAATGAATGAGATTTATAAGAAACGCCGAGTTTTGACCGAACAATTAGCTGAGAAGTTAAACTGTAAAGTGTACAAAGAAGGTGTTGGATTGTTTGTTTGGGCTAAATTGCCAGAAGGGATAACTTCTTCTGAAAAATTTATAGATCAGATTTTACATGAGAAACATCTGTTTATCGCACCGGGAACAATTTTTGGAAGCAATGGAGAAGGATATGTTCGATTTGCATTATGTGTAAAGGAAGAAAAGGTGCAAGAAGCAATTGATAGATTTAATTAAATGAAAGTTTACATAATAGGAATCGGATTGATTGGTGGATCCATGGGATTAGATATCAAAATGCTGTACCCGGAAGCTACCGTTTATGGAGTTGACAGTAATGAGAATCATTTGCAGGAAGCATTGGCTTTGGCTGTAATTGATAAGACGGCGATATTAGAGAATGTATCAGATGCAGATTTTGTAATCGTTTCTGTTCCTGTCGATGTAGCGTTAACTGTTTTGCCTGAAGTACTCGATTTGATTGGTGAAAACACAATTGTTTTTGAAGTTGGTTCTACGAAAACGCTCATATGCGAAGCAGTAGCGAACCATCCTAAAAGAAGGAATTTTATAGCAACGCATCCAATTGCAGGAACCGAATTTTCAGGACCATCAGCGGCAATATTAGGCCTGTTTCAAGGGAAAACAAATATTATTTGCGAGGTGGAGCGAACCGCTTTCAAATTACAGGAAAAAGCATTGGATCTTTTTAAAGCCATCGGGATGAGAATTCGGTATATGGAGCCTAAATCGCATGATAAGCATATTGCTTATATGTCGCATTTGTCTCATATAAGTGCATTTATGCTAGGAAAAACGGTAATAAACAAAGAAAGACACGAGCAAGACATTTTTGATATGGCGGGAAGTGGATTTGAGAGCACTGTGCGTTTAGCTAAAAGTTCACCAGCTATGTGGACGCCCATTTTTAAGCAAAATAAGGATCAGGTGATAGAAACAATGGAAGAATACATCTCAAATCTGACCCATTTTAAAGATTTGTTGATTAATGAAGACTACGATGCAATATATGAAGAAATGAAAAGTGTGAATAAAATAAAAGAGATATTAAATGGAATGCTAAAGTAAGCATTGATTAAAAAAGATAATGAAATATAAACATTCCCCTTTCCGTTGGTCATTGGAAAAACAATAATAAAACTAAAACTAAAATAAGATGGAAAACAAGAAAGAAATGAAAACATGGTTGACAGATTTCAATTTATCTCACCCATTTGTAATCGCGGGACCTTGTAGTGCTGAAACTGAAGAACAAGTATTGAAAATAGCTCATGAGTTGAAAGATTCCGACGTAAGTGTTTTTAGAGCAGGAATTTGGAAACCAAGAACACGCCCAGGAGGATTTGAAGGTGTTGGAGAAATAGGTTTGAAATGGTTGAAAAAGGCCAAAGAAGAGACAGGATTGTTGATGGGGACTGAAGTTGCTAATGCAACTCACGTGAAATTAGCTTTAGAATATGATATTGATGTATTATGGATAGGAGCCAGAACAACGGTAAACCCCTTCGCTATGCAAGAATTGGCGGATGCTTTACAAGGGACTAAAAAAATTGTGTTGGTAAAAAACCCTGTTAATCCAGATTTATCACTGTGGTTAGGTGGAGTAGAGCGTTTGTACAATGCGGGTATCGAAAAACTAGGAGTAATCCATAGAGGTTTTTCAACTTACGAAAAAACAAAATACAGAAATATTCCAGAATGGCAGATTGCAATTGAACTGCAAAATAGGTTTCCTGATTTACCATTAATTATTGATCCGTCGCACATTACTGGCGACCGTGAGATGATTCTTGAGGTAACGCAACAAGCCTTAGACTTGAATTATGACGGAATGATTATCGAAACTCATTATGATCCAGACAATGCGTGGAGCGATGCGGCACAACAGGTGACACCAACAGCTTTGAAGAAAATTTTTGTGGACTTAAAAGTTAGAGAATTAAATGATGTGTCTGATGAATACACTAAAAAGATGAGCAAGTTAAGAGCAAATATTGATGTTCTTGATGCTTCACTTTTAGAAACATTGGGTAAAAGAATGAAAGTGGCTGACGAAATAGGACAGGTTAAGAAGGGATCAAACGTGGCGGTACTTCAAAACACCCGTTGGAATGAAATTCTTGGAAAAATGATTCTGGATGGAGAACAAAAAGGACTTTCTGAGGAGTTTGTACTTAGAATGTTCAAGGCAATTCACCAAGAAAGTATCGTTCACCAAGAAAAAGTGATTAACGGATAATACTGTAAATAAATTTTATTTTACTTTATTTATTAAAACCTACAATTTTTTGTAGGTTTTTTTTTGTAATATTGAGTTAATTATTTAACCTTAAACTTCAGAACATGAAACAATTTTTTTTACTTTTTATTTGTCTATTTACTTCAGTATTTGGATTTTCCCAATTTGACAGTGCCAAACAGGTTTTTGAATCTCAAAATTTAAAAGAGGAAATTACGACTCACAAAATAGTAGCTATTTTGCCTTTTAAAGCCACCATTTCATTTAAAAGATTACCCAAGAACTATAATGAATCAACTAACAAAGAAGATGAGAAAAATTTAGGGACAAATATGCAATCTGGATTATATACATACCTTTTAAGGAAGTCATCAGATTTTTCAGTTACAGTTCAAGATATTGATAGAACTAATGCGCTACTGAAAAAAAATGATATTTTTGAAAAAAATGATGAATTAACGTCAGATGAATTAGCAAAAATTTTAGGTGTAGATGCCGTTATTAAATGTAGTTATGCTTACGAAAAAACAGGTAGTGAAGCTGGTGCTATTGTGAAATCACTTTTGATTGGTTTTGGCACAGGAAAGGTGGCTACAGGTGAATTAACAATGCAGATTAATAATGGTAAAGATGGAGAATTATTATGGAGATTTTACAAACAGATGAATGAAGATGTGATGAGTTCTCCAAGTGCAGTGATGGAAAGAATGATGAGGAAAGTTGGTAGAAACTTCCCCTATAAAATTTAATATTTTGTAATTGAAAATAAAAAAAGTATATTTTAAAAAAATTAATATAATTAATCTCCACAGCTTTTAGTTTTAGGTTGTAGGGATTTTTTTATTTATGGTGACTGCAAAAACTTCAAACTTTAAACTTTAAACTTGAAACAATATTTTATCTTTGCAACATGACAGGACTCGTATATAAATCTACAGGAAGTTGGTACACCGTAAAATCCGAACAAGGAGATTTTATTGAATGCCGCATGAAAGGTAAATTCCGGATTAAAGGAATCAAAAGTACCAATCCCATTGCTGTAGGCGATGTTGTGGATTATGAACGCGAAGAATCATCAGATAAAGTTACAGGAACCATTCATCATATACATGAGCGAAAGAATTATATCGTTCGTAAATCAGTTAACCTGTCTCACCAGATGCACATAATTGCGTCTAATATTGATCGTGTTTTCTTATTGGTGACTATCAATAACCCTCCAACGACTTTTAATTTTATTGACCGATTTCTGGTTACTGCCGAAGCCTATGGTATAGAAACTATATTGGTTTTTAATAAAATTGATACTTTTGATGAAGCTACACTTGATGAGCAATTATACATGCAACATGTTTACCAGGAAATTGGATATCAATGCTTGCGTGTTTCGTCAACAGAGATAAAGGGAATTGATAAATTAAAAGAATTGATGATTGGTAAAGTAAGTATGTTCTCTGGACATTCAGGAGTTGGGAAATCCACACTGGTAAATGCCATGGAGCCTTCTTTGCATTTAAAAACAAAAGTGATTTCTGAAGCAAGTAAACAAGGGCAGCACACCACTACTTTTGCAGAAATGTATGACCTGTCTTTTGATGCAAAAATTATTGATACGCCAGGAATCAAAGGTTTTGGAATTGTCGATATGGAGAAAGAAGAGATTAGTGGTTATTTTCCTGAATTTTTTAAATTGAAGGAGCAGTGTAAATTCAATAACTGTCTGCATAAAGATGAGCCAAAGTGTGCTGTGAAAGAAGCATTGGAAAGAGATGAAATAGCCTGGTCACGTTATAATAGTTATCTTAAACTGTTAGAAGGCGATGATGAAAATTATCGTACTGACATTCATAATGAGGATCGGGCTATCAGTGACGAAAATAGAAAGTAGTATTGCTACTATTCATAATTTATAATTCACCATCATTTTGAAAATCGTCCTCCAAAGAGTTTCGTCTGCATCCGTAACCATCGAAAAGAAAATTGTAGCTGAAATCCAAAAAGGCCTGGTGATCTTGATTGGAATTGAAACGGCTGACTTACAAGAAGACATTGATTGGCTGGTTGGAAAAATTACCAAAATCCGGATTTTTGAGGATGAGAGTCAGGTGATGAATCTATCGGTTAAAGATATAGACGGAGAGATCATTGTGGTTAGTCAATTTACTCTTCATGCCGCCACAAAAAAAGGCAATCGACCATCTTACATTAAGGCAGCTAAACCCGATGTTGCCGTTCCGTTGTATGAAAGCTTTGTTCAGCAGCTGGAAAAAGAGTTAGCAAAGAAAATACAACCGGGTATTTTTGGGGCAGACATGAAAGTGAGCCTTGTAAATGATGGACCAGTCACAATAATTATAGATAGTAAAAATAGAGAGTAATAGCTTGTTTATTGTAAGATTTATAATATATTTGGTAATAAGGAATAACTAAAAAAGCCAAAATAACAAAGTGCTGTGCTACAAGAATGGTGTGTACTTTGCTTATTTTAAATTATTTAGTAATTTAGTCACTTTTTCAAAAGCCAATATGAAAATCAAAATCCTACTTGTGTGTTTTTGTGTCCTTACATTTTTCAGTACTCAAGCCCAAAAAAACGAATATTCAAGCTTTTTTATAGCGGATAGCCTCAAGGACAATGCCAATGCAATTGTACGCTTAAATCAAATTGATATAACTATTTCGTCTCAACGAAATATGACCGTTTCTACTAAAAGGGTCATTACCGTTCTTAATGAAAGGGGGCTTTCCTCGATAGATGCGATCGAAAATTATAATAAGAAAACTTCTGTCAGACATATTCAAGTAATAGTTTTTGATGGGTTCGGTAAAGAAACAAAAAAAATAAAAGAGAGGGATTTTAAAGATCAATCAGCAGTTGGAGGCAGTACACTTTTCTCAGACAGTAGGTATGTTTATTTAGACTATACTCCCATACAATATCCTTTTACGGTGGTTTATGAAAGCGAAATTGAAACTTCCACAACGGCTTTTATTCCCCAATGGTATCCTTTAAGTAATTTTTACGTAAGCGTTGAAAAAAGTATTTTAAATGTAAATTATCCTAATGATCTTGGGTTTAAAAAACTAGAGTTTAATTTTTCAGGTTTTAATATTCAAAAAACGATAGATACTGATACGCAACTATCTTATACTGCTACCAATATTTTAGCCCAAAAACAGGAAGATAATAGCCCTACTTTTGGTGCCATTTTTCCGAAATTAATGATGGGTTTAGAAGTTTTTCATTTAGAGGATGTAGATGGCAGGGCAAAAACCTGGAAAGAATTTGGGGAATGGTATTCAGAGGCTATTTTGGCTGGTACAACCGCATTATCAGACGAAACAAAAACAAAAATGCGAACTCTCGTTGGAGATGAAAAAAATCCAATTGAAAAAGCAAAATTAATTTACAATTATGTTCAGCAAAAATCAAGATATGTGAGCATCCAAGTGGGTATTGGTGGATGGAAGCCAATGCTTGCCAATGATGTTGATAGATTGGGATATGGGGATTGTAAGGCTTTGACTAATTA